>JBBQMG010000004.1:0-71628 GCA_038328705.1 Acidimicrobiales bacterium | reverse complement strand
AGCGGAACTGTTCAAACGCTGTTGGCGGCTGGGGCGATTGCGGCGCGAGACTGCAGCGGTGAGCTACCAGCACCTGCTTGTCGAGACCGACGGACCTTTCACCACAATCACGCTCAACCGGCCCGAAAAGCGCAATGCGCTCGCACTCGATGTCATGGTCGGGCTGACGCAGGCCTTGCGTGACGTTGCTCAGACCGACGCAACCGGCGTGATTCTCGCCGCCAACGGCCCGGTCTTTTCTGCCGGCCACAACTTCGGCGACATGGCTGGCGCGTCGTTGAACGACGTTCGCCACCTCTTCGATGTCTGCACGGAAATGATGGACACCGTGCAGTCGGTGCCGCAGGTCGTCATCGCACGCGTGCACGCACTCGCCACGGCTGCAGGGTGTCAGCTCGTTGCGACGTGCGATCTTGCACTCGCCGCCGAGAGTGCCGGCTTCGCGATTCCCGGCGGCAAGGGTGGCCTGTTCTGCCACACGCCGCTTGTCGCGGTCGCGCGCAATGTCGGTCGCAAGCGGGCACTGGAGATGGCCCTCACCGGCGACCCCATCACCGCCGCCACCGCCGCCGAGTGGGGGCTCGTCAACCACGCCGTGCCGGATGCTGATCTCCGCACCGCCACGCACGACCTGTTGGTCCGCGCCACTCGCGGCAGCGTTGCCAGCAAAGCCGCCGGCAAGCGCGGCTTCTACGCCCAGGTGGGTCTCGACCAACCCGACGCGTACGCCGCAGCCGCCGAACTGATGTCGGCATCGGCCGTGACACTTGATGCGCAGGAAGGGATTGCCGCCTTCTTGGAGAAGCGCCGGCCGAACTTCACACAACGCGCCTGAGGGGTTGCGGAATAATACCCCATAGGGGTATAGTCGATGTTGTGGATGCGACACCTGGGTACTCGGCCGACAAACAACAGGTCCTCGCGCGACTCAAGCGCATCGAGGGCCAGGTACGTGGTCTGCAACGCCTGGTCACCGAAGACACCTACTGCATCGACGTGCTCACCCAGGTTGCCGCGGTCAGCAAGGCCCTGCAAGGCGTCGGCCTGCATTTGCTGGACGAGCATCTCCAGCACTGCGTTGCCGGCGCGGCCGCCAGCGGCGACACCGAACACACGAACGAACTGGTCCACGAAGCAACCAAGGCAGTCGAACGACTGCTCCGCGCCTGAAAGAAAAGGTCACCACCATGAACTCCAGCAACTCGAGCAGCGACATCAATGACATGAACGAACTGACTTTCAGCGTCCCCGGTATGACGTGTGGCCATTGCGAGGCCGCGGTGAAGGGTGAAGTCGGCAAGGTTGCGGGCGTCTCCGACGTCGCTGTCGACTTGGTCACCAAGCTGGTCACCGTCGTCGGCAGCGCGCTCGACACCACTGCGATCGTCGCCGCGATCGATGAAGCGGGCTTCGAAGTAGCGACGGCCGGCTGACGCTGATGTCTCCCGTTGCCAGTCGCCTCGGCGCATTCGCGCTCCTCATCGCCGGCAGCTTCGGTACGGCCTATGCGGTCGGCGAGAAGCTGCCGGGCCACACGCACGCGGGCGGCCACACGCACAGTCACAGCGGGATGAACATGGGCACCCCGGTGCCCGCCGGCTACGAGAACGGTGGCTACCAACTGGTCACGGAAGGCATCGATACCGGCGTCGCCACGTTCCATTTGAAGGGTACTGATGGCAAGCCGGTCACCGACTTCGCCGAGGCCCACGGCGCCCTTCTGCACACGATCATCGTTCGCCCTGACCTCAGCGACTTCAACCACGTCCACCCCACGATCGGTACCGACGGATCGTGGAGTGTCGAGATGCCCGCACCCGGCCCGTGGCACGTCGTGTTCGACTCGGTGCCTGCCAGCTCGAGTGGCCCGATCGTGGTCTCCGCCAATCTCGACGACGAGACGCCCGTTGCCATGGTCGCGCTGCCGCCACCGAACGACACGGTCGAGGTCGATGGACTGATTGTCGCCCGAACCGGTTTCAACTTCACGTATGCGTCCGCCGACGGCGGCGCTGCCACCGGCCTCGAGCCCTACCTCGGTCAGCCGTCGCACCTCGTCGCCATTCGACAGGGCGACCTTGCTTACACCCACCTGCATCCCAGTGATGGCATGTCGGGCATGTTCATGTTCGGCGGCGGCATCACCGAGCCGGGCACCTACCGCTTGTTCCTGCAGTTCGGCCACAACGGCAAAGTGCTCACCGTCGCATTCACGGTGGTCGTGCCATGAGCACCGTCACTGATACCACCGGTCCCGCAACGACAACGCTCGATCTCGAACTCAGCGGAATGACGTGCGCTGCGTGCGCGAACCGGATCGAGAAGAAGCTCAATCGGCTCGACGGAGTGACCGCCACCGTCAACTACGCGACCGAGAAGGCCAACGTCTCCTTCGACCCATCCATCGCCTCGCCGGATGCGCTGATCGCAGCCGTCGAATCGATTGGTTATGGCGCACTGCTTCCTGCGGCCGACGGTGAAGAACGCGCCGACCCCGCGCTGGCTCGCATTGCCGACCTGCAACGGCGACTGATCGTGGCCATCACACTCGGCGTACCTGTGCTGCTGGTCTCGATGATTCCGGCATTGCAGTTCCGCAGCTGGCAATGGGTCGCCCTGGTGTTCGCCACGCCGGTTGCCACATGGTCGGCCTGGCCGTTCCACTCCACCGCCTGGAAGAATCTGCGCCAAGCCGAAGCCAGCATGGACACCCTGGTCTCGGTGGGCGTGACGGCATCGTACGGCTGGAGCCTCTACGCCCTGCTCGCCACACCCGCCGGCGACCTGGGTATGACGATGCCGATGTCGTTGGTTCCAACACGCGGCGACAGCCACCACCTCTACTTCGAGGTCGCCAGCACCACGGTCGCGCTCATCCTCGCCGGACGCTGGTTCGAAGCTCGGTCGAAGCGACGAGCCGGAAGCGCGCTGCGAGCGCTGTTGGCCCTCGGTGCCGACACCGCCAACGTGCTGCAGGCCGACGGCAGCGAGTTGAACCGTCCGTCCAGCACACTGCGCGTCGGCGACCGATTCGTCGTTCGTCCCGGCGAGCGAATCGCTACCGATGGGGTCGTGGAAGATGGCGCGGCCGCCGTCGACATGAGCCTGGTCACCGGTGAAAGCGTGCCCGTCGAGGTCGCCGCCGGCAGCAACGTCACCGGGGCCACAATCGCCACCAACGGGCGACTGGTCGTTCGCGCCACCCGGGTCGGCGCCGACACCGCGCTCGCCCAGATGGCTCGACTGGTGGAAGCTGCACAGACCGGGAAGGCGCCGGTGCAACGACTGGCCGACCGCGTTGCGGGTGTGTTCGTCCCGATCGTCATCGTGCTCGCCGCAGCCACACTCGGGTTCTGGTTCGCCCGCACCGGCAGCCTCGCACAGGCGATGGCTCCCGCCGTCGCTGTCCTCATCATCGCCTGCCCCTGTGCGCTCGGGTTGGCCACGCCAACAGCACTGCTGGTCGGCACCGGCCGCGGCGCGCAGCTGGGCATTCTGATCAAGGGTCCCGAAGTGCTGGAGAGCACACGCCGCGTCGACACCATCGTGCTCGACAAGACCGGTACCGTCACCACTGGGGTGATGGAAGTGGTGCAGGTACACGGCGTCTCCCCGACGACCGACGACCCCGAAACGAACGACACTGAAACGAACGACACTGAAACGAACGATACGGTCCTGCGCCTCGCGGCCGCCGTCGAACTCGGCAGCGAGCATCCGATCGCCGCAGCCATCGTGCGCGGCGCCCGACGTGACGGCGCCACTGTCGAAGCGGCGACCGATTTCGTGTCCCTCGCCGGCGTCGGTGCCCGTGCCACGGTCGGCGGTCGAGTTGTGGAAGTGGGTCGCGCCACGGTCGAAGAAGTTCCGGCCGAAGCGGACGGCCTCACTGTCGTCGCCGTGCGCGCCGACGGCCAATTGCTGGGCACCATCGCCGTCGCCGACACGGTGAAGCCCACCAGCGCCGCCGCCATCGTTCGGCTGCGCTCACTGGGCCTGCGCCCAATCCTGCTCACCGGCGACAACGCAGCAACCGCCAGCGCCGTCGCGGCGCAGGTGGGCATCGACACCGACGATGTGATCGCCGGTGTGCTCCCTGCGCAGAAAGTTGCCGAAGTGCAGCGCCTACAAGCCGAGGGTCGAGTGGTTGCGATGGTCGGTGACGGCGTCAATGACGCTGCTGCGCTCGCGCAAGCCGACCTCGGAATCGCCATGGGTACCGGCACCGACGTGGCCATCGAGGCCAGCGACCTGACACTGGTGCGCGCCGACCTACACGCCACCGCCGACGCGATAGAGCTGAGCCGACGCACACTGTCGGTCATCAAGGGCAACCTGTTCTGGGCGTTCGCCTACAACGTGGCGGCCATCCCGCTGGCGATGTCGTGGTTGCTGTCGCCGGTGGTCGCGAGCGCGGCGATGGCGTTCAGCAGTGTGTTCGTCGTCAGCAACAGCTTGCGCCTACGCCGGTTCTCGCCGACAACCTCCTGACACACCCCTGGTGTCGGGCCGCGGTGTGTGGTAGTCCGTCATCCCATGGCGGCCAAACCACCGACGGTCTCGGTGCTCTTCGTGTGTCTCGGGAATCATTGCCGGTCGCCGTCGGCTCATGCAGTCGCCAACGCACTGGCCCGGGCCAACGGCTCGACCCGGTCCGCCGGCGCGATCCAGTTCGACTCCGCGGGCACCTCACGGGCACATGTGGGCGAGGCTCCGCACCCGCTGGCGATTGCCGAGGGCGCGCTGCGCGGGTACTCAGTGGATCACTTCGGTCGCCAGATTCATCCTGACGACTTCGCTCGCTTCGACCTGATCGTGGCCATGGATCGCATGAACGTGGACGATCTCGAACGGATGCGTGGCGGTGTCGAGCAACGAGTCGGACAGGTTGCAGCAGTCGAGCCGATGCAGGTGCAACTGCTTCGCCGCTGGGACCCGTACGCGATGCCCGGCGACGAGGACCTACCGGACCCGTGGGGCCAGCCGAGGGCGGCCTACGAGACCATGTTCGACGTCATCGAACGCACCGTGCCGTCCATGCTGGACCACCTCGCCTGGCTGCAGAGTGAGAGGCCGAACGGCTGACCCAGTCATGCGGCCATCGCTGCGTCTCGCAGGCGGTGCACCACGGCGTCACGGCGATTGCGGACGGTCCGCACGCTGATGCTCAGTTGCTCAGCCATCTCGGCCGGGCTACAGCCGCGGGCGAGCAGTTCGATCAACTGCAGCTCGTGCTCTGTCAGTGAGCTGGCACACGCCACCACCTCCGCCAACTCCGCGGCCACGTCGAGCGTCACGACGGTCTCCACTGGCAGGTCGAGCAGGTTCGGAGCAGTCAACTCGTGCACCAGCAGTCGGCGGTTCGCCCGCTGAAACGCGCGGTACTCACCTGCCCTGAGAACACTCGCAGCAAGGTGGCGCGACCGCCGCTCGGCAGGAAATTCGCGGATCACCATCCACGTTGCAGACAGCATCTCGTCGAAGGCATCCATCGACCCGCCCTGGCGATGCCCACCCCACCGGCGCGAGATGGCAACCACGCCGGGTAGCAGCCGCTGGAGCACGACCCTGGCGGCAACGTCGTCGGTGCCGGCAGCCGACAACAACCGCCGTAGAACCTCGTTCGCTGCGACGGACGGCGGCTCACGGTCACACCCACGCTCGCCGGTGAGTGACCTATACCCGGCGGCACACACGACCTCATCCAAGCTGGCGAACTCGACGCCGAGGCCCCATCCAGCTGCCCGGCGAAGGACAGTAGGGCGTTGAACGAGTGCCTGCCACTCGCGGTCGAGACGGGCGAGCAGTGAACGATTGATGACGAGGGGGAGTCGCTGATTCATGGATCCGATCGTCCGCGCCCCACTTCACCGCCTGCCTCACAGCACGGCTCACAGGCACCCTCACACGTCGCTCACGATCCGCTGACCAGGGGACTTCTTCGAAATCGTCCGATGAATTTTGCCGATCCGAGCAACTCACCATGCCCAGTTCGGATGATGGACACCTGCAACGAGAACACGACACACGCCACGATCAACGGCACGATCAACGGCAGCACCTGGCAGTGCACTTGGCGGACCGGGCCTGATGCAGGTGCCACCCACAGCCTCCGGGCGGGGCGGCATCTGGTGGGGCGAGCACACACCGCTGAGGTGCGCTGCGACGACCCGACGCTGCAGCCTCACCACGCGCTCGTCGAGGTGCGACCCGATGGCGGACTGGTGCTCATCCAGCTGACCGGGCGCACGCCGATACTGATCGATGGTCTCGTGATCGCCGGCGAGACGACCGTGCGGAGCGGTTCGGTGATCGAGTTGGGGGCGAGCACGATCGAGTTCCGGCGGGCTACCAGCGACAGCGAACTGGGAGGCGCCCACGTTGTCGAATCCACCCTGATTCGTAGCCCGCGGGCACTGCCCGAGTGGCAGCCCGCACACCCCACGCCGCCACCGGCGCCCGCGGTTGCTCACGACACGTCCGCCGGGCTCGTTCCTGCGCTGCTTGGAGTGGCCGGCGCCGGCGCGATCGCCGTGGTGATGCAGCAACCGATGTTCCTGCTGTTCGGCGCGCTCGGTGGTCTGGTCGCAATTGGCAGTTGGGGTGCCCAGCGATTGGCCTCGCGGCGGTCGCGGAAGCGGGATGCGATCGACTTTGCTGAGGCACGGGCCGCGTACCTCGCCGAGGTATTTTCCGACCGCGAACGTTTCCGCCAATTCCACGTCGCCACCGTGCCGACCATCGCAACCGCGTACTCAGTCATCACCTCGCCTGCCGCCTCACTCTGGTCACGCCGCAGCACACACGCCGACGCATATCTCGGCGCGCTCGGCCTGGGCGATGTGTCATGGCCCGACACGGCAAGCGATACAGACGTGGTCGACGATCGCGAGGCATACGACCTACCGATCGCAGCCGATCTCGGGCGCGGTGCACGGCTGGCAGTGCGCGGCCCGCAAGCAATGGGCGTCGCCCGCGCGCTGATCGTGCAGTTGGCTGCCGCGTGTGGACCCGCCGACCTTCGACTGGTGGTTGTGACCGATCGGCCGACGCACTGGGACTGCGTGCGCGCGCTGCCGCACCTCAGCCAACCTGACGGCTCCGTGGCGATCGTACACGAAGCCGGCCTCAGCGCGCTGTTGGCCGATCTCGGTGAGTACGCCGCGCATCTGCTGTTCGTCACCGACCAGCCAACGTTGCTGGCCACTCGCACCAGCCCGCTGCGTCGCGCCCTTGCCGACCCGGACGCACAGGCGCTGATGGTCATTCTCGCTGCCGATGTCGGAGTGCCGCACCTGTGCACCAGCGTGCTCACCACGGTGAGCGGCCCGTATGGACGGTGGGTCGCCGATACGCAAGCGACGATGTTGCCGGTGCCGGTGCGTCTCGCCGGTCTCGGCGAGCGCCGCACATTCAGATGTGCGGCAGCGCTCCGCACGCTGATCGACCCTGAAGACCCGCTGAGCGTGGCGACCGGCATGCCGCGCGATCTGTCGCTCGGTGCGTTGCTCACTAGCGAGGGCGGCACCTCGTTGACACCTGCTGGCATCGTCGCGACATGGGTGGCGGCCGGTGCCGACCCCAGCCCGCGCACGCTGATCGGAATGGCGGCTGATGGCGCCGTCGACATCGACCTGGTGCGTGACGGCCCGCACGGCCTCATCGCCGGTACCACCGGCGCGGGCAAGAGCGAGTTGCTCCGCAGCCTGGTCGCGGGTATGGCTGCCGGTGCCAGCCCGGCGCACCTCAGCTTCGTGCTGGTCGACTACAAAGGCGGCGCGACCTTCGATGCGTGCGCGGCACTGCCACATGTGGTCGGAGTCATCACCGACCTCGATGACCATTTGGCCGATCGCGCGCTGCGCAGCCTGCACGCAGAGCTTCGCCGCCGCGAAGGAATCCTGCGCGACCATGGCGCGGCCGACCTCGCAATGCTGCGCGCCGAAGCACCCGAGGTGTTGCTCCCGCGCTTGGTCGTGGTGATCGATGAGTTCGCCGCACTGGTCGCCGAACAGCCGAACTTCCTACACGCACTGGTCGGTGTTGCCCAGCGCGGCCGCAGCCTGGGCGTGCATCTGCTGCTGGCCACCCAACGGCCCAGCGGCGTGATCAGCGATGACATTCGTGCCAACACCAACCTGCGCCTCGCGCTGCGTCTGCAGGACACGGCCGACGCCAACGATGTGGTCGGCATTTCCGCGCCGGCGATGCTGCCGCGTGGCCTGCCAGGCAGAGCAGTGATGCGGCTCGGTGCAGATGATCACCTCACCTTTCAGACCGCCCGCTGCACGGGCGCGTCGCCAGGAGGCGGCGAGACCGAGTTGCATGTGTTGGTGCGCTCGATCGGCGAGGCTGCACGACTGGCAGGCGTGCCGCGACCGCCCGCGCCCTGGCAGCCGGCGCTGGCGACGCAGCTCACACGCGACGAGGTGCCCTCCGACGCGATCGGTCTCGTCGACGATCCCGACCAGCAGCGCATCATGTCGCTGCGCTGGACACCGGGCAGCGGACATCTGCTCATCGCCGGCAGCCCCGGCGCGGGCGCGACGTCCGCGTTGTGCACGCTGGCCGACGTCACGACCGTTGACATGTATGTGATCGATGGTCGCGGCAGTGATCGACTGAGCTGCCTGGCAGACCATCCACTGTGTGTCGCCGTCGTGCGACTGCATGAGCGGGAACGGATGATGCGACTGCTGCATCGTCTGCGAGCAATGGTGCAGGCGCGGTTGGCAGGCGGCCCCGAGACACCGGTCGTGCTGCTCATCGACGGGCTCGACGCACTTCGTCGCACGCTCGACGATCTCGATACCGCAGCGGAGTTCGACGCGCTGGAGGAAGTGCTGGCGGACGGCGAGGCAGCGGGCATCACCATCGTCGCCACGGTCGAACATGTTGCTGCGGTACCGGCAAGCCTGCTGGCGCGCTGCGCGCACCGATGGGTGATGCATCTTCACGACGCGCACGACGGCGCCATCGTTGGCGTGAGCGCTGCGCGTGTCCCTGCGGCAGGCACGCCCGGTCGCCTCGTCGTTGCCGCGACGGGGCTCGTTGCGCAGTTGGTGCACGACGCCGCACGACCGCCGCTACGTGCCGGCCACGCCAGTCGGGCCGCCAGCAGCATCTCCGTCGTCCCGGCAATCGTTGCTGCCGAAGGGTTGCCGGTCGGCTCCGCTCACGGTGGCTTCACGACACTGCCACTGGGTCTCGACTTCGTAAGCGGCAACGCCAACTCCTTCGAATTGCCCGATGGTGAGCACTTGCTCGTCGTCGGCGGTGCACGATCCGGCCGCAGCAGCGCACTGGCCCGCATCGCCCGGGCCTGGTGTGAGGCGCATCCGGATGGCGTCGTGAGAACGATCACCCCTCGCCGATCAATCGTTGACCGCAGCACCCCAATGATCGCTTCGTCGAATGCACTCGACACGTCCGTCCTGCACGACCTGCCACCCCTCGGCCCGCTGCTGTTGGTGGTCGATGATGCGGAGATGGTGGACGACCCGAACGGCCACCTCGCAGTCCTGGCGGCCGGTGGCCGACCGAACACGTGGATCGTCGCTGCCGGCCGTCCGGATGCACTCCGCCAGCTCTACGGGCACTGGACCGTGGTGGTTCGCCGCAGCCGCAGTGGGCTGGTGCTCACCGGAGGCAGCGATTTGGACGGCGACCTACTGGGTGTCGCGCTACCGCGCCGTACACCGGTGCCCGCCCGCCCAGGTCTGGCATGGACGGTTGCCAACGGCACCGTTGCCCTGAGCCAGATCGCCTTGGCAGCGGATCGTGTGCCGCGACCCACCACCGACGCCGCCGCCCAGTACCGTTTTGCAGATGGACGGACCTCCTGAACTCCCAGTGACCGAGGCGAACGGCGGGTTCCCACCGCCGCAGCTCAGCGAGCCCACGGTGTCGGTGGTGATTCATGACGAACCCAAGAAGCAGCGCACGGGTCTCTTCGTCGGTCTCGGCGTGTTGGCTGTCGCAGGCGTGGCTGCCGCTGGGTTCATCCTGCTGAGCAAGGACTCGGCCGCAGCCACCTACTCGCTGTCCAAAGCCAACGCTGCCGCGGCGGAGACGAAGGCAGTGGCCTTCACGATGACGATGAGCCTGATGGGTGAGGAGATCAACGCCGACGCCGAGACCGACACCGCCAGCGGCCTCAGCCACGTGGTGATGGACCTCGGCATCGTCGACGGCTCGATAGAGATCGTCGCAGACGCCAAGGAGAAGTCCCTCTACTTCAAGAGCTCGTTCCTGAAAGACAGCGGTCTCCCCATCGACACCGAGTGGGTGAAGATGGACGAGAAGTTCCTGCAGGACCAAGCCGGCAGCGACGGCTCGATGTTCGATTCGACCGACCTCGGCAACCCACTCGACGCAGGGGCTGTGTTCGACAGTGCGAAATCGGTCACCGAGATCGGTTTCGATGAGGTTGACAGCGTCAAGGTCAAGCACTTCGTCGTCGTGGTCAACACGCTCGAAGCACTGAAGGTATCGCCACAACTGCAGCGGCAGTTCGACCAGCTGGACGGAGACATTCCGGAGGAACTGACGTACGACGTGTACGTCGACGAGCAGAATCAGATCCGCCGCACGACCATCGAGATGTCATTGGCCGGCCAAAAGGTGTCCGTCGACATCGTTGTCAAGCCGCAGGCCGAGCCCATCGTCATCGAGGTTCCCAAGCCGGCCGACGTCACCGATCTCTCCGACCTGATCTGAGACATCCCTTCATTCGGACGCACGGGGCGACCGCCGCGCCAGCCACTACCGCCACTAGGCTCGCACCCCGATGAAGCGGACGACCCCCACTGCCCAAATGTTCATGCGTTGCCTCGGCCCGGCCGCGCTCGCAGCGCTGGCGTTCACCGCGTGCAGCAGCGACGATTCCACCCCTGCCAGCACGCTGCCGTTGCCGCCGCGAATTGCCGTGACCTCGGTCAAGGGCGACCCGAAGAGCCAGTTGCTGGCTGCCATCTATGCCCGCGTCTTGGAGGACGGCGGCTTCCGAGTTGCTCGCAAGGACCCGGTGGACATGGACCGTGCGCAGTACTACCAGGCCATCCAGGACGGCACCTTCCAGCTGATCCCCGACTACTCCGACGACCTTCTGCAGTTCGTGTACAGCCTTCCCGATGCCTCGCCGCTGCCCAGCACGTCGCTGCCCGCCGGCCCGGCTTCCACGCTGGCCCCGGTCATCGTGACCACCACCACAATTCCGTCCGCGACGGTTTCCGAGACCACGGTGCCCGCGACGACTGGTGCCGGAGAGACCACCACGTCAGCCAGCGGCGCAACGACAACATCCGGCGCTGCAACCACGACGACGGCCGCCGGCGGCGGATTTCGCAAGTCCGCCGTCACCACCACCACCGCTGTTGCCACGACCTCTGTTGCCACGACACAGGTGGGCGACACGACCACCACCGACGTCCCCAAGCCCGGCAACGGCCACTCGATCGTCGAGCAGGTGCTGGCGCTCAACGCCGGCCTGCCCTCCACGTTGATCGTGAACAACGGGTCATTAGCAGAGAACAAGCAAGTCGTGGCCTGTTCACCTGCTGCCATGACCGCCAACTCGGGCACACAGCTGATCTCCCTCACCGACCTCGCCTCCATCGCTCCCAACGTGGTGCTCGGTGGCTCGGCGGCGTTCATGGATGACCCGATCCGTGGCCTTCCCGCCTTCGAGTTGTACTACGGCGGCGAGTTCAAGGACACCGCCACCATCGAGGACGCCGACCTTGCTGCCGCGATCACGGACGACACTGCCGACTGCTTCGTGATGAACTCGCTGAACCCACTGATCACCAGCCAGCGGATGACGATCCTCACCGACGATCAGCTGATGGTACCCACCAACGCCGCACTCGCGTTGATGTCGTCCACGGCCGCCACGCCGGAAGCAATCGGCACCATCGACGCCATCGCCACTGCGTTGACCTCCGTGCGCCTCAACCAGATGCTCAACGAGATCGTCGCCAATGGCGGCGACCCTGTCGTGGTTGGCAACGCCTTCGTGGACACGCTGTAATCGAATGATGATGGTGATCGCATGACAACGGTGATCGCATGATCAGCGTCGGCAATCTCACCAAGCGTTTCGGACCGAAGCTCGCCGTCGACCACCTCGGCTTCGAGGTGCGACCTGGCGTGGTCACTGGCTTTCTCGGCCCGAATGGTTCCGGAAAGAGCACGACGATGAGGTGCATGCTGGGCCTCGACCGGCCCGAGGCAGGCGTCACGTTGTTCGACGGCACGCCGTACCACGATTTGAAGCGGCCGCTGCATGAAGTGGGCGCGCTGCTCGATGCTGGCTACGTGCACCCGGGGCGTAGTGCCCGCAACCACCTGCGTTGGCTGGCAGCGAGCAACGGCATCGCACGCACACGCATCGACGAAGTGTTGGAGATGGTCGGCCTCACCTCGGTCGCCGGGTCACGCCTGCGCAGCTACTCGTTGGGTATGCGCCAGCGGCTGGGCCTCGCCGGCGTGCTGTTGGGCGACCCGCACACCATCATCCTCGACGAGCCCGCCAACGGCCTCGACCCGGAAGGCATTCGCTGGATTCGCGACGTGCTCACGCATCTCGCTCGCCAGGGTCGAACCGTGCTGGTCAGCAGCCATCAGCTGTCAGAGATGGCGCTGATGGGGGAAGATCTTGTCGTCATTGGCCAGGGTCGCCTCATCGAACAGTCCACTGTGATCTCGTTCGTCGATCGTTACGCAGACCACTGGGTGCGAGTGCAGAGCCCGACTGCGGAGACGCTGGTCGGTCCGCTCACGTCCGCCGGCGCAGAGGTCACCAAAGTCGCCGCCGACACCCTCGACATTCGCGGCTTGGACTGCGTTGCCGTTGGCGAGATGGCTGCGCAGAAGCAGATGGTGCTGCACGAGTTGTCGTCGCAAACCGGCTCGCTGGAGGATGCGTTCCTCAAGGCGACCGCAGGTGCGCAGGAATACACGTCGACAGGTCTGGCCGCGCAATGATCAACTTGCTGCGTTCCGAGTGGATCAAGCTGCGCACCGTCACCATGAACTGGGTGCTGGCCATCATCGCCGTCGCCTTCCCGCTGATGGTCACGCTGCTGACCGCCTACTTCAGCGGCGACGCGGCCGGGTTCAACACACGCGATCTGACCAGCGTGCTGACGGGTACCATCGTCGTGGCTGCGTTGCTCTGCGGGGTCATCGCCGCTGCATCCATCACCAGCGAGTTCGGATTCGGCACCATCCGTCCGACGTTCGCCGCGACACCAAAGCGCGTCCAGGTGATCATCGCCAAAGGTGTGGTGGTGGTCGTCGCGACAACTCTGCTGGCGACCATCGTCGTGCTGATCGGATGGCTTGCGGGGAGCAACATCGCCAGTAGTCGTGGTGCCACGATCGATCTTGCCGACGTGCCGACTGCTGTCCCGGCCATGGCCGGAGCTGTCGTGCTGACAGCGTTCATGTCGCTGGCCGGTTACGGCTTCGGCCTCATCACCCGCAGCACGCCAGTGGCCGTTTCCATTCTGATCGTGTGGCCGCTGATCGCCGAAGGTTTGGTCGGCGCGCTGCTCAGCGTCGTCACGGGCAACGACAAGATCGGCCTGTGGATGCCGTTCCAAGCCGGTATTCGCCTGGTGCTGATCGAGTCGATCGGTGATGGCGGCCCGTCGCGCATTGTTGCCGGCGGCTACTTCGGTGCAGTCGCGCTGGGGCTTGTCGCCCTGGGCAGCTGGGCCGTCAACCGCCGCGACGCCTAGCGGGCGCGGAGCTCCATCGCGTCGCGCTTGAGGATTGTGTAGTGGCGCTCGTGCTGGTCGATGTAGCCGAGGCGGATGAAACTGGCGATGGCCTTGTTGACCCGCTCGCGCGAGGCACCGACCATGCCGGCCAGTTCCTCCTGCGTGATGGGCAGCACGAACTCGTCGGCACCCTCGGACAATTCGAGCAGGCGCTTGGCCGTACGCCCGGTGACGTCGAGGAACACACTGTCCGCCAGAGCCTCGTCCATCACGCGCAGGCGGTGCGCCAGCAGGCGGGTGACACCCCACAGCAACTGAGGGTCGCTGCGGAAGGCCTTCACCACCGGGTCGAACGGGATGGCGAAAACCGTGGACGGTTCCAGCGAGCGGGCCATGGCCGAACGGGGGCCATCATCGAGCATGCTCATCTCACCGAACAGGTCGCCGGCGTCCATCAACGCCACGACGGTCTCACGGTGGTCGATGGGATTCGCAATCGCAATCGCTATGCGGCCACTGACCACGAGGTATAGCGAGTCGGCAAGATCGCCCTCGCGGAAGAGCACATCACCACGAATGAGGTGGAGCTCGCTTCCAGCGGCAGCCATGTCGCGCACGATCGCGGGGGGCGCGTCGGCGAAGAAATCGGTACGGGCGAGCAGTTCTTCGTGAGCCATGGTCAGCCGAACGGTACTACCCTCGCCGGGGTGTCCACGCAGCAACCGGAGACCGGGTCCGCAAATCGGTTGGAATCGGTGTGGACAATCGTCGTCGCCGGCGGCTCAGGAGCACGTTTCGGTGGTCTCAAGCAGTACGAGTCGCTGGGGTCTCAGCGAGTGTTGGACTGGTCGGTAGCTGCGGCCCGTGCTGCCAGCGATGGTGTGGTGGTCGTTGTTCCTGCTGCGGATGTCGCTCGCGAGGGTGGAGTCGCTGGCGGAGCGACGCGCAGCGAGTCCGTTCGGGCAGGGCTGGCGCAGGTCCCCGCCGAGGCGACCATCGTGTGCGTGCACGACGGGGCGCGCCCGTTCGCCTCCGGTGACGTATTTGACCGTGTGGTGTCCGCCGTTGTGGCTGGTGCCGACGGCGCGATCCCGGGCGTGGAGGTGGCCGACACGATCAAGCAGGTCGCCGGCGACGGCCTGGTTGTGCACACGCCGAACCGCGCTGAGCTGATGGCCGTGCAAACACCGCAGGCGTTTCGTGCGAACGTGTTGCGCGCTGCCTATCTGGTCGGCAACGTGGCCACCGATGACGCAGCGTTGGTCGAGGCGGCCGGTGGACGCGTGGTCGTGGTGGCCGGCGACGCGAACAATCGCAAGATCACCAGCCCCGACGATCTGGCCTGGGCACGGCGACACGTTCGACGGGAGACTCCAATGATTCGTGTGGGGCAGGGGTTCGACATTCATCGTTTCAGTGACGACCCGTCGCGACCGCTGGTGTTGGGAGGGGTGACGTTCGAGGGAACTCGTGGCCTGCACGGGCACAGCGACGCCGACGCGGTCGCCCACGCGGTGACTGATGCGCTGCTGGGCGCCGCCGGTTTGGGCGACATTGGCGAGCACTTTCCCGACACGGACCCGCAGTGGAAGGGCGTCGATTCGCTGGTGCTGCTGCGCCACGCGGTCGCGCTCGTGCACGAAGCGGGGTTCGTGGTCGGTAACGTCGACTGTTCGGTTGTCTGTGAGACACCGAAACTGGCGCCACACAGGGCGACGATGCAGCAGCGGCTCAGTGAAGCGGCAGGTGCACCCGTCACCGTCAAGGGCCGCCGGGCAGAGGGCCTTGGCGCTCTCGGCCGCCAGGAAGGCATCGCCGTGTGGGCGGTGGCCGTCATCCAAGCGCAAGGACAAGATCGATGAAGCCAGGCAAACCAGTAGGCAACAAGGGCGGGCCGCGCGGTGCGCGTACCTCGGGTGCCGGGAAGGCCGGCGGCGGCAAGTCCGCTGGTCCGAAGTCGGCTGGCGGCAAGCCAGTCGGCGGCAAGTCGGCGGGCGGCAAGTTCGCTGGTGGCAAGCCAGAAGGCGCGGCTGGAGCGCGCCCGGCGCGGGCCGAGCGTTCCGGTGGATCGCGTTCGGAGAGCAACCGCGGCGTGACGGGTGCCCGTCAGTACGCCTCGCGTGGCGCCGGGCGCACCGGCAAGATCGCGGTTCCCGGTGACGAGCGCAATCGCCCCGTGGACAAGCCCTTGGGCGGCGAGCAGATCGAGGGCCGTCAGGCCGTGCGCGAGCTGCTGCTGGCAGGCAAGCGACGAGTGCACGAAGTGTGGGTGTCGGTCGAGCTCGATGCCGAGGGCAACCAGAACGAGGTGATCGGCGACATCTTCGACATCGCCACCACCATGCGCGTGACCGTCACCAAGGTGGCTCGTCGTCGGCTGGACGAGCAGGCTCGCAGCGAGGCCCCGCAGGGTGTGTTGGCATTTGCCGCGCCGCTACAGGAGACCGAGCTGACGACGTTGCTGGTGCGCAAGGGCAACAAACAGCCGTTCCTGGTGGCTGTCGATGGAGTGACCGACCCGGGCAACCTGGGCGCGTTGCTGCGCTGTTGCGACGGCGCTGGCGTGCAGGGCGTCGTGCTGCCCCGACATCGTGCCGTGCACGTGACCCCCACCGTCGCCAAGGCAGCGGCTGGTGCCGTCGAACACGTGCCGATGTCAGTGGTGGGTGGCTTGCCCGCCGCGCTGGCTCGCATCAAAGAAGCCGGCATCTGGGTCGTTGGCCTCGATGATGCGGCCGACAAGACGCTGTTCGAGATCGGCGATCTTGCAGTCGAAGGCATCTGTCTGGTGTTGGGTGCCGAGGGCGCCGGGCTGTCACGCCTCGTGCGCGAGCGTTGCGACATGATCGTCAGCATTCCGATGCTGGGCCGGCTGAGTTCGCTGAACGTCAGCGCCGCCGCGGCGCTGGCCACCTTCGAAGTCGCCCGCCACCGCGCAGTCTGAAGCCGTCGTGCGGATCGAGCCGTCCGGCATTCTGAGCAACAAGGCGATTGCTGCCGGCGCGACGGAATGGTTGGGAGGCCTTTCAGCTCTGGTGGACACACTGGCAAACGAGTGGGGCTTCAGCGTCGGCGACGCGTTCGCGGACGGCACCGAAGCGTTCGTGGCGGCAGTGACGATGGACGACGGCAGCGGGGCAGTACTGAAGCTGCTGATCCCGCGCCCTGATGCGTTCGAGAATCATGAGATCACGGTGCTCCAGCTCGCCAACGGCGACAGTTGCGTGGGGCTGCTGCGTGCCGATCGTGAACGTCGGGCGCTACTGCTCGAGCGGCTCGGCCCGTCGCTGCACGACCTTCGCTTGGGGCTGGACCAGCGCCACGAGATCCTCTGCGCAACCGCATTGAACTTCTGGCGGCCCGTCGACGGAAGCGAATTGCGCAGTGGTGCGAAGAAGGGTCAGTGGTTGATCGACAGCATCACCAGCCAATGGCCACAACTGGGTGAGCCATGTTCGCGGGAGGCGGTCATTCACGCGGTCGATTGCGCTCACCGTCGCATGGCGGCCCACGACGACCGACGGTCGGTACTGGTCCACGGCGATGTACACGAGTGGAACGTGCTGCAAGCCGGTGACGGTTTCAAGTTGATCGACCCCGATGGGCTGATCGCGGAGGCGGAGTACGACCTGGGAATCATCATGCGCGAGGACGCTGATGAACTGCTCGCTGCACCATCTGTTGTCGACGCCAGCTGGCGGCGGGCACAGTGGCTGGCCGACCGCTGCGACCTCGACGCAGTCGCCACATGGGAGTGGGGCGTGGTCGAGCGCGTGTCTACCGGCCTGCTGGCGACGAGCCTCGAGCTGCAGCCCTTTGGCCGCGACATGTTGGCGGTCGCGGACGCGCTCGCTGTGCCGCACCGATCGTGAGTCGGGTCGTCGAGTCCATCGCCCCCGCTCGGCTGGGGCGAAGTTTTCGGTGGCTGCTGGCTTCATCGTGGGTGAGCAATATTGGCGATGGCATCGGGCTGGCAGCGGGGCCGCTGCTGGTCGCATCGCAGACTCACGACCCACTGCTGGTTGCGTTGGCCACCCTCCTGCAGCGGCTGCCGTGGCTGCTGTTCGGGCTGCACGCAGGCGTCGTCGCCGATCGGTTGGACCGGCGGATGATCGTGGTCGTGGTCGACACAATGCGTGCCTGCGTGCTGGTCGCGGTGTCGGTGATGATCGCCACCGACACCATCAACGTCGGCGTGGTCCTCGCCGCGATGTTCATCATCGGCATCGCCGAGACGTTCGCCGACACCACCACGCAGACCTTGCTGCCGATGGTCGTCAAGCCTGCGGACCTCGGCCTCGGCAACTCACGGCTGATTCTCGGTTTCATCACCGCCAACCAACTGGCCGGCCCCCCGATCGGCGCCGCGCTGTTCGCCGTCGGCATGGGTTGGCCGTTCGTGACGCACGGCATTCTCGTGGGGTTCGGCGCGCTATTGGTCTCGCGCATTGCGACGTCGAAGCCCGACGCACCGACCATTCGCACAGCGGCGCGCCGACAGATCGCCGACGGCGTGCGCTGGCTGTGGAGGCACCCTGCGATGCGCACGCTGACGCTGACGATCGTGACCTTCAACGTCACGTTCGGCGCCGCTTGGTCGGTGCTGGTGCTTTACGCCACCGAAACCCTGAAGATGGGCGAGATCGGCTTCGGCCTGCTCACCACCGCCAGCGCCGTCGGCGGCATCCTGGGCTCGTGGTCGTACACCTCGGTGGAACGGCGCATCAGCCTGGCCAACATCATGCGCGGTGGGCTCATCGTCGAGACGCTGACCCACCTCAGCCTCGCAGTCACGCGCACGCCCGCAGTGGCGATGCTCGTGTTCTTCATCTTCGGCATCCACACCTCGGTGTGGGCCACCACCTCGACCGCCGTGCGCCAACGGGCGGTACCCAACGAGTTCCAAGGTCGCGTCGGCAGCGTCTACATGATCGGCGTGCAGGGTGGGTTGGTGGTGGGCGCCGCTGTCGGTGGCGTGATCGCTCACCGTTGGGGAGTCACCGGCCCGTTCTGGTTCGCGTTCGTCGGCTCAGCCGTGATCCTCGCTGCCATCTGGCAAGCATTGGGCCACATCGCCCACGCCGACGCCCACTCGCTGAAGTAAGTCGGGCCGAACCGCCAACGCTGGGCCGGAATATCGCAGCACGTGCAACATCCCGGCCCAGCGTTGGAACTAGCTCACGCCGACGATGACATCGGGCTGGTTGTTGACGACTGCGATCTCACCGTAGGTGTTGTCGACACATTCTTTGGCGAGGTCGGAGGCGGCAGAGTCAGCCAGGCGTTCGATGTTGCTGACGTTGAGATAGCCGCCCGCTACGAGGACCTGACTGCCCATCGGGATGGATTGGCCGCCAGGCAGCGGTTCGCTCGCCCCGATCCATCCGCCGCAACACATTCACAGTTCAACACACGCAACGACACCCAGAAAGTTTCAGTCGAGTGTGGGGCAGCGACGTCAGCGCCGTTCAAATGTCAAACGCTGGCACCGAATCTCGACGCTGGAGCCCAAGACAACATCTGGTGCCAGCTGCCGTTCGCACCGCGCCGATCGCAGACAAACCTGGGTGTGTCCAGTCCCGGCTTCCGGGACGGAAGACACCCAGATCGCTTCTTGGGACAGCTCGCACCCAGAATCTCCTTGCGCGCGCAAATGGGTGAGATACGTGTCGGGCGAACTGGACGGGGGCGGGCGATGGCTGGGAATTCAGCCGGTTTCGCTGGTGTCGATGGTGATGGGTTCGAGCGTCGTCGCGGTGGGATCGATGACGTTGGGGTTGGTGGTCGTGGGCAACACGGTCGACGTCGTCGTACTTGACCCACCAGGACAGGTGACCTTCACGACCTCCTGTCGCTCGAAGTTGAAGGTGGACTTGGAAGCGGCACCGAAGTGTTCGAGGAAATCATCGAGCGAGGCAGTGTCCTCAACGCAACTGCGCTCGACTTTCGGCGCGTGGAGCACCACCCAGCCGTTCTCCAACCGGACCCAACCGCCGTCCAGCAACTCCGCCACCGAGGGCAGCTCGACGGTTGCACCCGGCACGCCCTTGATGATGGAGAACCACAGCACGCCATCACCCAGAAGATCTGCGGCCACCGTGCACTGCGCCAACTCGTCATACCGCGGACAGTCCATCTCACCAGGGGTGCCTGCCGTGATGATCATCGTGCGAGTTCCATCAATGATCAGCGCCATGTCCTTGTTCGCCCGGCCGTCGACGATGGCGAAACCCGGCGGCGGTTGCACGGCGTAGACCCACGCGACCACGTCGATCGTGCGATCGGGGGTAGCCGTGCCAACATCGACAGCCAGCGGACCAGCATCGGACTCGCGGCTCTTCGCAAACGCGACCACCACAAGTGCCAGCCCGCCCAGCGCTGCAATCGTCATCCAAAATCGCAGGGTGAAGAACTGCCGCACGGCGAGAGCGTAGGTCAGCCGACGCGAAGAGCGGCAGCAGTCGCCGCCGCGGCACGAACCGCCGCGGCACCGATCGCATCGAGAACGTCGTCCGTGTGGCCCAAGCCAACGAACACCGCTTCGTACGCACCTGGGGCCAGAGCAACACCCTCGGCGAGCATCGCGTGGAAGAACACACGGAACATCGCCTCGTCGGTGGTCTTCGCTTCGGCGAAATTGGTTGGCGCGACACCTGCACCCAACGCGTCGCCGAAGTACATGCCCACCAGCGTGCCCACGACCGGGAAGTTGGCCGCCAAACCCGCCGAAGCAAAGGCGGCGGTCAGCAACGCCGACAGTCTCGCTGCGCGACCACGCAGCAACGAGTACGCCTCGGGCGTCAGCAGGGCAAGTGCCGCCCGACCAGCGGCTGTGGCCAACGGGTTGCCCGCCAGCGTGCCGGCGTGAAACACGGGGCCCAGCGGTGACAGCGTTTCCATGATGTCGCGACGGCCGCCGACGCACCCGATCGGCAGGCCGCCACCGATGACCTTGCCGAACGTGGTGATGTCGGCGCGCACACCGAACTGCTCTTGTGCGCCACCAGTACCAAGACGGAAGCCGGTGATCACCTCATCGAACACCAACAGCGCGCCCACGCGATCGCACTCGGCGCGGAGGCCCTCGAGGAAGCCTGGCGCCGGCACAACGACACCCATGTTCGCAGCCAGCGGCTCGACGAACACCGCCGCCACTTGCTCGTCCAACACTGGCACCACGTTGTACGGCACCACCAGTGTGCTGGCCACAGCGCTCGCGGGCACACCGGCGGTGCCCGGTAGCCCGAGCGTTGCAACACCGCTGCCACCAGCCGCCAACAGCGCATCGGTGGCACCGTGGAAGTTGCCGTGGAAGATCACGATGCGGTCGCGACCGGTGAAGCCCCGCGCCAGGCGAACCGCGGTGCTGGTGGCCTCGGTGCCCGAGTTCATCAGGCGCACCCGCTCGCAGCTGGGCACCCGTGCGACGATCTCCTCCGCCAGCAACATCTCCCCCGGCGTCGGCGCACCATACGAGGTGCCGCCCGCGGCCGCGCCGCTGATGGCAGCCGTGATCACCGGGTGTGCGTGGCCGAGGATGATGGCGCCATAGCTCTGCACGAGATCGAAGTAGCGCGTGCCTTCCACATCGAACACGTATGGGCCTTCTGCGCGATCGACGATGTACGGCGTGCCACCCACCGACTTGAACGCCCGAATGCTGCTGTTCACGCCGCCCGGAATGACCGCACACGAGCGGGCAAAAAACTTGGCATTCGTACGAGGCTGATCGGTCACTACATGCTCCTCAGGAGAAGGACTCGGCGTACCAGCGGGTGAGGTACGTGAGGATGACATCGGCACCGGCACGACGGATGGCGGTGAGCTGTTCGGTGGCTACCGCGTCGTGGTCGATCCAGCCGTTCGCCGCCGCGGCCTTGATCATCGCGTACTCGCCGCTGACGTGATACGCCGCGACCGGCACATTCACTGCAGCCTTCACGGCGGCGATGATGTCGAGGTAGCTGAGCGCCGGCTTCACCATCACCATGTCTGCGCCCTGCGCGATATCCGCTTGCACTTCCATGATCGCCTCGCGGGCGTTGCGCCAGTCCTGCTGGTACGCCTTGCGGTCGCCGCCGCCGACAATTGCACAATCGACAGCGTCGCGGAACGGGCCGTACAGGCCACTGGCGTACTTGGCCGAGTAGGCCAGGATCGAGGTGTTGCCATGCCCGGCGCCATCGAGCGCCGCACGGATGGCACCGACCTGACCATCCATCATTCCGCTGGGCGCGACCATGTGCGCGCCGGCGTTGGCTTGCGCGACCGCAATACGGCCGTAGATCTCCAACGTCGCGTCGTTGTCGACCGACGTGTTCGGGTCGCCCGCCGGCCCATCCAGCACACCACAGTGACCGTGGGACGTGTACTCATCCACGCACAGGTCGGCCATCAGCACCATGCGGTCGCCCACATCGGCGGCGAGGTCCTGCAGGGCCAGCTGCACGATGCCGTTCGGGTCGAAGGCGCCCGAGCCGATCTCGTCCTTGACGGACGGCACACCGAACAGGATGACCGCCTTTACACCAAGGTCAGCGAGCTGGCGAACTTCATCCTGCAGACTGGCACGGGTGTGCTGGACCACGCCCGGCAACGATGCAATCGGCTGCGGCGCATCGATGCCTTCCCGCACGAACAGCGGCGCCACCAATTGGCGAACGTCGAGCTGAGTTTCGGCGACGAGATCGCGCATCGCGGAAGAGTTGCGCAAACGCCGAGGTCGCGAGGCGGGAAAAGAACCGGGCACGGCTATGCATCGTAACGATCTCCTCAGGTCTGCCCCCCAACGCGCCGATACCTTTCACTGATGGATGCGCCCACCGCACACCGCGAACCCAGTACCAAGGTGTTGGCCTCGCTGGAGCAGCAGGCGGTACAGGCGCGCCAGGCGGGCGACTTCGACAACGCCGGCCGGCTCTTCGCGATGGCCGCCGACGCCGCCGACAACCACCAGACGCAGCTCAATCTGCAGATTCGGCAAGCCTGCTGCCTACTTGCGGTCGAGCGTTACGAAGACGCCGCCGCCCTGACGCGGGTCGTCGCCCAGCAGGCGCGATCAGAGGGATATCTGCCCGAACTGGCCGATGCGCTGGGCGTGATGGTCGACCACCACAGTCGCTCGAATCGGCTCGCTGAAGCCGCCCACATCTTGTCCGAGGCCGTGTACATCCTTGATCGGCTACCCAACGAGGCCGCCAACTACCAGGTCATGCACAACATGGCCGTCACTTACGCGCAGTGCGGTTTCGTGGAAGCAGCTCTTGAGCTGTACGACCGTGCGCTGCGACTGGCCGACACCGACGACGACCGCCAGTTCGCATACTCCAGCATGTCGGGCGCCTACCATTACGCCGCCCAGCGAGCACCTGACCCCGCCGAACGCAGCCGACTCGTCCACGACGGCCTCTATGCATCAACCGCCGCGCTGGACCCCGAGGGTGGGCACGAGATGATGGCGATCTGCCAGGCCATGGCACATCGCTCGATGATGCTCGCCGAGATCGGCCACTACCACGCTGCGCTGGACGACGCCCGCAGCGCTCGGGCGCTCGCCACCGAGCACGGCATGCGCGAAGAGCAAGTCATCGCAATGTCCGGCGAGGCAATGGCGCTGTGGGGAGCCAGCCAGAGCACCGACGTCATCGACCTCATCGGCGACACGCTCGCTCTTGCGGCTGAGATCAACTACACCGAGTACCTCGCGCCGCTGTTCAAGGTGGAAGTCGAGGTGCTGTGGAAGATGGGCCGCCTCGACGAGGCGCGTACCGCCTTGGAGCGCAACCTCGAAGAAGCCAACCGCCGGCTGCACGATGAACGCACCGCCCGCTGGGAGCACGTGCGCCTCGGCGTCGAGCATCTACGTGTCGAAGCCATCAGCGAAAGCGACCCGCTCACCGGTCTGCCCAACCGACGCCATCTCGCGCACCTGCTGCCCGAGGTTCTGGAAGAACACGCACCCGTGTGTGTCGGCGTCATCGACCTCGACGGCTTCAAGCTGGTCAACGACGAGTACGGCTACCTCGAGGGCGACAGTGTGCTGCAGGAAGTCGCCGGGCTGTTGGAACGGGTCTGTCGACGCGGTGATTCAGTCGTCCGCCTGGGTGGCGATGAGTTCGTGATGATCCTGCGCGAAACCTCCCCGGGCGATGCCCGCTTCGTTTTCGAGCGTGTTCGCATGCTGATCGCAACGCGCACCTGGCATGGCATTCCGAGCAGCGTGACGATCACTGCCTCCGTTGGCGCATCGGTCGGAAGTGGATCATTCGACTCCACTCGCGTGCTCGCTGACGCGACCACCGCGCTGCAGCAGTCGAAGAAGAGCGGCCGCGACCGCGTCACCTTCCGCTAACGCGGCAGCCAGGACCGGTAGCGTCTCGGACGATGGCAGCCCAGGCATGGTTCTCACGCGGCGACGTCGACGTCACCCCCGGCACAGTTGCAGTACTGCAATTGACGGTGGTCAACCTCGCTGAGTCGACCGACACATTCGTGCTCACCCCAGCGGGTATGGCCGCCGGCTGGAGCACCATCAACCCAGCCACGCTCACCCTCTTCGGCGGCACGCAGCAGGTCATCGATATCGAGGTGTTCCCGCCGCTGCTACCCAGCACCACGGCCGGCCCGACCTCGCTGACCATCCGCATCATTCCCCAGAGCGACCCCGACGACATTCGTAGCGCGGAGACGACGCTCAACATTGCCGGCAGCTTCGACCGTCGGCTCGATGTTCTGCAGCCCGCACTACGAGGTCGCCGCAGCGCAACCTACGAGATGATGCTGGAGAACCGGGGCAACACCCAGGCCAGCTGCCGCCTACACCTGATCGATTCGTCCGGTCGCGTCGAGGCCGAGTTCGACCCGCCCGCTGCAGGTGTCGAGCCGGGCGGCAGCACGCTCATCCGGATGAAGGTGCGCACGAAGGGCTTCCAGTGGGAGCGGCGGGCGCGCACCATCCCCTTCCGCATCGACGCCGACCAACCCGGCAGCCCTACCGCGACCAGCACTGCGACGTTCGTGCAAACGCCGATGGTGCCCGAACGTGTGGTTGGGCGCATCGTCGGCCTGGTCACGGTCGCAGCCGTCCTCCTGACCGGATGGTTCGGCGTGGTCGAGCCGGCGATTCGTGACGCCGCCGACACAGCGGTGCGCGAGGCAGTTCCCGAGACCACCACCACGATCGCGCCGACCATCGACTCGCTCACCGGCGTCACCGTGCTGCCATCCGTGCCGGAGAAGGAGGAGGGCACCATCGTCAATATCCCGCTCTCCGTTTCAGTCCCCGTCGGTCAGTCGGACACCGCGGTGTACAAGGTGCCGGCCGGTCAACGCCTGCGTCTCACCGACCTCATCGCCCAAAACCCCAACAGCGACCAGGGCTCACTGCTGATACTGCGCGGCGACCTGCCACTGTTCACGTTCTCCCTCGCGCAGGTCTACGGCGACGTCAGAGCATCGCTGGTCACGCCGATCGAGCTGCTGGCAGGCGAGGAGCTGATCGTGCAGGTCACCTGCACCAGCCAAGGCGACCAGACGCTGAGCGCATGCTTCCAGAACGTGTTCGCCAGCGGCCTACTGCTGCCTGCGTAGGCAGACGACCAGCATCCGCGAGGGGCCAGGCTCAAAGACCGTTCTGCTCAACCACCGGGCCAGTTGGCGGTGCCCGGCGCGGTGCCCCCTGCGCGACTGACCACCAACACCTCGGCGATCGCGGCTTGCCCGTCGGCTGTTTGCGCCACCAGCGTGCGGTCGCCCGCGCGGTCGGTGGGGCGCACGAGAAACTGCACGTCCAGCGTGCCGTAACCGGTGGTGACGGCGTTGAGCCTGGTACCACTGCCATCGCCCCAGGAGATGATGACCGCAACGTTGGGTTCGAAGCCGATACCGGTGAGCGTCACGCGCGAGCCAGGGACGATGGTGGTGTTGCTGGCTGCCATCTTCGGCTCGTAATGAGCGTCGCCGCTGATCAGAATTGTTGCGTACACGCCACCATCAGTGTCCGCGACCACGATGGCGGTGCGCCGGCCAGACCCTGTGGGACTGAAGATCACCTGTAGGTCGCACGCCATGCCGGCGTCGAGCGACTTCCGTGTGCATTCGTCGAGGTTGACCTGGAAGTCGTCCGGGTTCGAGCCCAGCACCTTGACCGAAGTGATTCGCACCGGGTTGAACGCAACGTTACTGAGTGTGAACGGCATCGGCTCGCCGCGGGAGCCCACGACGAGCGAGCCGCCATAGCCGCCGCCGGGTGTGGGTGCGAGGGCCGGGTCGCCACCGAGACCGGAGAGCTGAGTACTGATCGACACCGCATCGAAACCGGCTTCGCTGACCGTGAGCGTGCCAGCGATGGGGCCGGCAACGCTGGGCATCATCATCAAGTGGACGGTGCACGTGCCACCGGGCGGCACCGGCGTGGCGATCGCGGCGGCACAGCTACCACCGCTGATCAAGAAGTCGGGGTTCGTCGTCTCGACCAGCGCGGGCACGAATGACGACGGGCCACGGTTGTTGACCACCAGGTACCACTCGGGGCCTGGGTAGCCAACGGCCACCGTGCCAACATCGAGGTTGGCCAGCTCGAGCACGGGCGGGTGATCGACGATGCCAACCCGGCGCCCGGCAGCAACGGGGTTGCCGTAGGCAGCGCCAGCGAGTGTGTCGAACACGACGACGCGGCCAGTGGACGACAACTTGGGATGCGAGTTGGCGGCCGGGGCAGGTGTGACGCCGTCGGCCATCACGGAGACCCGCTCGACGGTGCCCGACGACGGCACGAACAGCACGATGTCGCCGTCGTCACGACCGCCCGCAGCGCTGCTGCGCGTCTCGAACAGGTTGGTGGCTCGGGACACGTAGAGCACTTCATCGCCGCTGGCGTTGAGCGCGGGCTGGCTGGCGCCACTGTCGGCAGCGATCGGAGGGGCGGCTGGCGCACCCGCCGCAGTCGGCTCTGCCGCTTCGCGGCTGGCCAGCTGCACCGAACCTGCGGTGCGATCCAGCAAATAGACCTGCGAGCTGCACAGCGGGTTGCAGACCGGCAGCACCGCACCGGCCACCAAGCTGGTGGCGGTGGACACGAAGGCAATGAACTGGCCGTTGCCGGAGACGGCCGGGCTGAACGAGTCGCCGAAGTCGCCATTCAGCGTCGGCGAAGCACGTCGCACGTTGGTGTTGCGGTCGAGGTTGAGACGGTCCCACACGTAGACGTTGGAGGTGGCGAACGCGCCGGGCTGGGCGCCCTCGCCCCACTCGGCCAGCGCCAGCGACGAGTTTGCGTCGGAGGTGAACGCCAGTACGGCGCCATCGGCGCTGATCGACGGCTCGCGTTGGCCCACATACTTGTACGTGCTGTTCGGCGCGGCCGCTGGAGTGCCGGCAACGGGTAAGGAGCGGCCAGGCTCGCCAATGGCGATAGAAAGGTCGACCACGGTGATTCCGGTGAGTTGCTGTGCGGCAGCGCTGAACTGCTGCGTGTAGGCAACCACGCCACCCTCACCGGATACGGCCGGCGGATACAGCGGGCTGACGTTGTCGCCGGCAGTTGATTCGAAACCGGTCCCACGCGATGCAGAAACCAGCTCCCAATCGCCCAGCTCGCCACCGCAGGAGGGCAAGAGCAAGCGATAGACATCCCAACGGGCACCCGAGTTGTTGTCGCGGAAGAGGTCGTACGCCAGCTCAGTGATCACCGTGACCGAGCACCCGTCGGCACTGATGACGGGCAATACAGATTCTCCGGGGCGAATGTCGGGCGACTGGCCGGTGAGCTCGTACACCGAACCATCGGAGCGATCCTTGATCCATGTCGTGCTGACACGTGTGTCGCCCGGCGTGGCGGGCGCCCCGGCGTAGACCACGAGGCGACCATCAGCCGAGACCGACGGCGTCTGCGAGAAGGTGTTCTCCACCGCCGCCGACGGCAACCGGGGGCTGTCCTGCGGCGCGGACCGACCAGCGGCCGCATGGCTGGTGCCAAGGGCCGTGAGCACCGCAGCTGCACCCCCGAGGATGAGCCAGCGCCGAGTGGTCGACGTGATCTGCATGGTGGTGTTACTAAGGTCCGCCCGTCTCGGTTCGAAGTATGGTAAAGGCTACTCGGTTTCGGACAGGTGATTGACAAGAGCAGCCACCAAACCCGGCAAGGAGTGATCGGCCGCAACCAGCGAGACCTTGAGGCCCGCGTGCTCCACGTCGACGGCTGTTTGCGGGCCAATCGCAACGACGATCGATGGCGTTGTCAGCCCGAACACTGCCACCCAGGCCCGGGCCGCCGAACCGCTGGCGAACAGCACCGCGTCGGCCGACAGTGCGGCCAGTTGCTGGCCTGCCGTCGGGTTCGCAGGGACGCTGCGATAGGGGCTGACGGCGGTGACCTGCCAGCCAGCGCGCTGCAGACCGGTGGCCATGGTCGTCGCCGCATCAACGGCCTGCACCAACAGCACTCGACCGCTGCCCGCCGGGAAAGCGGCCAGCAACCCAGCGGCGTGTTGCTCGCCGGGCACGAGCGCTACCGGCACGCCCCCGCCGGTCAGCGCGTCGGCAGTTGTCGTCCCGACCGCGGCGACATTGGTGGGTCCCGTCGCGTGGGCATCGAGGTAGGCACGCGCGCCGTTGGGCGATGTGACCACCAGCCAGTCGAACGCGGTCGGGTCCAGCGCGGCCAGCACTTCGCAGGCTGCTGGCTGGGACACGATCTCGATCAGCGGCGCCACCACCGCGGTGGCACCCGCCGCTTCCAGCAACGCCACCAGCTCTGCGGCCTGCCCCGCCGTACGAGTGACGACGACCCGACGCCCGGCCAGCGCACTCACGGGTTCAGCCGAGCTCGGCCTGCAGCGACCGCGCCAGCTCTGCGGCCTGCTGCAACTGTTCGTCGCGCCCACTCTGGACAGTCACCGATTTCGTCACGTGGAGATTCACAGAGGGGTCCGCCAGAAACCCGGTGAGCAGGCCTTCGATCGCGTAGGCGGCGACGGGGAGCGAGCAGCCGCTACCCAACTCGGCCAAGAACGCGCGCTCCATCTCGACCGCCGCACGACTGGTTGGATGGTCGATTGCGGCCAGCAGCTCGGCGACCTCGTCGTCATCGGTGCGGCACTCCACCGCCACGCATCCTTGCCCTGGCGACGGCACGAATGTTTCCACCGGTAGGTGCTGCGCAATCCGATCGGTGAGCTCGAGAATCTGCAAGGCGGCGACCGCCATCACCAGCGCGCCACCTTCGGGCACCTTCGACAGCCGCGTGTGGATGTTGCCGCGCAACTCCACGAACTGCAGATCAGGCCGCACGGCCGTGAGCTGGGCTCGCCGGCGCACCGACCCGGTGGCGACCGTCGCACCCTGCGCCAGATCGGCCAACGCGGCGCCAACCAGCGCATCGCGAGGGTCGCGTCGCTCGCAGAATGCGGCCAGCTGCAAACCATCCGCAGCAGCCGAGGGCAGGTCCTTGGCGCTGTGTGCGGCAAGGTCGGCATCACCCTGCAGCACTGCCCGCTGTACTTCCTTCACGAACACACCCTGACCACCAATGGTGTGCAGCGGCACGTCGGTGCGCTGGTCGCCCAGTGTCTCCACGAACACCAACTCCACGACCAAACCTGGGTGGGCGGCCATCAACGCGTCGGCGACAGCGGTTGCCTGCGCGGTTGCCTGCGCGCTGCCTCGCGTTGCCAGCCGCAACGTCTGCGCGCCTGTGGCCATCAGCCCAGGTCGAAGAGGTCGCGCACGGCGGCGGCGTTGCGCTCGCCCTGCGGGCTGCCGGCGTCGTCCTTCAACTTCACCGACATCTGGTGCAGCAGCTTGGCGACGATGCCCTTGGTCACCGCTTCCACCGCGACTCGCTGCGCTGGGTCGAGAGATGCAAGCCGGTTCGAGAAGCGCTCGAGTTCACCGACGCGCACCGCGTCGGCCTTCTCATGCAACTGTGCGACCAACGGTGCTGCCTGCCGGGCCGTGGTTTCGAGGCCGAAGCGCTCGACCTCCTCGCTGACGATGACGCGGACACGGTCGGCTTCAGCGGCCCGCAACGCAATGCCACGAGCAGCCCAATCGCGCAGATGATCGAGGTTGAGCAGCGTGACGTTGTCGGCCTGCTCGACATCCGACGCCACATCGCGAGGCACCGCAATGTCGACGACGAGCAGCGGGGTGGTGACACCCTCGCGAGCGCCGACAACCAGATCGTGGTCGATGATGATGGTGCCGGCACCAGTGCAGGTGAGCAAAACATCGGCCTCGTACAACGCCGCTCCCAGTTGGCTGAACGGCGCGATTCGCCCGCCGACACGCTGCGCAAGTTGCGCAGCGCGAGCCTCGGTACGGTTGATGACCGTGATATCGGTGGCACCTGCGCCAACCAGCGCAACGGCAATACCTTCGCCCATATCGCCAGCACCGACCACCAACACCCGACGACCAGCGATGCCACCCAGTCGTTCCTGCGCCATCTCCACCGCCGCGTGGCTGACCGATGCGGTGTGCTTGCCGATGGACGTCTCGGTGCGTGCCCGTTTGCCGGTCTCGATGGCATGGCGGAACAGCAGGTTCAGGGTCGCCTTCGCGCCACCCTCGGCCTGCGCCAGCTCCCACGCTCCGCGTACCTGGCCAAGAATCTCGCTCTCGCCCAGCACCGCCGAATCGAGCCCGGCAGCGACCTCGAACAGATGACTGACCGCAGCATCGTCGTGTTGGCTGTAGAGGTGCTCGTGCAGCTCGTCGGGCTGCAAGCCACCGAGTTCGCAGAAGAAGTCGCGAATATCCGCATACGCGCCGTGGAAGCGCTCGGCAACGCAGAACACCTCTGTGCGGTTGCAGGTGCTGAGGACCGCGGCCTCACGAATGTTGGACCTGCTGACAAGACCGTTGACGGCCTTGCGCAGGTCGGTGCCTGACAGCGAGACGCGCTCCAACAGCTCGATAGGAGCCGTGCGGTGATTGACACCGATGACGACGATGCTCATGCGGTGCCCAATCTATGCCGTCGCCGAGCGTGGTGGGGTAGCGGGCACGGCATGAATTACACCGCCGGCCCGACGCTGTTCGTGATAGCTGAGAATCTGCAGCTCGACAGCGAGGTCGACCTTGCGGACCTCGATGGAGCGCGGCACCGTCAACACGATCGGGGCAAAGTTCAAAATACTCGTGACACCGGCCTGCACCAGCAAATCGGCAGCTTCCTGTGCAGCACTACCGGGGGTGGCAACCACGCCGATGTTGACTCGCTTGGTGGCGACGATCTGGGGCAGCTCGTCGATGTGGCGCACACGCACGCCGCCGAGGACGGAGCCGACCTTGGAATCGTCGACGTCGACAATGCCAGCCACCGGGAAGCCACGCTCGCCAAAGCCGCCGTAACCGGCAAGGGCTTGACCCAGGTTGCCGGCGCCGACGATGACCACGGGCCAGTCGTGCGTGAGGCCCAGCTCGCGGCGCACTTGGTACACGAGGTAGTCGACTTCGTAGCCCACACCGCGAGTGCCGTAGCTGCCCAGGTACGAAAGGTCCTTACGCACCTTGGCTGCATTCACGCCCGCCAGCTCCGCCAGGCCCTCGGACGAGATGCTGTCCACGCCGGCTGCACTTTGCTCGGACAGGATGCGCAGGTACACCGGCAACCTCGAGACGGTGGCATCAGGGATGCGACGACGGTTGCGGTCAGGAGCCATGTGAATGCCCACGTTAGGCACTCGTGCACACGTTCACAAAGTTCACAGGGTGAGAGTCCGGTGTGACCTTCGGCTCTGTGCGAACTCGTTGCGTTCGTCGTGTGGCGGCGTTCGTCAGGCGAGGCTGCGACGGAGCAGCTTGCCGTTGACGTTGCGCGGCAGTTCGTCGACGAAGAGAATCTTGGCCGGGCACTTGTAGCGCGCCAGGTTGTCCAGGCACCACGAGATCAGTGTGTCTTCGTGCGCAGTGGCCCCGGGGCGCAGCACCACGAATGCCTTCACTGCTTCGCCGGTGTGCGGGTGCGGCACGCCGACCACGCCCACTTCTTGTACATCCGGGTGCTGCATCAACACTTCTTCGACCTCGGCGGGGTACACGTTGAAGCCGCTGACGATGACGAGGTCTTTGGCGCGGTCGACCAGGTAGAGGAAGCCCTCATCGTCGGCCACGGCAATGTCGCCGGTGCGCAGCCAGCCATCGGCGCTGAGCACACGTGCAGTGGCTTCGGGCTCGTTGAGATACCCCTTGAACACGTTGGGACCCTTCACCCAGATCTCGCCGGAATCATCTGCCAACGCGTCGTCGCCGTTCTCGTCGACCAGGCGCACCTGAATACCATCGAGCACCTTTCCGACCGAACCCACCTTGGGCGTGAGGCCGGCCGAGGAGGTGACCACCGGCGAGGCCTCGGTGAGGCCGTACCCCTCGCGCAGCACGATGCCGAAACGCTCTTGCAGGTGACGAGTGGCTTCCTCGGGCATCTTGGCCGCGCCGGTGAGGGCGAGCCGCACGGTGGCGAAGCTGTTGGAAGGCATGTCGTCGAAGTGACTGAACGCGAGCCACATCGGTGGTGCACCGGGGATGACGGTGACGCCGCGTTCGGTGATGGTTCCGAGCGCTGTGAAGGGATCGAAGCGCTGCACGAGGATGACCGTCGCGCCGCGAGCGAGCGTCAGGCCGAGCACAACGTTGAGACCGAAGATGTGGAACATCGGCAGCACACCGAACACCATGTCGTCCTCACGAATGCCGTCGGTACTGCGACCCTGCTCGAGGTTCGAGAGCAGGTTGCCGTGGCTGAGCATCGCTGCCCGTGGTGAGCCGGCTGTCCCCGAGGTGAAGATGAGTGCAGCCAGATCGTCGTCATCAACCTCGACGGACTGCACCCGCTGCCCGGCGAGCAGATCGTCGAACGTGGAGTCCGCGCCGTCGACAGTGCCCGGCTCGGTGGCAACAACATGTTGCACGCTCGGCACGAGCGCACGATTGATGTGGGCCCAGGCACCCGCGGCCTGCGGCTCGATGACCACGACCTTGGCGCCGACGGTCACTACCTCGCGCTCGATCTCGGGCGCCGGGCTGGTGGGGTTGAGCGGAACGGTCACGGCGCCCAGACCCAGCGCGGCGAGGTAGAGGTCGACGAAGTAGCGGCCGTTGCTGCACAGCAGCGCAATACGGTCTCCCTTGGTGACGCCGAGCGCGACGAGCCCACCGCGCACGTGCTCGACCTGGTCGCGCAGCGCCCCGTACGTGGTGGGACGGCCGCGGCTGATGATGGCCACCTTGTCGGCCGGATGCGGATCGATGATGTGCGCCAAATTCACGTGATGCCAGCCCCCTCTTGCGGCTCCGTGGATGTTACCCGCCGGTTACCGACGCGTGTGCGGTCCTGGGGAATGCCTGATGAGGGGAGTCAGAGGCGCAGCAGGGACAAAATGCCCGCAGTCAGGATGCAGAGCAGCAGCAAGCCGAGGGTGAGCGTGGTCGCGGGGCGCATTCGGTCAGGCTATCTGCGCGGCTCGGACAGCATCACGGGCACGCTCACACCTGGGCCATTCGAGCCTTCGGTGAGAGGGCGCACCGTGACCTGGTCGGCGGTGGCCAGTGCCAGTTCCTCGGCGGCAGAGCGGCGGTCGAGCACGAGAGTGAGCAAGCCGAAGCCATCCACGATGAAACCGATCGACCCTGGGCCGAGACCGCCTGCGCGTGACATCCGTTGCGCCACGCGGACGACGTCGCCGGCCGTGATCTCCAGGCGAATGCCCTCGGCGACGCCCCACGGGGTGACGTCGTCGAGACCGATGTTCAGCTGACAGTTGCCGGCTTGATCGATCCACAGCACCTCGGCATGCACGCCACCAGCGTCGGCATCGCGCGGTAGCGGCACCACGCCTGGCAGCAGTTCGTCGGCATCCACGAGTGTGCCGAGCTCTGCTAGGTCGACGCCGTTGCACAGGTGTGCAGCAACCGGTGCGAACACGTCGCGACTGGCAATGATTGCACCCGGGCTTGCGAGCTGAAACTCGAGGTTGTCGAGGATGACAGCGCGACCAGACCCGCCCGCCATCGAAATCGCGGAGGCGAGCAATCCATTGTCGGGGCCGATCACCACGCCCGCGCCGTCGGCAACTTCAATTGCAACAGCACGCCGATCACCCGCATCGACGACGGCCATCACGACCCCCGAGGGTATGTAGCCGATCGCACGCGCCAGCGCGAGGCTGCCGGCGCGAACGTCGTACGACGCAATGCCGTGGGTGAGGTCGACGACCTGCGCGTGGGGCGCCATGTCGCGCACGATTGCCTTCACCACGCCAACGTGCTCGTCGGCGATGCCGAGGTCACTGAGGAACGAGATGGTGTCGTAGCTGCGGCCCATGAGCGACTCACGCTACCTGCTGCGAAAATGCGTAGAGGGCCGATGCCAACCCCCCGATGGCACCAGCCCTCTGCGGCGCAGCCCTTGCGGGGCGCGACACCCGAGTGACGAATCACTTGGTTGGTCTTGCGACCCATGTGAAGAATAGACGCAGAACAGTCGGTGAGAAAAGAGTCACAGCAAGATTTCTTTTCGCGGAGGTGAACAACCAGTGAACGGATCAGGTCGATCGACCGAGCTCGGCGCCGCGCGCAGTGGCCGCCAGCACGGCCTCCAGGAAGGCTGAACGCACGCCATGCTCTTCGAGCGCGCGTAGCCCGGCGGCGGTCGTTCCCCCTGGTGAGGTGACCATTGCGCGCAGATTGGCAGGGTTGCCGCGCTGCTGCAACAGAGCAGACGAACCGACGAAGAGCTGCGTCACCAGTGCCTCGCTGTTGGCCCGACTGAGCCCGGCAAGAACGCCTGCTTCGGTGAGCGCCTCGGCCACGAGAAAGAGATATGCCGGGCCGCTGCCGGCCAGCCCGGTGACCGCATCGAGTTGTGACTCTGGAACGCGCACCACAATCCCGACCGAGCCGAGGATGGATTCTGCCCACTCGAGGTCGGCCTCGTCGGCAGTCGGCCCGCCGCAGATTGCGGCCGCCCCCTTGCCGACGAGCGCGGGTGTGTTGGGCATCGCGCGCACGACAGCAACTTCGGTGCCGGCCGCGGCCTGCAGGGCAGCGATGCCGATACCGGCGGCAATGCTGAGTAGCCGAGTGGCGCCGGCCTCAGCGGCCGTGATGCACGCGGCGACGACGTCGTACGGCTTGACGGCGATGAGGGCGGACTGGCATGGAGGGATCTCGTCGGCGACGGCAACGCCCGGGAACATCTGCTGCAACTCGGCCACGCGAGCGGGCAGCACTTCGACCACGGCAATGTCGCCGGCGACCCAACCGGACTGCAGCAGCCCGCCCACCAGCGCCGCCCCCATGTTGCCGCCACCAACCACTGCCAACCGATACGTCGTCATGGGGCCAGGCTACGCGTTGCGATCTCAGCGCCGGGTGGGTGGCACGACTTCCCCGACGCGGCCACCCGCCCGGCACCAGTACTGGGCATGCCGAGATTCGGCAAACGGCAAAATCAGGCGAACTTGCTGGCGAAGGCCAGGCGGATCAGGCCGGGGAAGGCCTGCTCGGTGTAGCTGTAGAGCGAGCCGATGATGCGGTCGAGCTCGGCCTCGGTGAGCCACGCGAGCGGAATCTCACCTCGTAGGAACAGCGCGTCCTCGACGCCGATGGCGAAGTGTGCGCCGACGAACTTGTCGTTGCGGCGCAACGCCATCTCGTACACGGCGGCCACGTTCTCCTGCGGTGCGGGCAGCACGTAGGCCTCGTAACGCAGCGTGCGCTGCCCGAGGGTGATCCAGATGGTGATGTGTTCCTTCTCCTCGCCGCGCAGGCGTACGTACCAGCGCGGCTCTGGCTCGCCGGCTTCGCCCCGGTCGATGGCTTCGAAGGTCGGGTTCTCGGCAGCGAAGCCCGCGAGCCACTGCATGATCGACGCGGCGAGCGTCTCCAGCGACGGAGGCAGGTGATAGTCGGTCACGTGCGGCTCACACGCAGGCGACGAGTTCGCGTGCGGCAAGGTCCGTGTACAGCCGGCGAAGTCGGGCGGCAGCGAAACCCCATGTATAGCGCTTGGCGCGTTCGGCACCACGATGGCCCAGGGCCGCCGCGTGGACCGGATGGTCGATGATCTCGCGCAGGTAGTGCGCAAACAGCGCGGGGTCGCGATCGGGGACCAGGTAGCCGGTCTCGCCATGGTCCACGAGGGTCAACAGGCCGCCCACGCCGGCGGCGACCACCGGGATCCCGCACGCCGACGCCTCGAGCGCGACGAGCCCGAAACTCTCACTGCGACTGGGCACGATGACGACGTCAGCAGCGCGGTAATAGGTGCTGAGAATGTGGTGCGGTTGGGGCGGCACGAAGCGAACCTGATCGCGCACACCCAACTCGTCGATCAGTGCTTCCAGCGCAGCGACTTCGTCGTCGCCCTCAACGCCGCTGGCGCCGCCGACAATCATCAGCAGGGCATCGGGACGGCGCAGTTGTGCAAGTGCGCGCACCGCAATGTCGGGTGCCTTCAGGGGTTGGATGCGGCCGACGAACAGCAACACCGGTGCGGCGATGGGGAGGTCGAGAGCGCGGCGCGCACCGCTGCGTTCTCCCGGAGCGAAGAACGCGTGCTCCACACCGGGAGCCACGATTTCCATGCGACCCTTGGGGTTGCCGTAGAGGCGGCGGAACTGACTTTCCTCTTCGGTGCAACTGACGCAGATCGCGTCCGCGCAGGCGATGATCTCCTGCTCGGCGCGATGCCGCCAGTCGGGCTCGTGATCGCCACCCTCGGCCTTCACCTTGGCGAGCGTGTGGAAGGTGCTGACGAACGGAATGTCCAGCTCGTGCTTGATGCGATGCGCAACCAGACCACTGAGGAAGTAGTTGGCGTGCACGACGTCGGCCGGCGAGTCGTTCTTGAGATGGTCGATCACACGGTCGCCGAACTCCTCCAGGACGGTGTGCAGCTGTTCCTTGGCCAGGTCGTAGGGGCCGGCTGGCACGTGGATCACGCGATGGCCGGGCTCTACGAGCACGACCTCGGGCTGCTCTGCGCTGGTACGACGGGTGTAGGTGGTGCACTCCACACCGGCCTGCGACAGGGCCGATACCAGCTCGCGCACGTACACGTTCATGCCGCCACTGTCGCCGGAACCTGGCTGGGCCAGCGGCGAGGTGTGGAGTGAAAGCACTGCGACTCGTTGCACGACGGTCAGAAACACTATCTAGTCGGTCGACATTCCGGATTTCGGCAAACGTCGTTGGCAATGGTCCATGACAGACTCGCACCCGTGCCGTTGACGATGCCCCACAAGAAGCGGTCGCCCGTGGTCCGCGCGTTGGCACCGTTGCGCGACTTCCTGCACACCGAGGCCGCCGGCGGCGCGCTGCTGGTGGTGGCCGCCGTGGCGGCGTTGGTGTGGGCGAACTCGCCGTGGTCCGCGTCGTACATCAACCTGTGGCGCAGCACCGCGGCCATCGAGATCGCTGGGCACGGGCTGTCACTCGACCTACGCCACTGGGTGAACGACGGGCTGATGGCCATCTTCTTCTTGATCGTCGGCCTCGAGATCAAGCGGGAAATGACTAGTGGCCATCTCGCCGGTCGACGGGCTGCCGCCCTTCCGGTTGCCGCGGCGTTGGGCGGCATGATCATCCCAGCTGCGATCTACCTGGCCATCGCCGGCGGCACCGAGCCGATGGGGTGGGGCGTGCCGATGGCCACCGACATTGCGCTTGCCGTCGGCGTGCTGGCGCTCGCAGGCAGCGGCGTGCCGGCAAAGTTGCGGGCGTTCCTTCTGGGCCTGGCGGTGGTCGACGACATCGGAGCGATCATCGTGATCGCGGTCTTCTACTCCCAGGGTGTGTCGTTCTCATGGCTCACTGTCGCCGCTGGGGCCTTGGCGGTACTGCTGGTGGCGCGGCAGTGGGGCGTGTCGCAGTTGGGTGTGTATCTCGCAATCGGGACGACCATGTGGTTCGCGCTGCACGAGGCAGGTGTGCACCCGACACTGGCGGGCGTGATCTGCGGTCTACTCACCCCGGTGAAGCCTCGCCAGGTACAAGAGCTGATCGACATCGAGGAGCTGTCTGATCTGTCCACGGTCGAGCACGCGCGCTCGACAGCGGCGATCGCCCGCAACAGCGTCAGCACGGTCGAGTGGTTGGAGCACTTGCTGCACCCCTGGACCAGTTACCTGATCGTGCCGCTTTTCGCGTTCGCCAATGCGGGCATCGAGGTGAGCACGGATTCGATGCGCGACGCGTTCAAGTCGCCGATCATGTGGGGTGTGCTCGCCGGTCTGCTGGTCGGTAAACCGTTGGGCGTGACGCTGGCCGTGAAGTTGGCGGAGCGGTCCGGTGTCGCGGGCCGGCCTGAGGGCACGACCACTCGTCAACTCTTGGGTGCTGGCAACGCGGCGGGCATCGGCTTCACGGTTGCGATCTTCATCGCCGAGTTGGCGTTCGACACCGAGGAACACCAAGCCGACGCCAAAATTGCCATCCTCATCGCGTCGATGCTGAGTGGAATGCTGGCCTTCGCCGTGTTGCGCTCCCGCAGCCGGGCGTCGTACCGGTCCGCGACACTCAGGGGCGGTGTTGGCTGATGAAGCTTTCGTAGACGTTCAGGAGCGCTTGCTGTTGTTCTTGGGTCAGTACGACGTCGGCGGCGATGGCTTCTTTCACGCCGCGTGCCGAGGAGTCGGCGTCCATGAAGCCGGCGCGTTCGTACAACGTCTCGGCGCTGATCTGCAGTGCTTTCGCTATCTGCTGCAGGATCTCGGCGGACGGCTTGCGTAACCCACGCTCGATCTGTGACAGGTACGGATTACTGACGCCGGCGACCTCGGCCAGGCGGCGCACGCTCATGCGGGCCACCTCGCGCTGGGTTCGAATGAACTCGCCGACGTCGGCCAGACGCTTGTCGAACTCATCGCGTGCGTCGGCCATCGGTTGGCCAATCAGTCTTGTGCGAGCAGGCCGTCGACGTCGGCCTCGCCGTCGCGATAGCGCCGCACCAGTTCGGCGCTGAGTGCATCGATACGCACGAAGAGTTCCTTGCGTTCGTGTGAGCGCAACTGCTCGAACTCGTGCAGGCGGGCAAGGTAGTCGATGAGCTCGTCGCCGTTCATCGAGGGCAGGTCGGTGCTGCCAGCATCGCTGCACAGCTCTTCGAGAGCGAGCGCCAGCGGGTGGTGACTGAAGTCGTCGGCCGGGCGTGGCGGGCGTGGCTGGCCGCCGGTGAGATGCGCTCCCAAGATGGCAGGCAGCTCGCCGGTGATGTTCTTCTCGTCGCCGACCGAACGGTTGTGCAGCTCAGCACGCAGCAGGTCGAGGCGGGCTTGGGCGAGGCGGCGCACGTAACTGATCGCGTCGTCCTCGTGTTGCAGCACGGTGCGCAGCGCTCGCAACTCGTCCAACGACAGCGTGCCGGGCTCGAGCTCGGCGGCAGTGGGCATAGGCGTAGTCATGTGGAACCTCCACTCACGGGCGGCAGAACCGCCACTTCGTCTTCGACACCGACGACTGTCTGTGGGTCGGCGGCGTCGCCGTTCACCCACACACGACAGCTGCCAAGCACCGTCTGGAAACTTTCGCCGTAGCGGGCGACCGCTGCGGCCAATACTTCGCCCACTGTGCCACCGTCGAACTGCGCCGTGCCCGTGCCCGCGACTTCGCGGGCCGCAGCAAAGAGACGAAGCGTGGCCATGAGGGCATGGTAGTGGCCCCGATACGCACGGTGACAGCTACCCTCCACCGAGTGTCGTCGACCGCCAACCCCGTCACGCGCGTTCTCACGCTGCGCCATGGCGAGAGCGAGTGGAACGCGGTCGGTCGCTGGCAGGGCCAGGCCGACCCTCCGCTGACTGACGCCGGGATGCTGCAGGCAATTGCTGCGGCCGAAGTCCTGGGCACCTTCGACGCGGTGTGGGCGAGCACTTTGCAACGTGCGGCCTACACGGCGGCCATCATCGCCGAGGCCCTGGGAATCGGTCCCGTGCAGGTCGACCCTGGGCTGATGGAGAACGCGTTCGGCCCGTGGCAGGGCTTGACCATTCAAGAGATCGAGGTGGGCTGGCCGAACTACTTGGCCGAGCATCGCCGGCCGGAAGGCGCCGAACCGGCAGAGGAAGTCACCGAGCGTGCACAGGCCGCGCTGCGTCGAATCGCCGCAGAGCACCCTCGCAGCGAAGTCCTCGTCGTTACCCACGCAGGGCTGTTGCGCACGCTGCGCCGGTCGCTGGGAGCAGAGGACGTTCGGTTCACGAATCTTGGTGGCTGCTGGTTCGATGTGCACGCCGACGGCAGAGTCACGTCCGGCGAAGTGGTGCATCTCATCGACCCGCAATCCTTCGGCGACACGCTCTGACCACCCGTGACCAACGCGCAACAGCTGCCCGGCTTCGGCCCTGAACTCGGCCTGCCGGCACAGATCGAGCCCGTTCGTACGCCCGAACCCGGACCAGTCACCAGTACCGAGCCCGCAGCGACTGGCCAAAGTTTCAGCGTGAACATCATCCGCTCGGCTCGACGCAAGCGCACCGTCGGCGCACAGTTGCACGCGGGCGTTCTCAGCGTCACCGTGCCCAGCTGGATGAGCAGTGCCGAGACAGAGATGTGGGTCGCCAAGATGTCGGCCAGCTTCAAGCGCAAGATGTCGGCCGAGCGCATCGACCTGACCGTTCGTGCGACAACGCTTGCTCGGCGCCACGAACTGCCGCGACCGCGCGACATTCGTTGGGCCGACGACATGGTCAGTCGATGGGGTTCGTGCACCACGACCACCGGCCACATTCGAATCTCCACCAGGCTGGCCGCATTCCCCGACTGGGTGATCGACTACGTGATCGTTCATGAGCTGGCGCACCTGGAGGTCAGCGGTCACGGTGCCGACTTCTGGCAGTTGGCGCACCGGTACCCAAAGGCTGAGCGCGCGATCGGATACCTGATAGCAAAGGCTGCCGACGGCGAGCCGGATGATGCTGACGACTCAGTCGCCATGTGACGGCTTCACCTGCGCCGAGCGCGGACGGGCAAGGCCCAGAAGAATGCTCAGCGCCAGCAATGCGGCGATGGCAAGCACGAAGATCGACAGCGTGGACCGATTGTGCACGGTGGTCGTCGCAAGTTGCGAAGGAGCCGGAACGGGCAACGCGCTGCCATCCGCCGTGGCGAAATTGAATCCACGTACGACATCGCCCTGCACGCTGCCGACCGTGCGACCGCCAGCGTCGAGCAAGCTCAACGACACACCGTCGGCCAGCGGCTGCTGCTGCGGAGAACCAATCGTCGGCACATCAGGCAGTGCCACAACGGCACGCTCCACGAGTACTCGTCGGGCGCTCGTCGACGGCCCACTGACGTCCACCGCCGACAACACGACTTCGCCCCCGGCCGGCTCGGTCATCAGCTCTGGCGGCGCCACCGTCGCCCAGCACGCTTCACCGACGAGCTCGAGCTGATAGGTACCGTCGCTCTCCGTGATGGCGGACACCGGTGCGTCGTACACATCGTCGGTGGTTCCCCACGCGCCATCAGGGCCAGCATCCAGCGAGCAGACAGCGACCACGACGGCGCCCGGTAGCGGGGCTGGTTCACCGATCGAGACCTCTGCGGCAACGGTTGTCGTCGTCAGGTTCAACTCGAGCGTCGACTCCACAACCGTCGTGAACACGCTGGTGTCGACCACGATCGTGTCGGGAACTGACGTGGGAACTGTCGTGGGAGCTGTCGTGGGCACTGACGTCGCATCAACGGCAGGATCCACGACGGCGACGACGACACCACTGACGCGATGGTCCAGCGAAGCCGATGCATCAACAGTGGCGGGCACGGAGCTGGCCACAGCGCCGACCAGTGCGAGCAGCGACACAAGACGAACGGCCATGCGACCGGTCGTCGGTTGGCTCTCGGGCTCATCCACGTACATCAGTTGCTGCGCACCGATGGGCCGGCTGGACGGCACCGTGCCCAGGTGTTCCCAAACAGGCTCGATGGTGCAGAACTCGGCCAACGCATTCGCCGTCGCGTCGCTGACGTCGCCGAACTCGACACCAATGCGGAAGTCGCCATCCACCCGGCGCGAGACGTTTCGCACTATGCACGGCACGCGCATCGTGGTGACTCCCGAACGGGTGGGAATTGCGGAGTCCAGCAGCAAGCGCTCGTTGACCCCGACGCCGGTTTGGCTGATCAAACCGGCACCCAGAGCTGTGAGGTCGACGATGCTGACGGCGCGCTCGCCGAAGGTCGCTGGCAGCGACGACACGACGCGTGCGGTGCGCCGCAACTGCGCCCGACGCGCCAGCACCTGCAACAGATCCAACGAGAGGCCGAGCGTCCACAGCGTCACGATCAGTACCGCCATCAACGACGACTGCGGCATCGCGCCAAGTGTGTGAGTGACACGATCGCTCACGCCGCGCAACACGAGAATGACGCTGAGCGCCACGACCGCAATCACCAGGCCCGCCCCGTACTGCGGGCTGGGCAGCGCAATGATCGGTGCGCGCCGAACAGTCCGATCGTGCGCGGATCGCAGGCTGCGACAAGCAGCGCCGATGGAGTGCAGCGACCAGCGAGTGCGGTCGCCAGGCCGCAGGGTCCAGCCACTGAGCAACGCCAACCCGAGCGACGTGTACGCAAAGGCCGGCAGCCAGCCACACACCAATACGGTGGCCGAGGCGTGGAAGGGAACTGCGCCGGCGAGGAGCGCCGAACCAAGAAGGACGAGAAACACCACGCGACGAAGGCCGGACAGAGGACGCACTGCCCACGCCACCACCGCAAGACGCTGAGATGGCGTGAACGAACTCGACCGCAGGACGCCGGCGCCGCCGAACACCATGCGTCGCGCCGCACGGGCACGCTGCAACCGATCCTGCGCAACTGCCTGCTCCGACTGAACTGGGCGGTGCGCAACGACGGGAACGTCACCGGGAGCTGTGACTCGCCACCCGGCGGCGAGCAACGCGGCGCCGGCCAACCATTGGGCCTCCAGCGCGGGTGAGGTGTCGAAGCGAAGATCGCGCAACGCGTCGGTGCGAACCAACGAACCAGTTCCCAGCCAGGCCGCGCTGCCGCGACAGCCGAGGGCAGGGTTCAGCGCATTGCGCTCGAACAACAGTTCGTGGCGACCATTGGGGCCGTGCTCGGCGGAGTCCTCCGCCAGCGACACACCCATGCCCTGCACGACCGCAACGCGGGGGTCGACGAAGTCGGTGATCAGCCGCTCGACAATGTCGCCTGTCGGAATGTCGCCGGCATCCAACAACAAGAACTGCGATGTGCGCACCGCGGCCAACATGACCCGCAACCCATTGTGGTCGGGGGCGTCGGTCGCCGCGTACACCGCTTGAAACTCGGTGGCCAATGCCGCCAGTGCCGGCCGCGCAGAGAGGTCGACGAGTACCACACCGTTCACGTGCTGCACCGACTGCAATGCCAGCAGGGTGGTGCGCACTTCGTGTACCGATTGCCGGTCAACACGGACGACGGCATCGATGGCGTCGACGACGGTGGTACCACTTCTGGCCTGATGACGAGCCGGTACGGGCCACAACGCCCAGGTCAGAGCGACCGCCCCGAGGAAACCAACCACTTCGACCAGCAAGGTGGGAAGCGACAGCCACAGTTCGGTGTCGTGCATCGAGAACCCGATACGCCAGATCAGGTAGACGAGCGTCGCCAAAAGGCCGACCGCGGCCAGTGCTCGCGCGCCCAAATGCTCCGTCCTCCTCATGCTTTGCGACCCTTTCGTCTCCACCAACACTGAAAACATCGGCACCGCGCGTCACAAAGTTGAACAATCCTTGCGGAACGGTTGGCGAGGTAGGTCGGGGCGCGCTCCTGTAGCCTCCACTCCTCGTGGGTACCGCCAAGCGTGAACGACAGAAGGCCAATCGCCAATTGCGACTGGAGGAGCTTGCCAAGCAAGCGCGCAAAGACAAGACCAAGCGTCTCGGTCTGCGCATCTTCCTCCTCGTCGGAGCCGTCGTGCTGCTGGTGGGCGGCATCGCCCTGTTCGGCGGCGGCGACTCCAAGTCCACCACCACCACGACCAGCATCACTGTTGCTGGCGAAGTGACCACTACGGTCGACCCCAACGCCCCGATCACCACCACCCCGCCAAAGCCGGAAGTTTCCATTCCCACGGCGCCGGTGACCGAGCTGAAGGTCACCACCATCACCGAGGGCACCGGTGTTGGCGCCGTCGTCGGCGACGCCATGGAAGTTCATTACCTCGGATACACCAGCGTCGACGGTGTCGAGTTCGACAACAGCTACGACCGCGGCGCACCGATCCCTGTCGTGCTCGGCGCCGGTCAAGTGATCCAAGGCTGGGACCAAGGCTTGGTCGGCCTGAAAGTTGGCGGCCGCTACCAGATCGACATTCCTGTGGACCTCGCCTACGGGCCCGATGCTGCTGCGCAGGGCCGTCCGGCCGGCGCACTCTCGTTCATCGTCGACATCATGTCGATCACCCCGGCAGCGCCCGCCGCCGTCACGACCTGACGAGGGCTGTCGCTGGTCGGGCTGTTACGGCAGCTCGCCGTGCACTTCGGTCTTGCCGACCGTTTCCCAACCCGTCGAGGAGAGCACCAGCGCGTCGCCACTGTGCATGACCGCAAAAGCGGTGTTGGCCAGCTTGCGCGTGCGGTGCAGTCGCTCCGGCGACCACGTCTCTGCTTCGGTGACCAGCGCCAGGTTGGGCACCAGCCCGAGGCCCAGGGTGAACGCCCCGCCACGAGGGTCGACCATCGGATCACACATCGCCGCCGCGCTGCCGCCGACGGCTGTCACAAGGCCGCCGTTGGTCAGCACATCGCGCAAGGCATCCCACAACGGCGTGTCCTTGAGTACGGAACGTAGGTGCATCGGCTGGTCGCCCACGAAGTAGACAGCCTTCGCTTGGCGCAGCAGGTTCGCGGGACCGCTCTCCATCGCCTCGCCACGGCGCATGACCATCAGCGCCTCGACTTCCAGCTCGAGGCGCTCGGCCCAGTTCATCGCAGACGCGACCAGCCGCTCGGGCCGCTCGAACGCGTCGGCCGTTGGCAGCACCACCACCTTGGTGGCACCGACCGAGGCCAGCAGCCGCCGGTCGAGATCGTCGTTGGCGGTGAAGGGGCCCCCGCCTTGTAGAGCGATCGTACCATTGACTCTGCTGCCGTTCATGTGGCGAGCGTACGCTGCAGCCGCAGTCGCTCGTTACTCGACCGTGCCGTTACTCGACCGTGCCGTTACTCGAGGAGCTGGGCGGCCAGACCTTCGAGCGCACCGGGAGTGACGCCGAGGCTGAGTGTGTAGTCACGGATGGTGCCGTCTTCGCAGATGGAGTCGATCACTCTCGCCATCGCTTCGGGCACGGCCGCCAAGAACGCAGACGGGGTGTCGGCCAGGCGTTCCCACAACTCGGGCGCTTCTCGCTGCGCCCAAGCCCGCATACGCTGGATGCCTCCGGTCGTGAGCGCATAATCGGCCACGATGTACTTGTGCGGCACGCCCAGAGAGCCCAGCAGCAGCATCGCCAGCACTCCAGTGCGGTCCTTGCCGGCAGCGCAGTGGAACACCGCCGGGAACGAGTTCGCTTGGCCGAGCTGCTCGATGGCCTGCGCAAACCTCTCCGGGCCTTCGCGCAACATGTCGTTGTAGGCCCACTCGAGGAAGGCAACAGGGTTGTCGGCATCGGCGCGACCAAGGTTCTGCCACGTACTGTCGATGATGGGCACATGGTGGAAGTCCACAGGGTGCAGATCGCGCGGGAAGGTGCCGCGATCGGCCAGCTCGGCGTGGCTGCGTAGGTCGATCACCGTGCGCAGCCCTAGCTTGCGCACCGTTTCCAGGTCGTTGCCGGCCAGACGGTAGAGACCGTCGGCGCGGAAGAGCGTGCGCCACCGCGTCGTGTGCCCGTCGGCGGCGGGGTAACCACCCATGTCACGGAAGTTGTGAACGGCTTCGAGTGCGATGAGCCGCCGCGGTTCGCTTCCGACGTCGGGCAGGCTGAGAGCAGTCACCGATGCACAGCGTCGAGCGAGTCGCGCAGGGTAGAGACGAGTTGCTCGATCTCTGCCTCGGTGATGACGAACGGCGGCGCCACCATCACGGCTTCGGCAACGGGGCCGGAACCGGCCGGGTAGACCCACATATCGCGATCCATCGCGGCTTGCACGACGGCGTCGCGGCTGCAATTCAGTTCCAGACCGTAGAACATGCCGCGGCCACGAATGTCGGCAACGGCCGGGTGCTGACCGAACTCGTCGCGCAGACGCTGACCCAGGTGGGCACCGACAGTCGCTGCTCGTTGCACGAGTTGTTCGTCGCGCATGATCTGCAGCACCTTCACGGCTGCGGCGCACGCACCGTCGTTGCCCGTGAACGTGAAGTACATGAAACCGCTGCCGCGCAACGTTTCGGCCACGTGATCGGACGCAGCCACCGCGCCGAGCGGCACGTAGCCGCCGCCCAAGCCCTTGCCGCCCACGATCACATCGGGCACCATCGGGAAGTGTTGGTGGCCGAAGTTCAGACCCGTGCGGCCGTAGCCGGTCATCACTTCATCCGCGATCAGCAGAATGTCGTGCTCGCGGCAGGCGTTGGTGACGACCTTCCAGTACTTGTCGCTGGCGGTCAAGCAGGCGCCGGCGGCACCGGTGATCGGTTCGACGATGAAGCCCGCGATGGTGGCCGGGTCTTCTTGCTCGATCACTTTCAAAACCTGCTCCGGGTCGTCCCATGGCACCTTCGGGAACGGCAGCAGCAGCGGCTCGTATCCCCGTTGACGCAGCGTGTGGCTGGCGACGGCCATCGTGCCGGTGGTCATGCCGTGGTAACTGGGGTGGCGGCCGATGACCTTCCACCGATCCACGCGCCCCTTGGCCACCTGATAAGCGCGGGCCAAGCGGAGAGCCGAGTCGGTGCTCTCGCTGCCACCGCTGGTGAAGAAGACGTGATTGAAACTCTCGGGCAACCAGTGTTGGACCAGTTCGTCGTGCAGCGCCAGCCGGTGCGGCGTGGGCCACAGCGGAACGACGTAACCGGTCTCCATTGCCGCGGCGGCGGCCTGGCCCACCTCCTTGCGACCCCACCCGATGTTGCCGACGATGGCGCCCGCCGCAGCGTCGAGAATGCGTCGGCCGTCGTCGGCGATCAGGAAGACTCCGTCACCCGCAACAATCGTCGGGTAGGCAGGTGCACCGGGAAGAAATGCGTAGCGCGCAGGGTCGTTCGACATCGCCCTAGTATGCCCTCGCTCGATCCCCTGGGCCGGACCGGCGAGGTGAACAGATGGTGCTCACGCCTGGTTGTACGTGCCGGAATCGGGCGGCTGCCAGTCGGCCATGTTGTGTCGGAACATGATGCTGAGGCGGGGGCCCTCGACGTGGGCTGCCTTTGGCACGCAGTGCTCGAAGTCGTGCTGGCAGGCGCCGCCCATCACCAGCAGGTCGCCCTGGCCAATGTGCCATGTACTCGACGGCGCACCCTTGCCCTGCGACGGCTTGGGCCGAATGTGCAGTGCCCGCGGCGCACCAGTACTGAGAATCGCGACGACCGGGTCTTCGTGGGTGTAGCGCTCGCGGTCCGCGTGCCAGGCCACCGAATCGCGGCCATCGCGGTACAGGTTGAAGCCAATGGAGTCGAACGGGCGCGAGTAGTGGCGGGTGAGGGCAGCCCTGGCCTCCTGCAGCACCGCCAGCGGCTCGGGCTCGCCATTGGTGAGCCCCCACCAAGCGGTGAGCCGTGGCTCGGCGACGCGCCGGTCGTACATGGTGACTTCGCGCTGGCGCCACGGCAGCTTGGCAACCAGCTCGGCAAAGACCAGGTCGGCCCCACTGAGCCAGCGCGGCACGAAATCGACCCACGACGTCTCGTCGAGCCAAGTCCTAGTGAGACCGCTGCCGCCGACATCCACATCATTGACCTTGGGTTCTTCGAACGCGAACAGGCACTGCTGCCAGATCAGTTCAGAGTCGGTGGCGACGGGTGGAGCGGTGGGGCCGGTCATGGCGACATCCTGGCGCAGCGAACACCTGTTCGCAACGTCTTCCTTTCGTCGGCACCCATAGAGTCAGGCGAGTGCCGATTGAAATCGACTCCGCCGACGACCCGCGCGTTGCCGACTACCTGGGCCTTCGCGGCCAGGGTGACGCCGCGGACACGCTCGACCACTTCATTGCCGAAAGTGAACTGGTCATCACCCGACTGGTCGCCTCCACATTCGCGGCCAAGTCATTCCTGCTCTCCCCTTCGCGTTACGAGCGGCTGAGGGACACGGTCGAACCGATATGCCTGCCGGTCTACATCGCCAGCCGCCAGGTGATGAAGGAGATCGCCGGCTTCGACGTTCATCGTGGGGCGTTGGCGTCGGTGAAGCGGCGCGAGAACCCGACACTGCCCGATGTGCTGGCCGGTGCCCGTCGAGTGCTGGTGCTGGAAGGGTCGAACGACAAGGAGAACATCGGTGCGGTCGCGCGGTCCGCACGGGCGCTCGGGTTCGACGCCATGCTGCTCGACCCCACCTGCGCCGACCCGTACTCGCGTCGCGCGGTGCGGGTCTCGATGGGCGAGATGCTGCACCTGCCGGTGATGCGCTGCGATCGGTGGCCGAGCCCGATCGAGTCCCTCAAAAACGCCGGCTTCGAGACCTGGGCACTGACCCCCGCAGCGGAGGCCAACAGCCTGTTCGACATGAGCGTGCCGGACAAGGTTGCGCTCATCGCGGGCGCCGAGGGGCCCGGCCTGACCGAAGAGGCCCGCCGCGCCAGCCAGTTCGAAGTTCGCATTCCAATGCATCGTGGCGTTGATTCGCTGAACCTCGGCCATGCACTGGCCATCGCCATGGCTGCGGTCGCACTGCCCGTCTCCGGCTGACTCCCGTCACCCGCTGGCCCCGACATACACGGCGCGGGGACGAAAGCGCAGTGGCCGCTCGTCGTACTCCTCCATTGCGTGTGCGAGCCAGCCGACGACTCGCGCGGTCGTGAAGATTGCTTCGCCACCATCCTCGGGCATCGCGGCCACCATCCCCAGCACGGCCAGTGCGAGGTCGACGTTGGGTGGTGGCAGGCGGCGGCGGGCGGCGGCGGCGATCAATGCGTCCGCGGCGATCATGGCCGGATGTGGGCCGACGGCATCGCGCAACATCTGCAACAGGAGCACTGCCCGAGGGTCGCCCAACGGGTACAGCACCTGCCCGAACCCAGGCAACCTGCCGTGCAGTTCGAGTGCCATCAACATCGCACCCTGCGCGGACCCGACCGTGACGCGATCGAGCACTCGGCGGGCGCGCCGGCTCTCGCCACCGTGCAGTGACCCTTCCAGCGTGCCCATCCCGGCGGCGACGACGCCATGCACCCCAGCACGGGTGCTGGCCGCGACGCGAGCGGCCAAGGTGCTTGCCGCCATCTCATGATCGGCCAGCAGGACGAGCGCGGCATTCATCGTGGCGATCAACGCGGGCGTCGATCGTCGCGGTGAGAGTCGTGACCAGAGCCGGCCCGCCAACGAACCACGGACAGACACGCCATCGGGCAGCGCCAACCGGGGGCAGCGGCCATCGCCTGCCATCGGTAACGAGTCGATCATGGACGCAATCAGAAGCCGACCCTCGTCGGTGACCGACCGCATGTCGCGTCGCTCGCGGGCGCCGACCGAAGCGTGTGCGGCCACCAAGCGCAGATGATCACGCATCGACAACTCACTGGGGATCACGAGCGGCCGCGCGCTGGCGACCCAGACCGGCGTCACCAACGGCAACTCGCCCGTCCACAGCAGCTCCGCCACCCGCTCGAAGGAGCACGTACGCGCCAGTGTCAGCGCGTCATGCCCGCGATATCGAATGGTGTGGTCGCCGATCTCGGTGATTCGCGTAGAGATCTCGATATCCAACGAATGGTGACGGCTCGCCTCGCGAGGGCGACCGCGGACCGCGAGCGCCTCCACGTCGATCGCACGAAAGCGACTGGTGCGATCTTCATCCCGATGGCTCTCGATGACACCACGACTGACGTAGGCGTAGATGGTGGCCGGCTTCACGCCTAAGCGATGCGCTGCCTGGGACGTTGTCAGCCACTGCACATGGTTGACCATAATCAACGTTGATCAGCTATCTCGACGTAGGCACGCTGGTGAGCATGAGTTCTATCGATTCGTTGATGACAGCTCCCCCAGTGGCGGCGTTCGCTGACGAGCCCCTCACCGCCGCGATCCACCGCATGCACCAGCATCGAGTTGGCTCGGTACTGGTGATGGAAGGCAGTAGGGCCGTTGGCATTGTCACGGAACGCGACGTGCTACGGGCCACCGCCACCGGGCTACACGACTGCACCGTGGGTGCGGTCATGACCACACCGGTTGACGACGTCGACCTCGCCACCGAAGTACCCGCGGCGTTGGCAATAATGCGCGAACGCGGCTACCGGCACATGCCCGTGACCGACCATGGCAACCCGGTTGGTGTGGTGTCGCTTCGCGACCTGATGCGTGTCGCATCCATCGGGCCAGCCGACGTTCCACGCGGTCTCAAAGGAGTGGTCGTGGCCGACACCGAGGTCGGCGACGTCCGCGGTAGCGAAGGCTTCTATCACTATCGCCAGTACTCAGCCGTGGAACTTGCGGAGCGGCGGCCGATCGAGGACGTGTGGCGCTTGATGGTCTACGGAGCACTGCCCACCGATGCTGGCGAGCGCGCCGAGTTCATCGCCGAGGCGACTCCCCTGCGCGAGATCACATCGTCGGTGCGAGCAGTCCTGCCAGCCGTCGCTGTGGTCAGCGAACCGCTCGAAGGTTTACGCACCGTTCTTTCGCTCGCGGCTGCAGAGCGCGGGATGCGACCGGTGATCGACATCGGACCTGAGCAGCGCCGGCTCGACGCACTCTTCCTGTGTGCGATCACACCCACACTGCTGTGCGCCCTTCACCGGCTACGCGCCGGTCGAGAGGTCGTCGAACCCCGCGACGACCTTGGCTACGCGGCGAACTATCTGTGGATGCTGACCGGGGCCGAACCTACTGGGGAGCACACTCGCGCGGTTGAGCAGTACCTCATCTCCACCATAGATCACGGCTTCAACGCTTCAACTTTCACTGGCAGAGTGGTCGCCTCCACCGGGGCCGACATGGGCGCCTGCGTGGTTGCCGCCATCGGGTCGTTGAGCGGTCCACTCCATGGCGGTGCACCGAGCAGAGCACTGGCGCTGCTCGACGAGATCAGGTCACCGGAACGTATCGAGGAGGTGGTCGCGCCGATGGTGGAACGCGGCGAAAAGATCATGGGCTTCGGGCATGCCGTGTACCTCACCGACGACCCGCGGTCGGTCATGCTCCGCGGTGTCGCACGTCGACTGGCAGCCAACGAAACCGCCCGCGACCTTACGGCATTTGCGGAAGCCGTGGAGGCCGGCGTGACCGGAATACTCGACCGACTGAAGCCGGGTCGCCACCTGCGCACGAACGTCGAGTTCTACGCTGGTGTCGTCATGCAGTTGCGGCATTCCGCCCGAGATGTTCACCCCGACGTTCGCATCGAGCAGGGTCATCGGGTGGTGCGCCAATATCCTCGAACAGGCCGCGGACAACAAGATCATCCGACCAAGCGCCCGCTACATCGGTCCGCCGCCTCCGCAAACGATTCCTGCGATTGCGTGACCAGTCGGCCCCGGCGAGCGAGTAGAGGGGCGTGACACCACGCCGCTCGGGTCAGAGGGTTCAACCCGTCAGGTGTCGCAGCACGGCCAGCACGCGGCGATGTTCCAGTTCCGACGGTGGCAGATCGAGCTTCGCGAAGATCGACGAGATGTGCTTTTCGACAGCGCCAGCGCTGACCACCAGCGCCGCCGCGATGGCACCGTTGGAAAAGCCCTGCGCCATCAACGACAAGACCTCGCGTTCGCGCGGCGTGAGCGTCGCAAGTGGGTCGCGCCGGCGGCTCCGGGCGAACAACTGCGACACGACCTCGGGGTCGAGTGCGGTGCCACCGTCGGCCACTCGCACGGCAGCGTCGACGAACTCCCGAACGTCGGCCACCCGCTCCTTGAGCAGGTAGCCGACACCGACGGTGCCCATCGCCAGCAGCTCGACGGCGTATCTCTCTTCGACGTACTGCGAGAGCACCAGCACCGGGGTGGCCGGCCTCGCCATACGCAGCTCGATGGCGGCTCGAAGGCCCTCGTCGGTATGCGTCGGAGGCATGCGAACATCCAAGATCACGAGGTCGGGCGCGTGTTCCTCGACGACGGGTACCAGACGGGTGGCGTCGCCTTCGGCAGCAACCACCGAGTGACCGTATTCCTCGAGCAGCCTGGTGACGCCCTCGCGTAAGAGCACTGAATCCTCCACGATCACAATGCGCATGGCAGCTCCACGCTGACGACCGTAGGCCCTCCGAAAGGACTGACAACGCGTAGTCGGCCCTCCACGGCAGTCACACGCTCGTGCAGCCCCCGTAGTCCGCCGCCGTGCAGTTCGTTCGCCCCACCGACCCCGTCGTCGAGTACCTCGACGAAGAGCACGCCGTCGCGCTCGGCCACACGGACATTTGCCGAGTGAGCCCTGCTGTGCTTAGCGACATTGGTGAGTGCTTCCGCGACCACGAAGTAGGCGGCAGCCTCGATCGCTGCGGGCAGCCGGCGCGGTAGCTCGGTGTGCAAGCTCACCGGTACCGGGCAGCGAACCACCAGCGCCGAGACAGCAGCGTCGAGCCCACGATCGGTCAGCACGGCCGGGTGGATACCCCGAACGAGGTCGCGCAGCTCCGTAATTGCATGCTTCGCCTCGTCGTGGGCGGCGCCGACGAGCTCACGTGCTCGCTCATCGTCGCTGCCTTGCAGCTGTTCCTTGGCACGGCCGAGGTTCATTGCCAGGCTGACCAGTCGCTGCTGGGCCCCGTCGTGCAGGTCGCGTTCGATCCGACGCAACTCGGTGGTGGACGACTCGACAGAAGCGTTGCGGCTCACCTCCAACTCGGCAACCCTCGCCGCGAGTCGTTTGGCTTCGTTGGGTGAGAGCAGCCGCCGTGCCAGCGCCGCGTCGAGCGAGGCCAAGGCATGCACGACCCTCGGGAGCACGATGCTCAGCAGCAGACCGACTAGAGATGCGGCGGCGACGGCAGCAACCAGCGACCAACCGTGCAGATGGAACCGAGTGCCATCGACGGTGAATGCCGGTGGAGGCTCCCCGACCCACCCCCACAGCGGTAGCGAGACGAGGGAGACTGCCACCGTCCACAGCACGACGGTCGCGGTGAAGGTGACAATTCCCCACGGCAGCATCAGTAACGCGTAGGCCAATCCCCTCCAACTCGGCCGATCGGCCAGTATCTGCTTGGCCCGCGGCCAGAGGCCCCGCTGCCACGAGATCGGTGCGTGGGCAGGCAGCTCGACACCGAGCAACGCCTTCACACGGGCCCGTTCGACCTGGCCAACCACGCGGCCACCGGCCACCGTCATCACCAGTAGGGGCAGCCCGACCAAGCTGAAGAGTGTGCCGGTGCTCACTGCGAGCATGGTGACCACGATCGTGAACAGACCGATGCCGACGGGCAGGCCGAGGAGCAGGTGTGTCGACTCCAGCCAGACCCGAGGGCGCGCGTAGGCCCCGAACAGGCGCTTCATCACGGCGGCCATCATCGCACCCCCTCGAGGACTCGCTCGGCCACCGGGGCCGGCGGTGTTGCCGAGTGGTTGCCTTCGACGGGCAACCGCGGGAGCACGCGCGCCAGACGACGCGGCAGCCACCAGTTCCGCGGGCCGAGCAACTCCATCGTTGCCGGCACCAAGATCATTCGCACGATCGTCGCGTCGAGAAGGACAGCAACAGCGAGACCGAGACCGATCAGCTTGATCGCGCGAAGGTCGCCGAGAACGAAGGTGCCGAACACGCACACCATGATGGCAGCGGCAGCTGTGATCACCCGCGCGGTCGAGGCCAAGCCCTCGACGACCGCAACGCTGTTCGGCTCGCCATGGTCGATTCGTTCCTTCACGGACGACAGCAGGAAGACCTCGTAGTCCATGGACAAACCGAACACGATGGCAAACAGCATCATCGGCGCCCACGGCTCGATCGGCGCTCCTTCGTTCACACCGATCAGCCAGCCGAGCCAGCCCCACTGGAACACGGCGACGAGAACGCCATACGCCGCTCCGATCGACAACAGGTTGAGCAACACTGCCTTCAGCGGCACCAGGATCGAGCGGAACACGAGCATCAGTAGCAGGAAACTCAGCACCAGGACGGCGCCGATGAAGATCGGCAGTCGTGCCGACATCTGCTCGGAGAAGTCGACGTCGCCCGCGGTCTGCCCGCCGATGTAGCCAGTGATGCCGCTCGTCGCGATGACGTCGCGAAGGGTGTGTACCAGGTCGGCGGTTCGCTCATCCTGGGGGCCGGTGATCGGGATGACGGTGATCACCGCAACCGTGCCGGAGTCGGCCACATCGACACCCGCAATGGCGAGGACCCCTGGCTGCTCGGCAATGACTGCGGCGAGGCGGTCGGCCGCTGTCGGACTGCCGACCAGCGGGGTCACCACCAGCAGCGGCCCGTTGTAGCCGAGGCCAAAGCCGTCTGCGAGCGTGTCGTACGCTGCGCGGGTCGTCGTACCCTGTGGGTCGTTGCCGGCATCGGCCGACGCCAACCGCATCGCGAACGTGGGGATGACAAGCGCCCCGAGAACGCCCAGACCCGCCAACGCGCAGGCCGCCGGGTGTCGCTGCACGAAGCGGCTCCATCGGTGCCAGCCCGTTTCATCAAGCTTGCGGTCGCGACGGTGGATCGACAGCCGGTCGATTCGGTGCCCGACAAAGCCCAGCGACGCCGGCAACAGAGTGAGCGCGGCGAGCACCGCCACCAGCACTGCGGTCGATGTGCCCAAGGCGAGCCCGTTGAGGAAGGACATGCCCATCAGCAGCATGCCGAGCAGCGAGATCATCACCGTGACCCCGGCGAACACCACTGCGCGACCGGCGGTGTCGATCGCCTCGAGCGTCGCCTGCAGCGGATCCGCGGTGCGCCGAAGCGCCTCGCGGTAGCGGGTCACGATGAACAACGCGTAATCGATCCCGACGCCGATGCCGACCATCGAGGCAACCTGCACCGTGAATTCAGGCGTGTCGACGAGAGCCGCCCAGAGCTCGACCCCGGCGAGGCCCACGACGATGCCGAACAGGGCGGTGAGGATGGGCAGCCCCATCGCGACGAGGGAGCCGAAGGAGATGAGCAGGATGACCACGGCAGCCAGCAAGCCGAACAACTCGGTGGTGGGCACGCCGCCGTCCTGGAAGCGATATCCGCCGAAGTCCACCGCAAGCCCTGCGCCCTGCCGCGCCGCACGCTGGTCGAGTAGGCGGTCCGTCACCTTCGCGTCGTCCTTGTCAACGGTGATGGTGGCAGTTGCCACTGTGCCGTCTGCCGAGACCGTGAGCTCGGCGGACGAAGACGGGCTGTAGATGACGCCCAGAGTCGTGGCAAGTTCTTGCAGGTAGGCATCGACCTGCGACGCGACACCGGGGCTGCTCACGCCACCCGGTGCGGTGAGTACCAGCTGTGCCGCATCGCCGGCGATGTTCGCGTCGTCGGGTGCCTCGTCCACCAAGAGCTCGTACGCCCGGTCGCTGTCGGTGCCGTGCAGACGTCCGCCCTGAGCATACTCGCCACCCGCGGCGCCAGCAGCAAGGGAGACACCGACCACCGCCATCAGCCACAACAGCACGGTGAGGCGTCGGTGTCGAAAACAGAATGTTGCAAGTCGTCGGAGCATGCCTACAGCTTGAAGCGCGGCGCGCTTCCCCACCATTGGGCGTGCTGGCATTCGCGAGGTAGGGGTGGCCCTACCTCGGAAGCACGTCCATCTCGAGGAAGCCTTGGGTTTGATACCGGAGACTGCGGGGAACAGGGGTGACATGCCCCACTACTCGGTCTTCTCCCTATGACGGGTGCACCACGCAACCCGCTCCGGCGTCTCAGCACCGACCACCCAACAGTGGTCAAGGTTGGACGAATCGGCTGGTTCGCCAAGGGCCTGGTGTACGTCGTCGCTGGCCTCCTCGCACTGTCTGTTGCTGCCAAGGCATCCGGTTGGACCAACGCGCCGGTCAGTGGTCAAGGGGAGGCAAGCCCGACCGGCGCAATCAAAACCGTTGCATCGTCGGCCGGTGGCACAGCGCTGCTTTGGCTCCTCGCCGCAGGCATGCTGATCTACGCAGCATGGCGTGTGGTGTCTGCGCTACTGCCGGGCGGCACCGACGGTGAGGCCATGGTGCACCGCATTGGCTACCTCGTCAGCGCAATTGTGTACAGCACGTTCGCCGCGAGCGCTCTTGCCCTGGCGCGAGACTCGTCCGTCGACCAGAACGGCAACGCGAAGGTGACCGACATCTCGGCGTCGATCATGTCGCACACCGCCGGGCGGCTCGTCATCGGCGTAGTCGGAGTGATCGTCATCTGCGTCGGCCTCTATCGAATGAAGAAGGGCTTCTCGATGGACGTCAACGACGAACTGAACCTCGGGGGCCTTTCCCCAGCGCGGCTGCGTTGGACCAAACGAATCGGCGCAGCCGGCGAGATCGGTCGCGGTATCGGGTTCGGCTTGGTGGGGTTCTTCCTCGTTCGCTCCGCGATCACGTATGTCGCCAGCGAAGCAACGGGACTCGATGGAGCACTGCGACGTGTCGCCACCGAATCATGGGGAGTGATCGTGGTGGTCATAGTGGGCGCTGGCTTTGTGGCCTACGGCGCTTTCTGCCTGTTGACGTTCACCCGCCGTCGGTTGCAGGCACCGTGATGAAGGCCAGCACGCAACTCGACCCGACCCATCCGCGACTGCGCGGCACCTGGGTGCTTGGACGTCACGAAGCTAGGCTACTCGGCTGTGCCTTCCTTCTCTTCGCTGTTGCGTGGAGTGCACTGGGATGGCTGCTGACCCGTCGACTGTCCGACACGTGGCTATTGCACCTCGACCAGTCAATCGCCACCTGGTTCGTCGATCAACGAACTCCGACACTCAACTCGCTGAGTTTCATCGGCTCGATGCTGGCCGACACCGTGGTCAAGGTCGTCGTGACAGCGATCGTTGCAATTGCCATGCTGATTCGGTGGCGGCGTTGGTTGGAACCATTGATGGTCGTAGTGCCGCTGGTGCTCGAGGCCATGTCCTTCATCACCATCACCACCATCGTCGACCGGCCACGACCCGATGTGCTGCGCCTCGACTCCTCGCCTGTTGGCTCGAGCTTTCCCTCCGGGCACATGGCAGCCGCTGCCGCGTACAGTGCGATCGTCGTCGTCATCTTCTGGCGGACACGCTCACACTGGCTGCGGTGTACGGCCGTTGCAGTCGCGGCGTTACTGCCGATTCTCGTAGGCCTTGCCCGGATGTATCGCGGTATGCATTACTTCACCGACATCATCATGGGGGCTTTGCTCGGCGGCGCCTCTGTACTGGTCACGGCGCTCGTTCTGCGGCATGCGGCCGATCAACTATCGCAACTCCATCAACCTGACGACACGATGAAGCCGACGACACGATGAACCTGACGCTGGTGGTGTTTCTCTGCGGCATGACCGCGGCGCTGCTGGCCTTCGGCTTGTCAGTTTCGCGACGAGTGCAGGCCGATCCAGTGGACACCGCCGCCAAAGAGCGGGCGGTGCGCCGGGGAATTATCGGACGCCCCAAGGTGGCCCGCTTTCTGCGCCAACGTATGGACCGCAAGACGGCCGGCGGCTTTCTGCTCACGGCCAGCTTCCTGGTGCTGTTCGTGGTTGCGCTCATCGTCGGTGCGCTGCTGAGCCTGATCGACAACAACAACTGGCTCGCGCATGCGGACGGGTGGGTCGCCGAGTGGGGTTCGCATCACAGCAGTTCGAGCGCAATTGTCGTGCTGCGGTGGACAACCCAATTGGGCAGCTCAGTGTTCGTGATCGCTGCGCTCGCGACGGTTGCGGCTGCGGACTATCTCCGTCGGCGCAGCCGCGAGGTGTTTGCCTTTCTGGCAACGGTCGGCCTTGGTCAGCTCGCTCTCAGCAACGCGTTGAAGGCACTCGTCCAGCGTGAGCGGCCGTCAGTACTGCGGTTGGTTGCCGCCCACGGATACTCATTTCCATCAGGTCACACAGTCGCCGCCTCCGCGTCGTTCTCCGCCATCGCGTTGGTGCTGGGAAGAGATCGGAGCCGTCGTACGCGAGCAGCGCTTGCTGGCGGCGCGGCGCTGATTGCAGTCTCCGTTGCGGCCAGCCGCGCCCTGCTGGGCGTTCACTGGCTGACCGACGTGCTCGCTGGTCTGGCAATTGGTTGGGGTTGGTTCACGACTGTCGCAATCGCGTTCGGTGGCCGTGCACAGCGTTTGGGTGACCCCCTGAGCGAACACCCTCAGGGTCATGTCCTGCCGGCTACGCCTCTTCCGCAGGTGCAACAACGTGCAGCGAAAGCGGATGGACCTTGAACTCGAGGCGCTTGGCACGTGTCTTCACACCGCCGTCCAGCTCGAAGTGACGCTTCTTCGTGAACTCCACTGTGATCGCTGTGCCTTCGCTCACGAGAGCATTGCGGGACCACTCCGGCTGACGCACGACTGCCGCGGCCAAGATTCCGCCCCATTGGCGAAGCCCGGTGGCGGTCACGATCGCGACATGCACCACTCCATCTGTCGTTGAGGCGCCGGGGAAGGCTTCGATACCTGCCTTCAGCCGGCCGGCGTTGCCGACGAGCACACAGCTGGCTTCGCCTTGGAAGAACTCTTCCCCGTCGACCTTGACCGTCGCGGCGAACAGAGTCCGATGACGCGCAGCGCGCACTCCCGAGGCAACGTAGGCGAGGGTTCCTATTCGCTCCTTGCCGTCCTCCGCACCGTCCAGCATGCGAACGTCGAACCCCACGCCAGCCATTACGCAGAAGGTGTCGCCGTTGCACGTTGCTGTGTCGATCGTGCGTCGTTCGTGGCGGACGATCAGCCCCACCACGTCATCGATTTCGTTGGGCAGACCAAGCCCTGACGCGAACAAATTCGCCGTACCGCGCGGGACGACGGCCAAGGCGGCGCGGGTACCCACAAGTGCCTCGGCCGCGGCACGCACGGTTCCGTCGCCGCCGCATACGACAACGGTGTCGACACCGTGTTTCACGGCTTTAGCAGCCGCAGCCTTGGCGTCGCTTCCATGCTCCACCACAACGATCTTCACCTTGGCGAAGCCCGCGGCGGCCAGCGACTCTTCGAGCTCGCGCACCTCCTTCTTCGGGATCTTCTCGGTGTTGGCTACCACGACCACGTCTGTCATCAAATTGCTCCTCTTCCCAGTCGGCAGAGTGCGAACGCCCGTCGCATCGTGCGCCTATTCCCTCATCCGTGATCGCTCAAACGGATTTCGGCTGACCTCGACAAAGGCAGACAATTGATGTGTACGTTCCGCCCGTGTGGGGAAGTGTTCTCCCAGACGTGCCTCCCGCATGTTGCAAACAGGATTTGGGGCGGCGCACTGTGCCCGCAGCGCCGCCCCATTTCTGGCTCGCTCGCGTCGCTCGTGGGCGTCTCTAGCGTCGGCGTCTCAAGCGGATCGTGGGTTGACGCGGACGGCCAGTTCGACTTGGAAGGGGATGTGGTCGCTACCGCATGCCTCCAGGTTCGTCACCGACACACCGTGAACATCCGCGTTGGTCAGTGCGTGATCCAAGCGCACGACTCCACCCAGTCCGCTTCGTGCCGCGATCTTGAACGACGCACTCAGCCCTTTGCCAAGAGCGTCAATGGCATCGGTGTACCCAAGCGCCATGACCTGCTCGAACTCTGGTCGATAGCGGGTGCTGTTCAGATCGCCAGCGATGACGACTGGACCGTCCAGGGTGGGCAGAAACTCTTCCAACGCCTGCAGCTGCTCCTTCCAGGTTTCGTGGCCCCCCGAATCCAAAGTGGCCATCGGGTTGAGAGCCACGATGATCAGGCTGGTGCCGTCCATTGCGATCTCCGCCACCACGACTCTCAGGGGTCCAACGGCGAGGAACCGCGAGCGCGGTCCCAGTTCCCGGTTGGTCACGATCGCAACTGCATAGTCGCTCGTGTCGTCGGGGTCGACGACACGATTCGGGTAGACATCGGCGCCACCCTGTGCGTCGAAGATCGCCATGAAGTCCGCCGTGCTCTCCACGATCACCACGACATCACCCCCCGTACCCACCAGTTGCTGCGCCGCTTCCGCAGGTGTCTGATTGTCGACGAACACGTTCGCCACGACAAGGCTGACCACTGGCGCACCTGGCACCCAGCTAGGCGTCGGAGCAGTGGTCAAACGAGGGACGAGCAGGATGATGTGGTACAAGCACAGCAACCCCGCGCCCGTCATCAACAGCAGATGCCCGCTCCATGCGGCGAGCGCTGCGACCAACCACGGGATCAGCAGCAACACCGGCAGTGCGTCGTACGCGAGCGCCAAACCTGAGCCAACCTGCACACTTCTCCGCATGGCGATTTGCAGGTGGCGGGTGCAAATCACTGCGGCCAGCGCCGCGCACACCGCCCAGCCGGCAGCTGGCAGGAAAGCGAAATGCTGGTCACTGAACTCGTCAGCCGAGCCATCAACCCGCTGAGCGACGAGCGGTAACGCCACCACCAGCGCCCCAGCCAACAGAGCAGCCACATAACCCGGTATTCCGCTGGGGGGTGGAGACTGTCGCGCGGGCATCACGAACTGTTACCCCACCAGCCAGCCCTCGAAACCAAGCTGGACAGCTGGTTTCGAAAGGTTGGTGGCTGGGTAACAGCCCACGCATGCCCGAACCCATGGACCACGCCAACGAACCACGACACCACGACATCGACAAGCCGGATCGGTGGGCAACGGGAGCGCCCGCAATCGCCAACACGGTGAATCGCAGTCTCACCAAGATGGGCCTTCGCCGTACCGTCTCGACCTTGTCGGTGATCAACCAGCCCGGCGGTTTCGACTGCCCGGGCTGCGCGTGGCCAGAGGCCGCACCGGGAGAACGGCACCGCATCGAGTTCTGCGAGAGCGGTGCAAAGGCAGTTGCCGAGGAGGCGACCACCGCACGGGTTGATCGCGAGTTCTTCGGACGTCACTCCCTCGCTGATCTGCGCAGCCGTTCCGACTTTTGGTTGGGCGAGGCGGGCCGGTTGACGTCACCGATGATCAGGCGGCCCGGTGCCACGCATTACGAGCCGATCGAGTGGGCGGATGCGTTCACCGAAATTGCGACGCAGCTCCGCGGCCTCGACGACCCGAACGGCGCCATCTTCTATACGTCCGGAAGAACCGGCAACGAGGCCGCGTTCCTCTACCAGTTGATGGCGCGCAGTTTCGGCACCAACAATCTGCCGGACTGTTCCAACATGTGCCACGAGCCGACCTCTTTCGCGCTCGAACGCTCCATTGGCATCGGAAAGGGCTCGGTCCAGATGTGCGACTTCGCACTCGCCGATGTCATCCTCGTTGTCGGACAGAACCCTGGTAGCAACCATCCGCGCATGCTGACCACGCTGGAAGAAGCCCGTCGTGGCGGCACAAAGATCATCGCCATCAATCCGCTGCCCGAGGCAGGTTTGCTGCGCTACAAGAACCCCCAAACGGTTCGAGGTTTGATCGGGCACGGAACGGAGCTGGCCAACATCCATCTTCCTATTCGTCTCGGCGGAGATCAAGCGCTCTTTCAGCTGTGGAACCGTCGGCTGACGCTCGCAGCTACGGCGCGGCCCGGCACTGTCGACCAGGCGTTCATTGCCGAACACACCAACGGCTTCGAAGCCTTGGCCGCCCACCTTGCAACTCTCGACGAGGCTGCACTGTTGGAGGCCACCGGTCTCGAGGCATCGGCGGTCGACGAGGCATTCGAGATGATTGCCGGTGCCTCGCGACTCATAATCTGTTGGGCGATGGGAATCACACAACACATCGGTGCTGTGGACACCATCGACGAGATCACCAACTTGGCCCTACTCGGTGGCCACATCGGCCGGGCAGGCGCTGGTGTGAGCCCAATTCGCGGTCACAGCAACGTGCAGGGCGACCGCACCATGGGTATCTTCGACCAACCGGAGCCCTCACTACTCGATGCGCTCGAGCGCGAGTTCGATGTGCCGATGCCACGCGCAGCTGGCTACGACACCCTTGCGGCTGTGCGGGCGCTTGCGACCGGTGACGCTCAGATCATGATCGGCCTCGGTGGCAACTTTGTGAGGTCAACGCCCGACAGCAACCTCACGGAGAAGGCTCTCACCGGTGCCCGGCTAACCGTCCAGATCTCCACGAAACTGAACCGCTCGCATCTGATGTGTGGCGAGACGGCCATCATCCTGCCCACCTTCGGGCGGACAGACGTCGACACCAACGACAGCGGTGAGAACCAGTTCGTCACAGTGGAGGATTCGATGGGAATGGTCCACTCTTCGACCGGCGTGCTCACGCCCCCCTCGCCAGAAGTCCGCAGTGAGGTCGCCATTGTCAGCGCTCTCGCGCTTGCACTTCTTGGCCACGACCACCTTGTCGGCTGGGCGGCTCTGGGCCAGAGCAACGACCTCATCAGAGACCACATCGCCAACGTCATTCCCGGCTTCGCCAGCTTCAACACCCGCGTGCGTGTACCCGGTGGTTTCGCACTGCCGCACCCACCTCGCGATTCCAGAACGTTCCCCACCCACGATGGCAAGGCGCAGTTCACCGCCACTACGGTCGCTCCACCAGCCGCTGTCGACGGGCAACTCATGCTGCAGACACTTCGCTCACACGATCAGTACAACACGACCGTCTACGGCCACCACGACCGCTACCGAGGCATCGCCGGCGACCGGCACATCATCATGGTCAACCCTGCCGACATTGCTCGGCTGGGTCTCGCCGATGGACAAACGGTCGACCTCGTGAGCTTGCTCGTCGGGCCCGACCGCCGTGCCGGGGGATACCGCATCGTCGCCTACCCCACCCCGCTGGGCTGCGCGGCTGCCTACTACCCAGAAACCAACGTGCTCATCGCGCTCGACCACCATGGCCCGCACGTCCGCACCCCTGCCGCCAAGGCTGTTCCCATTCGCCTCCAACCCACGAGTTGACGCTGAACGAACGGAACGGCGTTTCGGATCGGGCGAGGAGGGGTACGGGCAAGGTGCCGCCGCGCTCAGCTGAGCTCGGTGTGTGACTACTCACCAACGCAGGAGAAGAGACCATGACACTCGCAGTTCCCACGCATCTCGTGGACACGATGGGTACCGCTACGGCAAGCGGAGTGGAAGCCGCCAGCCACCTGCTGCAGGAGGTCTCGCACGCGGTCAGCGCGGCCGCCGCCACCACCTCTGGCCGCGCCCGTCGAATGGCGCGCGCCGCTCGCGGCGGCAGGTCGGGCTCCAACGCCGGTCGCGCCTTGTTGGTGATGGGCGGTATCGGTGCCGTCGCTGTGCTTGCGGTTCTGGTGCAGCGAAAGATGTTTGACCGCCAAAAGGGCGGGGTACTGGAAGGCAGCGATGGCAACCCCCCGCCATCGTCAGCAATGACACCCGAAAGGAACGGAACCATGGCATCAGCTCAGCCAGACGAAGTCAAGGGTCGCATCAAGGAAGCCGCCGGTGCCCTCACGGACAACGACGATCTCAAGCGCGAAGGCAAGAACGACAGGGCCGCCGCAAGTGCCAAGGACGGCCTGGACAAGGTTCGCGACAAGATCGAAGACGGCATCGATGCCGTCAAGGACCGGGTCAACAAGCACTGACCTGCTTCGTGCCCTGCACGTGAATCAGCCGGCGACCTTTCGGACGCCGGCTGATTCGCGTTACCGGAGACATTCCTAGCGGCGGCGGCGGCAGACGATGACCAGCCGGCCGTCGTTGACGGCCACTGAAATGTCGTCAGCAAGGGAGTGGACAATGCCCAATCCCCGCCCAGACCGCATCTCAGCATCAGCCACCGTCCACGAGGTTGGGTCGAGCGGCGGTAATGCCCCATCGACCCCGCTGGAAATGGAGACCGTGTACCAATCGCCCGTCACAGCGTCTACCCCGACCACAATCTCTGCGCCGTTGCCGTACTGCACCGAGTTGGTGACCAGTTCGCTGACAATCAGTTCGAAGTCAGCAACGGCGTCTTCGCTCGCGGCCGCGCGGCGCAGTTGAGCAACGACGAAGTTTCTCGCAGCTCGCGCGGTGGGGGGCGTCGAGGGATAGGACCGCAGCAGCAGGTCAACCGGAGCGTTCATCGTGGTCGCACGCATTCGAGGCGGGCCGCACCTTCGCAGCCACCCACGTCAGTCATGTGGCGGGTGTACCCCTCGAGCCGATCGCTGAGACACGTCATCAGCTCACCTCCGCTGTCCCGGCGCTGAGATGTGCGCGCAGCAACGTCAAACTGCTGGCAATCAGTCGGCCAACGTGCACCTGACTTGTGCCGATGCGCTCGGCGATCTGCGCTTGCGTCAGCTCCTCGAAGAAGCGCAGCTGAATGATTTCCCGCTCGCGAGGGCGCAGGTGCACGAGGGCCTGACTGACCAGTTCACGATCCAGTACCGCGTCGACCTCTGAGTCGGCCTCGCTGGCACGGGCCTGTCGCTCGGTGACGTTGTCGAGCTGTGCGGTTCGATAAGCGCTGTTGGCTTCGACCACTTGCAGGACCAAGTCCTCGTCGATGTTCAGCTGTGCCGCGACTTCGCGAGCGGTAGGCGAGCGCCCGAGCGTCCTGGTCAATTCGTCGGTCACAGCGTTGACGGCTGGGCGTAGATCTTTCGCTCGCCGCGGCACGTGCAGCCGCCACGTTCGATCGCGAAAGTGCCGTTTGATCTCGCCAACGATTGTGGGGGTCGCGTATGCCCCGAAGGGAACTCCCAGCGACGGCTGAAAGCGGTCGACTGCATGCATCAGCGCAACACTGGCCACCTGGAAGATGTCGTCGAACGGCTCACCGCGTTCGGCGAACCGGCGCGCCGAACGATGTGCCAGCCACAACGACCGCTCGACGATCTCGGCCCGCAAGACAGGGTCGCGGGTGACGGCAAAGGTCGCGAGCGCGTCAGCAACCAGCGCAGCGTCTGTCTCGTCCGGAGGTTGAACCGGCGTCACGTGTGCGACTGCTGCAGCGTCGCCCATATCTCCGCTCGCGTGCCGTCTCGCTCGATGCCGTGGTGGGTGCTCACAGCCGCAAGTACGGTTCGGCACAGCGCTAGGTCCGGGTGATCGAGGTCGAAGTCAGCCATTTCGGTGGCGCCGCGGACAGTGAAGCACCCATTCGTCACGTCGAAGGTCACCGCGATGGTGTCGTGCGCCCCATGCTCCACCAACGCCACCATCACCTCACTGACAATGACGTTGATGTCGTCGATCTCGTCAATGGTGAAACCGGCCATCGAGGCCACACCCGTGGCCGTGAGTCGGGCAACGCGCGACATCATCGACGCTGGTGGCAGTTCCACACGTACCGGGCCGATGGAGGTCAGCGCTTCAGTCACGAAGACTCACGATACTGAATTGGTCGAGCGTGCCCGTGATTTCGAAGAGGCGAATGACTTCGGGCCCAACCGCTCGCAGCTCGAGCCTGGCGCTGCGGGCGACAGCCCGACGGGCGGCCGCCAGCAGGCTGCGCAACCCCGACGAATCGATGAATTCTACGTCCTCGACGTCAACGACGAGATCCCTGCTGACGCCGAGCTGCTCCTCTCGCTGCAGCATGACCTCTTCCAGGATCGGACCGCCTGCCATGTCGATGTCGCCGGCCACGGTGATTGTGCCGTCCTCGGCCACTGTCGCGGTCAAAAGATTTCTGTTCGAGTCCATTGAGAGCCTCCGGTTGGTGCGAGCAAGGCGCGTGGGGTCGGTGTACCCCAGGTTCGCCGAACGTAAACCACGAACTTCTCGACGACCACACGCTGCTGAAACCATAGGCTCCTGAACGACGAAAGGAAGTACGTGACCGGACGTAACGATGACGAGGCGCTGGGCCATGCGACGCGGGCGCTGCTGGCGTTGCGCGGCAAGTTGGGGCCCGACGACATCTTGGGCGTCGTCGAGGCGGTGCGCACGCTGGTCAACGCCGACCGTGTAGTGCTGCACATTGCGGACTATGCGCTGAACTCCGCCCGCGTACTGCGACCGTCGGGCGAGTTGGGCGATATGTACGTTTTGGAAGGAACCGTTGCAGGGCGGGCATTCAGCACTGGTGAGCCAGTGCTTGCCAATGCCGCGTGGTGGTTGCCGCTGGTCGACGGTGCCGAGCGGTTGGGCGTGATCGAGCTGGAGTACGCCGCAACACCCCCGACGTCCGTCGAACTCTTGAAACTGCTCGCCGGCCTGCTGGCGTTGGTCATCATCAGTGTCCGCCGATACACGGATGTGTGGCTGCGCACCCGTCGCGCTCAACCGCTCTCTGCAGCGGCTGAAGCGCAGTGGGATCTGCTGCCGCCGCTCGCCACCATCAGCACCGAGGTCGCAGTCAGCGGCATTCTGGAGCCGGCCTACGAGATTGGTGGCGACTCGTTCGACTATGCATTGAATCCAGGCCGGCTCGATCTCGCAATCATCGACGCGATGGGCCACGGTATGTCGGCGGTGTTGATGTCGACCGCCGTGATCAACAGTTTGCGCAACACTCGCCGTGAGCGCAGCACGCTCGACAGTGCCTACCGCCAGGCCGACGAGATCATTGATCGACACTTCGGCAACTCGAGTTACGTGACCGGACAGTTTGGCTCACTCGACCTGTCCAGTGGCGTGCTCACATGGGTGAATGCAGGCCACCCCCTACCAATGCTGGTGCGCGACGGCAGCTATATCGGCGAGCTGAAGTGTGCGCCCTCCATGCCGCTGGGGCTGAGTGGCCCGGTGGTGGAGATCGCGCAAGAGACGCTGCAGCGTGGGGATCGCGTGCTCTTCTACACCGACGGCATCTCAGAGTCGCTCTCGCCCGACGGTAGTCGCTTCGGGCAGGAACGCCTGGCCGACTACCTTGTGCGCGCCACACTGGACGGGCTGCCCGGCTCGGAAACGGTCCGTCGACTGTCCGCCGCTGTTGGCACACACGTGGGCAAGGGTCTGAATGATGACGCAACGATGCTGCTCATCGAATACCGCAGCAAAGACCTTCACGACAACTAGTCCATCGGGGTGAGGGTCGGTCAGGGGAGGGTCGGTCAGGCCAGCGTCCGCACTGATGGCTCCCGCGAGTAAAAGCGCTCGCAGGCGGCATCGAGAAAGGCCGCACCAACCGGCATCACACCGTCGCCGGGTGCCACCCCCGCCTTTGCCAAGAGCGCAGCCGCACCCGGCGTGTGCGCAATGGCCTTGAGGTGTGCGAAGGCGTCCATCACGAACTGAACTGCGGCGCCGTCACGGCACAGTTCCTTGGCCGCAGCCTCGGTGACCATCACGGCAACAGCATCGACGGTCACAGACGGGGTGCCGGCCAGCTGTCCATCGGCGTCGAGCGCGCCGCCCTTGCAGCGCACGCCGACCAAGTGGGGCGCGATCAGCACGGCTGTGCCGCCCGCGGCGTGGATCTTCGATCTCAGCTCGACGATGTCGGCTTTCGTGGAACCTTGCGCAAAGAGAATTCCCACCTTGCGACCCTGCAGGGTGTGCTTGGCCTTCAGAACGATCGAGAGCGCAGGCGAGAGATCGAGGTCGACCGGTTGCACCGCCGCCGGACTCGCTGCCGGCAGCGCGACGCCCAGGCCAGCTGCGACCCGTGCCGCAAGATCGCCGTCCACATTACGAAGATTGGCCAAAACGCGGGTGCGGATGTGCGCCATCGTCACCTTGGAGAGCTCGAAGACCAAGGCCGAGGCAAGGTGGGCCTGCTCGATCTCGGTCTGGCTGCGGAAGAACAACCGAGCCTGGCTGTAGTGATCGCCAAAGGATTTCGCGCGCTGACGCACCTTGCCCACTTCGGCACCGGTGGCCTCCGCCGCGTCGCCGGGGAACGTGACGAAGCCATCGGTCTGCGCACGGGGACCGGTCGGCTCACCAGCCACGTCGAGGCTGTTAGGTTCGTAGTTGGCGCGGCCCGTAGGCACTGTCATCTGCATCATGCCGTCACGCTGGAAGTTGGCGAACGGGCACTTCGGCGCATTGATCGGCAGCAGATGAAAGTTGGTCGTGCCCAGGCGGGACTTCTGCGTGTCGAGGTAGCTGAACAGCCGTCCCTGCAGCAGCGGGTCATTGCTGAACTCGATGCCGGGCACGATGTTGGTCGGCATGAACGCCACCTGCTCGGTTTCGGCGAAGAAGTTGGCGGGGTTCCGATCCAACACCATGCGACCAACCACCTTCAGCGGCACGACCTCCTCTGGAATCAGTTTCGTGGCGTCCAGCACGTCGTAGGGAAGGCTGTCGGCCAGCGTCTGGTCGAAGACCTGCACGGCGAGATCCCACTCGGGGAAGTCGCCAGCGTCGATGGCCTCGTGGAGGTCGCGGCGATGGAAGTCGGGGTCGGCGCCCGCGATCTTTACGGCTTCATCCCACAGCGTCGACTGAATGCCGAGACGCGGTCGCCAGTGGAACTTGACGAAGGTTGAGGCGCCCTTGGCATTGACGAATCGGAACGTGTGAACCCCGAAGCCCTCCATCATTCGCAGCGAACGCGGAATGCCCCTGTCCGACATCGCCCACATGATCATGTGGGTTGCTTCGGGCATCAGCGACACGAAGTCCCAGAAGGTGTCGTGCGCCGAGGCCGCCTGTGGGTAGCCGCGGTCAGATTCCATTTTCACGGAGTGGATGAGATCGGGAAACTTGATCGCGTCTTGGATGAAGAACACCGGCATGTTGTTGCCCACCAGGTCCCAGTTGCCTTGCTGCGTATAGAACTTGACGGCGAAGCCGCGCACATCGCGGGGAGTGTCCACCGAGCCCGCGCCACCAGCAACCGTCGAGAAGCGAGCGAACACCGGCACGCGCTCGCCCTTCTTCTGCAGGAGTCCGGCCTTGGTCAGCGCGGGGATTGGCGCGGTGCATTCGAAGTAGCCGTGAGCACCTGAACCGCGAGCATGCACGATGCGCTCTGGAATCCGTTCGTGGTCGAAGTGAAAGATCTTCTCGCGCAGCGCGAAATCTTCGAGCAGGGTCGGACCACGGTCGCCCTCGCGCAACGAGTTCTGATTGTCAGACAGCAGCACGCCGTGATTGGTGGTGAGTGGCTGTTCGCTGCGCTGATGCAGCTCGTCACCGACCCCACGACGTTCGCTGCGCTCGGAAGCTGCGCGCTTGCTCTTGCTGATCTTGCTGGCGGTCACGATGGCCTCCTTGGGCGGACAGTTGATCGGCCGGCTGCGCGAACGATCGGTGGTGAAGTGCGGCTGAGATACCCACCGCGTGTCCATTGCAAACCAGGTTTACATGGAGACGAATTCGGGCATATTCGGCGCATGACGAGCAACCCTTCCGACAACACCACCCTCACCAAAGTGTTGACTGGCTACGAGGGCAGCGGATTCGACGCGGCCTTCTCCCCACGCGATGCGTCGCTGATCGAGTGCCTCACGTGTGGCACGACACTCCCTGCAGCTCGGTTCACCATCGCCAGTCTGCGCCGACTGGAGGGTGCATCCGACCCTGACGACATGATCGCAGTGGTTGCGATCACGTGCCCGACGTGCAAGGCGCAGGGAGTGCTCGTCCTCGGCTACGGGCCGATGGCGTCAGCACAGGACAGCGACATTCTCGTCGCGCTGCACGACGGTCGCGGGGAGGACACGCTCGCCGCAGACGCCAGTCCGTCGGACGCACAACACGCGACCGTCAAGAGTGCTCAGATGGTCTCCGCCGACATCAGCAACGGCGAGAAGCCCTAAAAGGCTGGACTCACCGTGCTCAGCGATTCGGTGAGATCGACGAGCTGGCGCTGACAGCCAGTGCGGCTATACGCTCGGCAGTGAACTTGTAGAAGTTCCGCTACTCCGGACCCTGGTAGCGCATCAGTGAAGGCTCAGCGATGGGAACCTGAATGCTGCGTCCTGCCCGGAACAACGTCGCCACCCGTGGCTCCAACGCGGGCGATGCGATCACCGGTGTTGCTAACGCGGTCGATGCGATCACCGGTGTTGCTCTGACTGACTTCGAGCGACTGTTCGAGGAAGCACCCTGCGGCCTTCTGATCATGACTCTCGATGGCCTGATCGAGCAGGCCAATTTGCGATTCGCCACATGGACGGGTTACACAGCCAACGAGCTGGTCGGACGGCGGACCTTTCAGGGGCTGCTCAGCGTCGGTGGCCAGATCCACTACGACACCCACTTCGCCCCGGCGTTGGGTCTCCGGCGTGCTGTGCGCGACGTTGCCCTTGAGCTGGCTGGCACCAACGGTCAGCCCATCCTCGCGGTCACAAGTGCTGAACTACATGACGCCACGGCTACCGAGCCCGCTCGTGTGTGGCTGGTACTCACAGACGCGACGGCCCGCCGATCGTTCGAACAGGAGTTGCAGCGCGCACAGCAGCGCTTGGCGCGGCTGCAACGGCTCACCGCGGCGTTCGCAGTTGCGTTGACTCGTCAAGAGGTGGTGTCGGTCACCGTCGCTGAGATTCTCGACGGCCCTGAAGGGGACCACGGATTCCTGGCTGACGTCGTCGGTGACAATCTCCGAATATTGGAAGCGCTTCCAGACGATGAAGTTGCGCTCGCAGCGTGGGAGGCGTCCGACATCCCCAACATCGCGCTGCTCGCTCAGTCGATGCGGTCGAACACTGCGGTCTTCGTCGAGAACAGCGATGGGGTTGCAACGCACCTTCCCCCGCTGTGCATCGACGGCGTGAGTAGTCGACGAGTGGCACTGTTGCCAATGGCAACAGTGGGGCAGGTGCGCGGCGTGCTGTGTGTTGCTTCGTCCAAGGAGGCAACCTTTCAACCCGACGAGCGTGCGTTTCTCGTGTCGTTCGCCGAACTCACCGCTCAGGCGATCGAACGTGCCCGGCTGCACGACGATGCGATCGTTGGAGCGAAGCAGATGGTTGCGATGTACGACCACGAACGTCAGGTCGCCGCGCTCTTTCAGCAACACCTTCTGAACCGAACGATGCCGCTCGACGAGCGAGTCGACCTCGACGCCAGCTACCAGGCTGGTGGCGAACTGGTCGAAATCGGAGGCGACTTCTTCGATGCCTTCTTCGTCACGAAAGACCGGCTCGCGGTTGCTGTTGGCGATGTCGTCGGTCGCGGAATTCCGGCCGCTACCGTTATGGGCCAGGTGAGGACCGCGTTGCGTGCCTACGCCTTGGAGGGCCATGGTCCGGCCTGGACTCTGGAGCGTCTCGACGCGTTCGCGGAATCCATCGACGGCGCGTTCTGTACCAGCGTGGCGTATTCGGAACTGGACCTCGAGACCGGCGAGCTGCGCTACTCGTGTGCTGGCCACCCACCGCCGGTCCTCGTGATGCCCCAGGGCGGGACCGAGGTGTTGTGGCAGGGTCGGTCGCCATTGCTCGGTGTCGACCCATCTGCACCAAAGTCCGAGGCTGCCGTGCACATGCCGGCCGGAGCTCGACTGCTGCTCTACTCCGATGGACTGGTCGAGACACGCACACGCGCGATCGACGAGGGCATCGCCGAACTGGTGAGCCAACTCGACGCCAACCGCGATATCGGGCTCGATCGACTTGCCGGACTGGTCGACGGGCACGGCGCCTACAGCGACGACGTGTGTGTGCTCAGCCTCACCCGCAAAAGCCGGTAACCAGAAGAACTCAGTGGAGACGAGGTCAGGGCTATCTAGCCAGTTTGTACTCGGTGCCAGGCAGGCGCCAGGTACACAGCAGGTACACAGGACTTGCACAGCCCTGACGAGATTCGGCGGCGCTCGGCGGACCAGCCGGACGGTGCAGTCCTCGAAGAATCTGGTCGTTGCGAGCACCCGCGATGCGCGGCAGCAACGTTTGGTCGCCGCGATTCAGACCATCGGCCTGCCAACGTGTTTATTCGCGAACTGCTGAATGTGGGATAGCGGCGGCGAATCCCAATCGCCGACGGTCAGTGTGTGACGTTGGCGAGGAGTGCGTCGATCACAGCCG
>JBBQMG010000003.1:0-71734 GCA_038328705.1 Acidimicrobiales bacterium | reverse complement strand
CATCCCGGCTGTCATCGAGCAGCGCGCAGCAGTGGTGCAGGCCGTGCGAGCCCAGGGCTATCGGTACGTCACCCTCGACCTCGAAGGTTTCCGCAGCGGCAATCTCAACGGTTGAGCTACAGCTCGCCGCGGTCCAGCAGTTCCATCACTTCGCGCGCACGAACCCGGACTTCAGCCAGATCACCGAGCCGTTGCGCGGCGCGCGCCTGTTGCACGATGCGCGGGTTCTTTGCAAAGCGTTCTTCGTGGCGGGCAAGGAAATCCCAATAGAGGGTGGTGTAGGGGCAGGCGTCGGGGCCGGTGCGCTTGGTGCGGTCGAAGCGGCATGCCTCGCAGTAGTCGCTCATCTTGTCGATGTACGCACCGCCCGCCGCGTATGGCTTGGTCGACATCATTCCACCGTCGGCGTACAGCGCCATTCCAATCACGTTGGGCACCATCACCCACTCTGCGCCATCGACGAAGCCTGCCCTCATCCATTCAGTCATGGCCCGCGGCTGCACTCCCGCGAGCATCGCCAAGTTGCCAAGGATCATCAGGCGTTGGATGTGATGTACCCAGCCGTGATCGTGAAGAGTCTGCAGCGTCGTGCCGACGCAGCGCATCTGCGTGGGGGCCCGGCCGGGGAACACCGGTGGCAGCGGCCGCTGCGCGTCCAGGACGTTCAGATCGCGGTACTCGGGCCCGCGCAGCCAGTACAAGCCCCACACGTACTCGCGCCAGCCGATCACCTGACGGATGAAACCTTCAGCACTCGCAATCGGTACGCGCCCGGCGCGGTACGCAACTTCCGCAGCATCGCAGACTTCTCGCGAATGCAGCAGACCCACGTTCAGGTACTGCGCGAGCAAACCGTGCGCGAGATGCCAACTTCCCGTCAACATTGCGTCTTCGTGTGGCCCGAAGCGGGGGAGGAGTTCATCGACGAAGTGGCGTAACCGCCGCAAGGCTTCAACGCGTGACGTGGCCCAGGTGCCGTCCGGTGCAGCCCCCCAGACCGTGGCGGGCAGGTCGCGAAGCACTTCCTGGTCGAGATCATCCAGTACGGTCACCAACGGCCGCGGCCAATGATTGCGCCCATCCTTGGGCGGTCGCTGGCGGTTCTCGGCGTCGAAGTTCCATCGGCCCTCGGCCGGTTCGTCACCGTCCATCAGGTAGCCCAATCTGCGCCGCTGCCAACGGTAGAAGTCCTCCATCGTCAGACGCTTGCGGTCCTGCGCCCATGCAGCGAACTCGTCGGGATGGATGAGGAACTGATTCGATCGGGTGACGGTCGCGCCGCACGACCGCAGCATGCGCAACCCATCGCGACTGGCCGCCTCCATCGCTGTGACGACGGGCGGTGAGAACTGCGCTCGATGGGCAGCGAGTCCGTCTGGCAGCGACGCCGCAACTCGGTAGTCGACGTCGAAACCCTCGTCCTGCAACTCGTCGGCGAACCGTCGCATCGAGGCAATCACGAAGTGAGCTCGCTGCACGTGCCAATGCTTCGACTGCAGCTTCCCAAGGCTCTCCACCATCAGCACCCGATGTGTGTCGGGGGTGGCAGTGGCCAGCGCGCTGCCGCGCCGGTCGAGTTGATCACCCAATATCCATACCGTCGACAGACTCACCGCGTCACGCTCGCGCAGCGTTGCAGATGGCGCCACTCGGACATCTACTCTCACGCCCATGAAACTTTCCATGGGAATCAACTACTCCGGCGGCTTCAAGGAAGCAGTGGCTCGAGTTGTGGAACTGGAGAAGGTCGGGCTCGACCAAGTCTGGATCGCTGAGGCCTACAGCTTCGACGCAATCAGCCAGGTGGGTTACCTCGCCGCCAAGACCGAACGCGTCGAGATCGGTACCGGCATCCTCAACGTTTTCTCCCGCACGGCCGCACTGACGGCGATGACCGCCGCTGGTTGCGACTACGTCAGCGACGGTCGCTTCATCCTCGGCCTCGGTGCGAGCGGCCCGCAGGTGATCGAAGGCTTCCACGGCGTGCCCTACGAGAAGCCGATGCAACGCATCAAGGAATACATCGAAGCGTGCCGGATGATCTGGAAACGCGAGGAGAAGTTCAATTACCAGGGCCAGACGTTCCAGGCACCGCTGCCCGAGGGTCAGGGCACCGGCCTCGGCAAGCCGTTGAAGCTCATCAACCACCCGGTGCGTAGCGATATCCCGATCTGGTGGGCGAGCCTGAAGAACAGGAGCGTCGAGGCAACGGCCGAGCTGGCTGACGGCTGGCTGCCGATCATGTTCATGCCCGAGAAGTTCCAGAACGTGTGGGGTCGCCAGCTGAGAGCCGGCACTGCCAAGCGCGACCCATCGCTCAAGCGTCTCGACATTTCGGCTGGCGGCATGCTGGCCATCGACGAGTCATTGACTGGCGAAGCTCGCACGAAGATTCTCGACATGGCTCGACCGGGCATGGCGCTCTACGTCGGCGGAATGGGCGCGCGCGGCAAGAACTTCTACAACGACATCGCGTGCGCGTACGGCTACGAGAAGGAAGCCGGAGAAGTGCAAGACCTGTACCTCGGCGGCAAGAAGGACGAAGCTGCGGCCGCGCTACCCGCAGAGTGGCTCGAGCTGTCGCACCTGGTCGGCCCGAAGAGCTACATCAAGGAGCGAGTCGCCGCCTTCAAGGAGGCTGGAGTCACCGTGCTGTCGGTCAACCCCGTCGGGCCGGACGCAGTGCAACAGATCGAGATGCTGCGCGAGATCATCGACGGCTGACCCGTCCATGACGCTCAGTCGCAGAGGCTCCACAACCTCACTGGCCCGCTGAAGCCCTTCAGCTGGCGGCGCCCAGCGGGCTCGAGGTTGCGCGTGGGCACGTTGCTGGCGATGGCGCACGCTGCTGTGTAGTCGATCGCGGAGAACATCACCTTGTCTCCGATCAGCTTCACGATGCGGCCATCGTGGTCACCGACGACGCCATTGGCACGGCCCTAGAAGTCGACGATCAGGTTGCGCAGTTCGGTGGAAGGCAGTCCGATGGACATCTCGGTGAAACCGGTGAGGTCGACGAACCCGACCGCCAGTGGCACCGTCTCATAGTCCTCGCTGTCGCGCCGGGCCGTTCGCGTGCGGTCGTTGGAGAGCTGCAGATGGGCGAGGAACATGGGAGCGAACACCCCAGTGGCTGCTCGCGCCAGCTCGATGCCGGCGAGGTTCGCCTTCGCCATCTCCAGGTCGCGGGGCGAGTCGCCCACCTTCAGCGGCGCTTCCACGTCGCGGAGGAACATCTCGTCGGCGGCATCGGCGATTCGGCGCATCGCCGAGCCCATCACGGTGGCCAAGCGCAGTAGTTCGTCACGGCTGAGGAACGCGTCGGCGACTTGGAACAGCTCCAGCATGCGCACGTCGTCATCGGATAGTGCCGGCGCATCTGGTGGTACCGCGGGGAGTCCTGCAGCGCGACGGACGTCGTTCAGCAGTTCCGGCTCCATACCGATCGCTGCTGCGACATCGAGTGCAGTTCGACGTGGCCCGGGGCGCAGGCTGAGGTCGCCGACCAGCGAGCTGAGCTGGCCCTCGGCGCATGCGGCACGCATCTGCTCCAACGTTGCGCCGTGTGCCGCGGTCCACTGCAACAGTTCGTGCCGTGCCGTGCCGAGGCGTGCGGGGCGGTCGGGTCGTAGAGCCCGGCGGCGATCCACGCTGCATTCGAGTCGGCGTCTTCGTCCATGGAGCCGGACGCTACTCGGCTACGGTCGGCGGGCATGTCGACGGTTCTCATCACTGGTTGCAGCTCCGGGTTCGGCGAGCTTGCCGCGCTCACCTTCGCCGATCAGGGGCATCGGGTCTACGCCACCATGCGTACCCCGGGGAAGTCCGCCGCGCTCAACGAGCGCGCCGACATCCATCAGTTCGAGCTCGACGTCACCGACAGCACCAGCGTGAATGCCGCCGTCGAGCACGTGCTCACCGAGGCGGGGCCGATCGACATCGTCGTCAACAACGCCGGCATCGAGGTCTACGGGCCCGTCCACCTCCTCGCCGACGATGAGGTCACTCAACAGCTCGACACGAACGTCACCGGCGTGGTGCGGGTCATCCGGGCAGTCGTGCCGTCGATGCTCGCGAACGGCGGCGGCACCATCGTCACCGTTGGCTCCGTCGCCGGCCTGGTGGGCACCCCCTATGGCGGTATCTACGCGGCCAGCAAGCATGCGGTCGAAGCCATCAGTGAGGCGTTGCACTTCGAACTGTCACAGCAGGGCATCAGGGTGCGCGTGGTGGAGCCCGGCCAGTTCGCCACCCTCCTGGGCGCGAACGGTGTGTACGCGGCAGCGATGACGCCAGACACGCCCGAGTTCCAGCGGCGCGAACGCTTCCACGTGGCCCAGCGATCGCTGGTGAACGGCGAGCCGGCGCCGGCACAGCGTGTCGCCGACGTGATCTACCAGGCAGCGACCGAGCAGCCGGGCCGATTGCGATACCCGGTGGGCGACGACGCAGCGCTGATCATCGCGACCAAGTCGCAGATGAGCTTCGAGGACTTCGACACCACGATGCGGGCGGCGCTGAACTGGTACGAGTGACGGCTCAGACCTCTTCGGGGTAGTGCGCCTCGACCATCTCGGGGTAGCTGCGCACGTAGTAGTTCCACATCTGCTGTCCGAACACCGGAGCGCTCTCGCTGGCGATGTCGGCATGTCCGGTCAACAGCTCGTCGCGCTTGGCCATGAACCCGGCCGAGCGGTGCCGCGAACTGGCGGCGACGGCCTCGGCGAATCGTGGATCGAGATCGAGCGGCGCCAACGATGTGCGTAGGTCGGGCCCGTGGAAGTATGCGGTGGAGAATCGCGGCTCGGTGGCGATCACGCGATGCGTGCAGGCCACGAAATAGTTGCCGGTCATTGCCTGCAACATCTCGCCGATGTTGACGATGATGCCGTCCGGCGGTGGTTCGACGTCGATCCATTCACCATCTGGGGCCAATGCCTGGAGCCCGCCGACCTCGTGCTGCAATAGCAGCGTGAGGAAACCAGCGTCGTGGTGCGCATTGACGCCGGCCTCACCTGCCGGCGTGCGCGGGTAGCTGATCAGCTTCGTGAACGAGAGAGGCCGCTCACCGAAAATGTGACGGAGTTGGTCACGGGGCAGCCCAAGTCCGACCGACATGACCTCCATCAGCTCCCACGCCACGGCGCCGAGGCGGTCGAAGAACTCCTCGATGGTGGCGTGGAAGCCGGGCAGCGCTTGCTCCGGCAACCATTGGTTCGGACCGTCGAGCCGAAGGTACGCGGGCTCGATGTCGAGTGGGTACGGCGAGTATTCGCTGCTGACATCGAGTTGCTCTCGGTGGTCGACTCGATTGCCGGTGAGCTCTGCTCCGATGCGTTCCCAACCCCGAAAGTGGAGCGACCGTCGTTTGTCGATCAGCGCCTTGGTGGACTCTGGCAGCGCGAAGAAGTCGCTGAGAAGACCGAAGTAGCGGTCGATGAAGTCGCGCGGCACGCCGTGATCCGTCAGGTACAAGAAGCCGACCCCGTGGCACATCGCGACGAGTTCCGCGGCGACCTTCTGCTCGTCGTGTGCGTTGCGCCAGTCGGCGAGGGAGAAGGTCGGAATCGTCGCGGTCACGGATTCATTGTGGCCACTCGTGGATGGTACGAACGAGGGCAAGGTGGAGAGACGTTCGTCACAGTGCTGAGAGAGCGGCTACGGTGCTGGCACTTCATCTGGGGGAGGAGACAGGTCAGCGTGACGTTGCTCGACGTAGAAGACGTGACGGTGCGGTTCGGCGGCATCGTGGCGCTTGACGGGCTGTCGTTCAGCATCGAGGAGGGCCACATCTGTGGTCTCATCGGGCCGAACGGTGCTGGCAAGACCACGATGTTCAACGTCGTCAGTCGCATCTATCAGCCCACATTGGGTTCGGTGAAGTTCCGTGGCAAGGAGCTGCTCGGTGTGCCGGCGCACGGCATCGCGAAACTTGGAATTGCCCGCACGTTCCAGAACCTTGCCCTGTTTCCTTCGATGACGTTGCTCGAGAACGTGATGGTTGGCGCCCACAGTCAGGGGCGCACCGGGTTCACGCAGGCCATCTTCCGAATCGGTGCGGCCGCTGAAAACAAGCGCACTCGCGATGAAGCGGGAGATCTGTTGCACCAACTGGGTTTGGGTCACCTTGCGTTTCGTCCTGCCGCTGGGTTGCCGTTCGGCACGCTGAAACGGTTGGAGATTGCACGTGCGCTGGCTGCCCGCCCCACGTTCTTGCTGATGGACGAGCCGGCCAGCGGTCTCGCTCACGGAGAGGTCGAGGAGCTGGGCCACACCATCCGGATCATCCGCGACCAGTTCAATCTGACGGTCTTGCTGGTCGAGCACCACATGGCAATGGTCATGGGTATCAGCGATCGGGTCGTAGCGATGGAGTTCGGGCGCAAGATTGCGGACGGCACTCCAGCCGAGGTGCAGGTCAACGAACGCGTCATCGAGGCATACCTGGGGACGACGTCATGACACTCTTGAAGGCCACAGACCTCACCGCCGGATACGGGCCGGTCACGGTGCTGCAACAGCTTGACCTCGAGGTTCAGGAAGGCGAGTTCGTCGTCATGCTCGGCGCAAATGGTGCTGGCAAGACCACCACCATGCGGGCCATCAGTGGTCTCATCTCGCGCCACGGCCATGTCGAGTTCGAGGGTGTGGACATCACGAAGGCGTCACCCGATGCCATCGTGCGCGCTGGCATCGCGCAGGTGCCCCAGGGCCGCGGCACCTTCCCCGAACTCTCGGTCGAAGACAACCTTTACACCGGTGCGTTCGTTCGGTCCGGCGCCGACTCTGTGCGCGACGACATCGCTCGCTGGCTGGAGGTCTTCCCGCGGCTCGCCGAGCGACGTCATCAGCGGGCGGGCAGTCTCAGCGGCGGCGAGCAGCAGATGCTCGCAATTGCACGAGCACTGATGAGCCGGCCGAAGCTGCTGCTGTGTGACGAGCCCAGCCTCGGCCTCGCACCGCTCATCACCCAGGAGCTCTTCGCCGTGCTGGAAGGGCTTCATCGAGACGAGGGTCTGTCGGTGTTGCTGGTCGAGCAGAACGCAAACCTCGCAATGCACATCGCGAGCCGGGTGTACCTGCTGGAGACCGGCCGCATCGTGGCCAGTGGTTCAGCCGCCGAGCTGAGCGCCGACGATTCCATCCGCAAGGCATACCTGGGGTTCTGATGGCACTCTTCTTTCAACGACTCGTAGATGGCATGAGCTATGGCAGCGTGTACGCGCTGATCGCTCTCGGCTTGGTCATCGTGTATCGCGGCACCGGCCACCTCAACTTTGCTCAGGGCGAGATGGCGTTGTTCTGTGCCTACTTCGTGTACCAGTTCGGCGAGTGGCGCATCCCCGTCTGGCCAGCGATGTTCCTGGGCATGGGCGTCGGCTTCCTCCTTGGTTCGGCGACGGAGGTGGCGCTCGTCCGACCGATTTCGAAGCGCTCACCCTTTGCGGTGTTCATCGTGACCATCGGCCTCTTCACGTTCCTCAACTGGCTCGACGGTGCGATCTGGGGCAACCAGCAGCTGCCGAACTCGGGTGTCGGTAGCAAACAGTTGTCCTACCCCAGCCTCTTCCCCAACGATCCGCAGGATCAGTGGTTGCCGTTCGGTGTCTCGATTCGTTACGAGCGCGTCGGCATCTTGGTCCTGGTCTTGGTGCTCACCGGCTTGCTGTTCTTGCTGTTCAACAAGACCAAGTTCGGCCTCTCGATGCGGGCTGTTGCCAGCAACGCCGAAAGCGCCAAACTTGCGGGCATTCGCACCAACCGGGTGCTGATGATGAGCTGGGGGCTTGCTGCGGCCATCGGTGCGCTCGGCGGTGTGGTGCAGGCGGGGCTCAATGGCAACGTGAACCTCGGTCTGATGTTCACCGTCTTCATCTACGGCTCGGCCGCCGCAACCCTGGGCGGTTTCGATTCGCCGGGCGGTGCAGTCATCGGCGGCCTGATGATCGGTGTGATCGAAAACCTTGCGTCGGGCTATCTGCCCAAGTGGGTTGGTCAGGAGATGAAGCTGGGCGTTGCGTTCGTCGTGATCCTTGCGGTCCTGCTGGTGAAACCGTCCGGTCTGTTCGGCACAGCGAAGGTGGAACGAGTATGAAGTCGCTCGTATCGATCCGCGAGGGTGGCCTCGCCAGCTGGGCGCTTCGGCTGGTGGCCGCCGCCTTTGTCATCGGCCTGGTGTTCTGGGTCCCCACCAGTGCTGGAGCGGGCCTCATCAGCACCGCCATCGAGGCGCTCACGCTGATGTCCGCTGCCATGGCCCTCAACCTGATCTTGGGATACACCGGGCAGATCTCCATCGGGCACTCGGCGTTCCTGGGTATCGGTGCCTACACCACTGGCATCTTCGTATCCCGCTGGGGTTTCAGCCCATGGCTCACTTTCCCCATCGCGTTCTTGATCGCGTTCGTCGTCGGTGTCATCGTGTCGTTCCCGGCGTCGCGCATCAAGGGCGTGTACCTGGCACTGGTGACGTTGGCGCTGGGCCTCGTGTTCCCGCAGCTGCTCACCTGGAAGAAGTTGTCGTGGCTCACCGGTGGCGGCGCCGGCCTGCCCAACAAGGACAGCCAACTGCAGACCACGGGCTTCAACATCGGGCGCAAGGAAGGGCAGATGCTGCACTTCGAGATCTTCGGCTGGGACCCATTCGGAGATCTGCGACGGCCCGACAACAAGGCCGCCTTCTGGTACTGGATTGCGGCTGGCGTTGCCGTGATCGTCTACCTGGTGTGCCGCGGTGTGGTGAAGAGCCGGGTCGGTCGATCGATGGTCGCGATCCGCGACAACGAGACCGCCGCTGCCGTGATGGGCGTCAACCTGGTGAAGACGAAGGCGATGGTGTTCGGCCTGTCTGCCGGCCTCTGTGCACTGCCTGGTTGCGTCGTCGCCATCAAGATCGGCAGCGTCAGCCCGGAGGGCATCACCAGCCTGACGGTGAAGGGGGCCATTACTTTTCTGATCGTGATGGTGATCGGCGGTGCCGGCTCGTTGTGGGGCCCCATCATCGGCGCCGCGCTGTATGTGTTCGTCACCGAGAAGACCGGCGAGTGGGCCAACGACGATGCGATCCCGGCGCTGATTCGCCCATTGTTCGCGTGGGCGAAGGTTCCGCCCGGCGATGGCATCTTCGCTGTGCTGCTGATTTTGCTGATGTTCGTCGCGCCTCGGGGGATCGTGGGCGTATGGAACCAGTACAGTTCCAGGATCGTTCGAGTCCTGCCCCGTCCTGCGGGCGCGGTTGGGCCAGCGCCGATGGCCACAGCGGCCATGTTCACTGTTACCGACTCCGAGGGGGAGCACGAATGAAGCGTACGAGAGGCCTTGCAGCCGCCATTGCCGCCGGAGTTTTGTTGATTGCTGCATGCAGTGACGACAAGACCACCGATTCCACCACCGCGCCGTCCACGGGCGACACCGTCGCAGTCGAGACCACGGTCGCGACCGATGATTCCACCGCCGAGACCGTTGCTGACACGACTCCGGTGACCGACCCGGTCGCTGCCGGCTGGACGGTCGACACTGACAACTGTGTCGATCCCGCTGCCGCCAACGCACCCATCGAGGGCACCATCAAGATCGGCTCGGCCATGCCGCTGTCGGGTGGCGCTGCTGCTGCCGCCTTTGCCCCGGTGAAGGATGGCTTCGAGGCCTACATCAAGTACGCCAACGAGAAGGGCCTGCTCGGCGACATCAACATCGAAGTCACGATCGAGGACGACCAGTACAACGCCGAACTGACCCCCGGCGCCGTCGCCAAGCAGATCGACGCCGGCGTCAACATTTTCTCGGGCATCATCGGCTCGCCCAACAACCTGGCCGTGCGCGACACACTCAATGACAACTGCATCCCGCAGTTGGCAGCGCTCACCGGCTCACCGGCCTGGGGTGAAGTCGCCGACTACCCGTGGACCATTGGTCAGCTCGTTCCGTACCCGGTGGAGTCAGCCGTCTACGCAGCACAGATTGCTGAGCTGTACCCCGACGGTGCCAAGGTCTCGTTGTTCCACGTGAACAACGAGTTCGGCCAGTACTACGTCGAGGCCTTCAAGGAACTCGCTGACCAGTACGGCATCGAGATCATCGGCGAAGAGACCGTCGAGGCAACCGACTCGAACCCGCCCACCGCCCAGATCACCAACATTGCGGCGGCGAAGCCCGATGTGATCATGGCGGTGCCGTTGGGTGCGCAGTGCATCAGTTTCCTCAACGAGGTCGCCAACGCCAAGGCTGCCAACCCCGGCTGGACGCCGGCCACCTTCCTCACCAACACCTGCGCCAGCAGCCTCATCCTGGGTGCTTCCGGTCAGGCCGCCAACGGTCTGTACACCTCCAGCAACCTGATCGACGTTGTCGACCCGGCCAACGCCGCCCTCCCGAATGTCGCTGAGTACCTGGCGTACATGGGCAGCGTGGGCAAGTCCGACGTCGCCGCCACCGCTGGTGCCGGCTGGACCACCGCCGAAGTCACCGTTGCCATCCTGAAGCAGGCACAGGCATCGCCCGAGGGCCTCACCCAGGCGTCCATCATCAAGGCCGCTCGTAACTTCACCTACACCCCGACGCTGGGCCTGCCCGGCGTCGAGTTCAAGATGAACGGCGAAGAGGATCCCTACCTGGCAGAGAGCCTCGTCGTGCGTCAGTACGCAGTGGCAGCCGACGGTTCGGGTACGTTCACCGACATCGGCGATCTGATCACCGAATTCGAAAGCTGATCGCGGGGTCCAAAAGCTGATACTGCGACTTCAGTGTGGCCCGCCCTTCGGGGCGGGCCACACTCGCGTTTATGAGTCACCGGTTCACCTCGGCGTGCATCGCCCCCGCTTTGTGTCAAGACCCTGGAGTTACAGCCCCAGCTCAGAGCCGGACACCCTTTACGTAAAGCGGGCGAGGCGGGCGCGGCGCAGGGAGTCGGCGGTCAGCACTATCAGCCCCACCCACACCAGTCCGAAGCCAAAGAGGCGCGTGGCGGGCAGCGCCTCGTCGTAGATCAGCCAGCCGATGACGAAGTTCATCGAGGGCACGATGTACTGCATCGGTCCGATGATCGTCATCGGCATGCGCTGCGCGGCATACGCGAACAACATCAAGGGGCCGACGGTGGCCAACCCGCTGAACGCGGCGAAGGCCAACTCCCTGTGTGAGGCGCTGTTGGGGATGCTGTCGGCGTGGCGAGCAAAGATCAGTGCCAACGCGAGCGCTGGGACGACCAGAATGAACGACTCGGCCGCCATGCTCTCCACCGGCGTCAGTGGCACGTGCTTCTTGATGTAGCCGTAGATGATCCACGAGGTGGCGATGAGCAATGCCAACCACGGCACGGCGCCGTAGGAGATGGTGAGCACGACCACGGCGGCGGTCGCAAACGCTAGCGCAATTTTGAGGGCCATTCGCAATGGCTCGTGCAGCACGAGGACACCGATCGTGACGGTGCCCAGCGGGGCGATGAAGTAGCCCAGCGCCGTCTCCAGGACATGACCGTGTACGACCGCCCACACGTAACCCGTCCAGTTCACGGTCAGCAGCACTGCCGCGGCGCCTACGCGAGCAAGTAGGGCACGATCACGTCGCAGTACGGCGACGAATCGCCAGCTTCGGGTGGCGGTGAGAACGATCGCCATGATGATGGCGGACGCTGTGATCCGCCAGCCGATCAATTCGAACGCGTTGAAGCCGCGGAGTTGCTTCCAGTAGATGGTCAGCAAACCCCAGATGACGTACGCCGAAATGCCGGCGATGATGCCGGCGCGCTGTTCTGCGTGCTGTTCGCTGATCTCTAGATCGCCGTGCGCGGTTGTCACGCTATTGCAGCAGTGCGAGCGCAAGGTCGTTGAGATCTGCGGCGCGGTGGAACTCGACGCGCGGGTCCTCGTTCAACGTGTCGTGCAGGAACGCGAAGCTGAGGCCGGACTCGGGGTCGACCCAACACAGCTGACCGCCAGCCCCGGCGTGGCCGAATGCTCGCGGTGCCGAGGGCATCCAGCGATGGAGATGGAAGCCGTCGTTGCCCGACACGTAGCCGGCGATCGTGCGGTTGGCGGGCACCTTGTCCGACACACTGATGCTGCCATTGCGGATGGTGCCGACGGCGTCGACCAACCAGTCGTCGGGAAGAGCGCCGCCGAAGTTGTGCAGGAAGTGTTGGTAGATCGCCGCCATGTTCGCGGCCGATGCCACTGCGCCGCCGCCCGGGATGCCCACTGCCTGGGCGCGTCGGTCATTGAGCGAGAGGAGCGCGTCGATGCCGATGGAGGCGATGGGCACGTACTCCTCGCGGCCGTAGGTGGCGATCAGAGCTGCCAAGTCGGCTGGGTACTCGCCAGTCGTCCTCACCGTCACGGCACCAACGGCCTCCGGGCCGAGAATGCGCCCGACACCGGCCGGTTGTACGACTCGCTCGTGCACTACGTCGAGGAAGCTGCGCTCGTTGAGCGTCTCCAAAAGTTCGGCGATCACCCAATGGGCCGCAACGGGGTGGTACTCGGTCTTCGAACCGGCCGGGTAGTCCAGCGACCACTCGGCGAACTGCGCACGCCGGCCCTCGCTGTTGCCCCAACGATCCGGGCCGATCGGTGCCTGTGAAAAGCCACCCTGCATGGTGAGCAACTGCAGCACCGTGACGTTGTCCTTGCCGTGATGACCGAACTCGGGGAGGTAATGGGCGACCGGTGTGGTGAGGTCCAGCGTGCCGTCGGCGAAGTGGGGTAGCAGTGCCATCGCCACCAACGCCTTGGTGGCGGAGAAGACGACGAACCGGTCATCATTGGTCGCGCTGCCGAACGATTCGAAGTGAACCACCTCGCCGTCGACACCAACAGCGAGCTGAGCGGCGCTGATGTTGGCCGAGTCGAGTTCGCGCTGGATGCGCTCGGTGAGGGCGTGCAGGCCGGTAGCGGAGAGGGTGGTCACGGTTCGTACAGTAGGTGGCGAGGGGGAGCAGATGACAGACGTGCGTGTGGACAGGGTGGGCTACGTCGATGTGGTCACCATCGATCGACCCGACGTCCGCAACGCGTTGCGCTTCCGGAGCTACGACGAGCTCGAACGGGCGGTTCGCGAAACTACCGCTCGCTGCCTGGTGATCACCGGCGCCGACCCGGCGTTCTGCAGTGGTGACGATGTGTGCGAGGTGATGGGCGGCGGCAACGGTCCCAAGCCCACCGCCGTGCTGCCGCGACTGACACCTGCCGCAGGCGCGCTGCTCCACACCGACGTACCGATCGTGGCTGCCGTCAACGGGGCAGCCGTTGGATGGGGCATGGAGCTGGCACTGATGGCCGACCTACGTGTTGCGTCCAAGCGCGCCAAGTTCGGTGAGCTCTTCGTGCTGCGCGGCCTGTGCAGCGATGTCGCTGGGCTCGGCCGCCTGGCACAGCTGGTGGGCCGCGAGCGGGCGGCAGAACTGCTACTGACCGGCGACGTCATCGACGCGGTAACAGCCGAGCGTTGGGGTCTGGTGTCTCGTGTGGTGCCCCACGAGGAGTTGTTGCCGACTGCGATGGCGCTGGCGGAGAAGATTGCGTCGCGTCCACCGCTGGCGGTCCAGCGCTTGAAGGCCGGTCTGCGCGTTGCGCTCGACCCGGATTGGGACGAGCTCGGGGTGTGGGTCTCGAAGTCGTTGGGTGCCCTGTTCCAAACCTCCGACCATCGCGAAGGCGTGCGCTCCTTTCTAGAACGTCGCGATCCCCACTTCACCGGCGAGTAGCCAGACAGCCGTCGTCGGTGGCCACCTGCTGAACTGACGCATTTGTTTCTCACAGTCCCTGCTCACGGATTCAATTGCGCGTCACTTCGCCGACACGCGAGGGGACTTCGTCGAACTGACGCGTTTGTTTCTCACAGCTCCTGCTCCTGGGTTCAATTGCGCGTTACTTGCTGGCTGGATGGGTAGGTGCATCCGACCGAGGAGAACTGGTGGGGTGCGCTGTGCTACCCATGCACCGTGACCACGACACGGATTCATTGCGAGGGCGTCAACGGGGTTCGGCTGGTCGCTGACGCGTACGGCGACCCGACTGCACCGGCGGTCCTGCTCCTGCATGGCGGCGGCCAGACTCGTCACTCGTGGGGCGGCACAGCGAGAGTGTTGGCCAACGCCGGCTTCTACGCCGTCAGCGCCGACCTGCGCGGCCATGGCGAAAGTGACTGGGACCCCACCGGCGATTACAGCATGGCTGTGATGCGTTCCGATGCAGAAGCATGGTGCACGGCGCTTCACTCCCCGGCGCTGGTGGGTGCATCGATGGGTGGCATCACGGGTATGTGGATGGAGGGCACTCGAGCGGAGGAGGGTTTGCCGCCGGCCGCACGTGCACTCGTTCTGGTCGACATCGCCCACCGGTCGGAGGCGGCCGGCATCCAGCGCATTGTGGATTTCATGACCGGCCGACCTGAGGGATTCGAATCGCTCGCCGAAGCAGCAGCGGCGGTCGCCGAGTACATGCCCCACCGACCGCGTCCGGCCAACACCGACGGCCTGGCGCGCAACTTGCGACTGGGTGAGGACGGCCGCTATCGCTGGCACTGGGATCCAGCGTTCATGACCGATGAGCGACGACCGCGCACCAGCAATCGGGTCGACATCTTCGTCGAGCACGCCCGCCGACTGACCCTGCCGGTTCTGCTGGTTCGTGGTCGGATGAGCGATGTGGTCAGCGAGGAAACGGCACAGGAGTTTCTGCAGATCGTGCCACACGCCGAATACGTCGATGTACGCGACGCGCATCACATGGTGGCCGGCGACCGCAACGATGCGTTCACCGCGCCGGTGGTGTCGTTCCTGCAACGGCTCTGATCTGGCAGGCTCGCGGCATGGACATTCATGTCGCCCACGACGCGCCACAAGCGGCCACCGATGCAGCGGAGTGGGTGGCGCGCCAGCTCCGCAACGCTGTGCGTCGTCGAGGCGCAGCGACGGTTGCCGTCAGCGGCGGCAGCACACCAGCCTTGATGTTCGCCGATCTCGCACGCATGGACGTGCCGTGGGCGGCGGTTGACGTGTGGCAGGTGGACGAGCGTGTCGCTCTCGACGACGACCCTGCCCGCAACGCTCACCTTCTGGCGACTCTGCCGGTCGCAAAGGGTCGCCTGCACCTGATGGCGGTGACCGCACGTGACCAGCGGGCAGCTGTCAGGCGATATGCAGCGAGCCTGCCCGAACGATTCGACGTGGTGCACCTGGGGATGGGCGACGACGGCCATACCGCCTCGTGGCCACCCACCGACCCAGTCATCGACAGCCCTGAGCCCGTCGCGCTGAGTGGGCTCTACAACGGCTTCGTGCGAATGACATTGACGCCGGTGGTCGTCAATGCGGCACGGCACCGGTTGGTGCTGGCGCCCGGCGCGACCAAGGCCACGCCTATGCGACGGTGGCTGTTGGAGGACCGATCGCTGCCGATTCAACGAGTCCGCCGTACGAACACGGTTGTGGTCATCGACGACGCAGCGGCGGCGCAGCTCTCCGCAGCATCGTCGTAGACATCGCGCCCAGCGGTAGCGGTAACGTCGGCGGTGATGGACATCACCACCACCCCCGAATGGGCAGCGCTCCAGACGACCCCACCTCCGGCCCACCTGCGCGCCCTGTTCGCCGACGACCCGGCACGTTCCGAGCGTTATGTATTGACCGCTGGTGACTTGCGTGTCGACTACTCAAAGCACCTCGTCGATGACGGCGTGATGGCGGCGTTGCAGGCAGTTGCGGCTGCCGCCGGCGTGGAGGCGCATCGCGACGCGATGTTCGTCGGTGAGCAGATCAACACCACAGAACAGCGTGCAGTCCTGCACACGGCACTGCGCGCGCCGGTTGGCGCGACGGTGCTGGTGGACGGTCACGATGTGGTGCCCGATGTACATGAGGTGCTCGACCGGATGGCAGTATTCGCAGGGCAGGTTCGAAGTGGCGAGTGGCTGGGCGCAACCGGGAAGCGCATCGCGACGGTCGTCAACATCGGGATCGGTGGCAGTGACCTGGGCCCGGCGATGGCGTACCTGGCCACCGTCGCGTTCGGTCAGCCTGGGCTCACCTGTCGCTTCGTCAGCAACGTCGACGGTGCGGACATCGCCTCCAACCTCGCCGACCTCGATCCGGCAACCACGCTGGTCGTCGTCAGCTCGAAGACGTTCACGACCATCGAAACCATCACCAACGCCAGCGAAGCACGGCGTTGGCTGACCGCTGCGCTGGGTGACGAGGCGGTGGCGAAGCACTTCGTCGCTGTCAGCACCAACGCCGCCAAGGTTTCCGAGTTCGGCATCGACACGGCCAACATGTTCGGCTTCTGGGATTGGGTGGGCGGCCGTTACTCCGTCGACTCGGCGATCGGTCTGTCGCTGATGATCTCCATCGGTGCCGACTCCTTCCGCGAGTTTCTGGCGGGCTTCCACACCATCGACACACACTTCCGGACTGCGCCCGCGAAACAGAACGCACCGGTCCTCATGGGCATGTTGGGTATCTGGTACCACAACGTGTTGGGCGCTGAGACCAAGGCGGTGCTTCCCTACGCGCACGAACTGCGTCGATTCCCTGCCTACCTTCAGCAACTGGACATGGAGAGCAACGGCAAGCGTGCCCGACTGGATGGCGGCGAGGTCACGACGACCACCGGCCCGATCGTCTGGGGCGAGCCGGGCACCAACGGTCAGCACGCGTTCTACCAATTGTTGCATCAGGGCACGCGGTTGGTCCCCATCGACTTCATCGGGTTCGCGCAGCCGAACCATGCGCTCCATTCACAGCACGATCTGTTGATGGCCAACCTCTTCGCGCAGGGCGAAGCCCTCGCCTTTGGCAAGACGCTGGAGGAGGTGGTTGCGGAGGGCATTCCCGCGCACCAGCAGGCGGCGCGAGTCTTCCCCGGCAACCGGCCGAGCACCACCATTCTGGCGCCGCGCCTGACCCCTGGGGTCTTGGGCCAACTGATTGCACTCTACGAGCAGATCGTTTTCGTCCAGGGCACCGTGTGGGGTGTCAACAGCTTCGACCAGTGGGGCGTCGAGCTGGGTAAGGCACTGGCCAATCGCATTACTCCGGAGTTGACGAGCAGCAATGAGCCTGCTCACGACTCGGACACCAGCGCCCTCATCCGCTGGTACCGAACCAACCGCCTCATCTAGGTCAGAAGCCCGCCCGCGACGGGTTGGCGGGCTCTTGCCAACCTGTCGCGGGTCTGACCACCAAGACCGTCGTTCACATCCAGGACGAGTTCGCGCCGACCGGATCACCTTCGATGCCGACTCTTGCCAACCTGTCGCGGGTCTGACCACCATGGATGGTGCCGGTGGCGCGACAGGTTGAACGTCTTCGGGCGCGTGCGAGGCAGCGATGGACTGGCATCACTGCCGAGTGCTAGCTGGTCTTGGTGACTTCGTTGCTGCCGGCCTCGACCACGTAGGTACCGAAGGAGGTGACCTCGCTGTCGGGGTTGTCGACGGCGGCCACGATCCGGTACTCGGCGGTCCACCGCTCGGGCGTGACGGTGTGCAGGCTGTAGCCACGATGTGAGAGCTCGGCATCGACCAGGTCGGGAAACGACTGGAGGACGTCGGTCAACGAGTCGTCGATGAGACCGTCGGAACTGATGGAGGTGGTCACGAATTCCGCCCCGATGTCGACGCCGGTGGCACGGTCGCCGGCACGCAGCTGCGCCACGGCGGCTAGGTGGATGTCGCCGGTGATGACCACCAGGTTCTGAATGTCGTTGTCCGCGAATTCCTGCAGGAGGCGGGCGCGTGCGACGGGATAACCATCCCACTGGTCGTAGTTGAGCACGGCGCCGTTGAAGGTGGCATCGGCCAGAACAACCTGGTTGCCCACCACGTTCCACGCTGCGGTGGACGCCGACAGCGTGTCAATTAGCCACCGTTCCTGCTCGGCGCCCAGCATCGTCCGCGCAGGGTCTACGGCCTCTGCGCACGGTGGGTCGAGGTTGAGCGTGGCGTCACCACAGGCCTGGTCGCTGCGATACTGCCTGCCGTCGAGCAACGCCAGCTCGATGAGGTCGCCCCACTGCGTGTCGCGATAGATGCGGAACTCCTGGTCGGAGGCGACAGGCGGGTCGAGCCGAACTGGTTGGTGCTCCCACCATGCCTGGTAGGCGGCGAAGCGGCGTTCCTGGAAACCGGCGGCATCGGCCGGGTCTTGCGGGGTGAGACCGGCGTAGTTGTTCTCCACCTCGTGGTCGTCCCAGATCACGAACCACGGGCAAGCGGCGTGCGAGGCCTGCAGCTGCGGGTCGGCCTTGTACTGGCCGTAGCGATTGCGGTAGTCGTCGAGGCTCTTGGGCTCATCGCCGACGTGTTCGCGGGCCACCACGTCAGGGTCGAATGGCAACCCGCCACCCTCGTAGATGTAGTCACCCAACCAGACGGTGAAGTCGGGAAGTTGCTCGGCGATGTCGCGGTGCGCGGCGTAGTACCCGTCGGCGTAGTTCTGGCAGCTGGCCGCGGCGAACTTGGCCTGTGCCAGCGGCGCATCGGCGGGGGGCGCAGGGCGGGTGACACCAACAGGGCTGGTGTACGAGCCGACGCGGAACCGGTAGAACCAGTCGCCCTGGTCGAGCGCGGCGATGGCGTGCACGCTGTGCGCATGAGCGGCGGTGGCGGTCTGCGTACCGCTCACTGCAATCTCGGCGAAGTCGTCGGTGGCACTGACCTCCCACAGTACGTCGATATCGTCGGCGGGCATGCCACCTCCGGTGTACGGCTCGGGCGCGAGGCGTGTCCACAACACGACGCCCGTCGCATCCGGGTCGCCCGACGCAATGCCGAGTGTGAACGGGTCGCCGGACAGTTCGACATCCGCAAGAGCCGACGTCGTGGTCGCGGGCACCGCGGTGGTCGGCGCGTCGGTGGCGGCGACCGATGTGTCCGGAGCCGCAGTGCTCGAGTCGCTCGCCGTGTCGGAGGTCGCTGAGTCGTCGCTGCACGCCGCGATGACCACGGCCGCGGCGCCGCAGAAGAACATGCGGCGAGAAATCGGCTGGCTGAGCGGGCGAGGCAGTGGACGCATCGGGTCAGTCTGCCCCACGCCGGCGGTCCGCTGCTCCATCAGCAACTTCGGCGTTCATGTGCGGTACTACCGCATCTCAGCGCCGAAGTTGGAGACGGGGGCTGGCGATTCACCCTTACGGGACGGTGGCGAAGACTGCCTTGAGGTAGTGGCCCTGCGGGAAGTCCACGGGATGGTCGACGGGGTGGCGAGTGCGTCGGAACTCTTCCAGCGGCCGGCCGGCCTGGGCGGCTGCATGGGAAACGGTGGTGTGGAACTCGTCGGCGGTGACGCGGCTACTGCACGAGGCCTGCACCAACACGCCGCCCGGCCGAACCAGTTTGACGCCCTTCTCGGTGAGGAGCGCGTACGCCTTGAGCGCTCGGTCGACGCTGGCCTGGCGTGGCGTGAACGACGGCGGGTCGATGATCACGACGTCGAACTTGTCGCCGCTGCGGATCAGCCGGTTCATTGATTCCAGCGCGTCGGCCTTCATCGGTCGGAACTTGCAGGCAGCCACAGCCGGAACGTCCATGTTGCGCTGCATGTTGCGACTGGCGGCGGCGAGCGTTGGTTCGCTGAGATCCACAGCGACCACTTCATGCGCGCCCCCAGCGGCAGCATTGACGGAGAAGCCGCCGGTGCTGGCGTACATGTCGAGCACTCGGCAACCCTCGGTGATGCGCCGCACGAACCAGCGGTTGTCGCGCTGATCGAGGAAGTGGCCGGTCTTTTGGCCATGCACGACGTCGGCTTCGAACGACAGGCCGTTCTCCAGAAACGGCACCGGGTCGGCAGGTGAGACGCCGATCAGTGCATCGCCCTCTTCCAACCCGAAGAGACCCTCCTGGTCGATGTTGCGGGCGAAGCGAAGTACCAGCGCTTCGGGCCGCAGGACCTCGGCGATCGCGGGAATCAGGTCTGCCAGGTGCGGCACCCAGATGGTGGAGTACAGCTTCAGTACCAGCGTGCGGTCGTAGCGATCGAGGACAAGGCTGGGGAAGCCATCGTTCTCGCCGTTGATGCAGCGGTAGCCGGTGGTGGCGCGGTCGGGCTCGGCCGCTGAGAGGTCGACCAGCGGCTGGCGACGGGCGACTGCGGCGCTGACGTGTGCCACCCAAAAAGCGCGGTCAATGGTGACCGGCTTGCCCTCGTGGAGCAGCTTGATTCGGATGGGGCTTGCAGGGTCGTACAGGCCGATGGCAGCGAAGTCGCGATCGTCGTCGAACACCACGGCCAGGTCGCCTGGTTTGCCCGTTTCAGGGGCTGCTGCCGGGACCTTGACGGTGTTGATGGAGGTCTCGTAGACCCACGGGTGGCCGCCACGAATTTGACGTAGTGCGTCGGGCGTGACGCGCACGGCCAGGCGGCTGGTGGAGGGCCGAGGAAGGCGGGCAAGCGAAGTCACCCGTCCAGGGTAGGGCAACGCCGCCGAACAGCCGCAGGATGCGGCAGAGTAGAGGGATGGAGATTGAGCGAGTCGGAGTGGTCGGTGCGGGCCTGATGGGTTCGGGTATCGCCGAGGTCTGTGCCCGGGCCGGCCTGAGTGTGGCCGTGCTGGAAGTGACGGCGGAAGCTGCCGAACGCGGTCGAAGCAGGATTGTCGGCAGCCTCGACCGCGGATTGCGTTCCGGAAAGTTGACCGAATCGGAACGCGACGTGGCGATTGCCCGGCTGTCATTCACAACCGATTTCGCCGAGCTGTCCGATCGTCAGTTGGTGGTGGAGGCGGTCGTGGAAGACGAGTCGCTGAAGACCAACGTCTTCCGCGAACTGGACAGGGCCGTCGCCAACCCGCAGGCGATCCTTGCCAGTAACACCAGCTCGATCCCGATCATGAAGCTGGGCATCGCGACCCAACGGCCCGAGCAGGTGATTGGAATTCACTTCTTCAATCCGGTGCCGGTGCTCAAGCTGGTCGAGTTGGTGACCTCGCTGCTCACCTCACCCGCGACCACCGAACGTGCCAACACGTTCGCGAGCGACGTGCTGCACAAGCGGGTCATCCGTAGTCAGGACCGCGCCGGCTTCATAGTCAACGCGCTACTCATTCCGTACCTCCTGTCAGCCATACGCATGATGGAGTCGGGCTTCGCCACCGCCGACGACATCGACGCCGGCATGGTCGAAGGGTGCAACCACCCGATGGGCCCGCTTCGCCTCACCGACCTCATCGGCCTCGACACCACCATGGCCGTGGCCGACAGCCTGTACGCCGAATTCAAGGAGCCTCTCTACGCCTCTCCGCCGCTGCTTTCTCGGATGGTGGAGGCGGGGTTGCTGGGCCGCAAGACGGGCCGAGGGTTCTACGACTACCAGGCGGGGCGCTGAGTGGTCGACGCGCTCGAACGAATCACCAATCTCGTCGCATTGCTGATGGCGGCGCGTTCGCCGCTGACGCAGGAGCAGATCGTGCATGAACTCGACGGTCAGTACCCCGCCGGCGACGCGGCGCTGCGTGGAGCCTTCGAACGCGACAAGGCGCTGCTGCGCGAGATCGGTGTACCGCTCGAGAGCGAGGTGCTGGGTGGCAACGATGCTGGTCGCACTGCGTATCGAATTGATCGCGCCCGCTATGAGCTGGCCGACCTGCAGCTGGCACCCGACGAGAAGGCCGCGCTTCAGCTCGCGGTCGCAGCAGCCCGTTTGGCCGACGCGCAGTTCGGGCTGTTGAAGCTGGGCGGCGATCGCAGTTCCGCTCCGGTGGTGGTGGCCAACATTCCGGATCTACCCGCATTGCCCACCATTCGCGAGGCAAGTGCTGCACGAGCCGAGATTGCCTTTGGCTATCACGGCTCGCCCCGCCGGCTGCACCCGTACGCCCTCCTGCTGCGCGAGCGATATTGGTATGTGATTGGTCTCGACGTTGATCGCAATGAGGTTCGCACCTACCGAGTTGACCGAATGGACAGCGAGCTGACGGTCGGCCCGGCAGGGGCGTTCGAGCGCCCTGAGTATTTCGACCCGCGGGCGACGTTTCCCACTGACCCCAAGCTGTTGGGTGACGAGCCGGCAGCTCGTGCCCACGTCTTGATCGACGAGCCGCGGGCGGCCGCTGTAGCCCGCGAGCTGGGTGATGCAGCGCTACTGAGCAAGGGCCCCGATGGGTCGATCATCGTGGAGGTGCCGTGCGCCAATCTCGACGCGTTCCGCTCATGGCTGTTCGGTTTCGGTGAGCATGCCGAGGTGTTGGCCCCCGCAGAGGTTCGCTCCGACGTCGTGGCGTGGTTGCAAGCAATGGTTGGTGCACGATGACGGTTCGTCGTGGCCCACGACCCAACAGCGATCGTCTGCGGCGGCTGTTGGTGATGCTCCCGTGGCTGATGGAGCACGGCGAGGTGACCGTAGCGGAGATGTGTGATCGCTTCGAGCTCACCGAAGCCGAGCTGGTGAAGGATCTCGAGTTGGCGGCCATGTGCGGCCTGCCGCCGTTCGTCGATGAGATGGTCGACGTGTTCATCGACGAGGGCCGCGTGTATGCGGGTGTGCCGCGGCTCTTCACGCGGCCGCTGCGTTTGACCGCACCCGAAGGTTTTGCACTCCTGGCCGCGGCGCGAGTGGCCATGCAACTGCCCGGCGCTGATGTCGATGGCGCGCTGGCGCGAGCACTGCAGAAACTTGCAACCGTGCTTGGCGACGATGCGGTGGTGATGGAGACGCCGCAACCGCCGGCGGCCGCCATCGTCGTTGATGCCGCCCAGCGCTGCGCCCGTCTGCGCATCACCTACTGGTCGCCTGCTGCCGACCGACGATCTGAACGTGAGATCACCCCCCGACGGGTCTTCTTCGACAGCGGCTATTGGTACGTGATCGCTGACGATCACCGCAGCGGTCAAGAGCGGACGTTTCGCATCGACCGCATCGAACATGGCGAGCTGACCGGTCAGAGCGACGAGCCTCGTGACGTAGAGGTGCCCCACGGGGGTAGTTGGTTCGCCGATGACGAGCTGCCGGCCGCCTTGCTGCGGGTGCCGGCCAGCGGCGCTTGGGTGGCCGAGCGATATCCCACGCGATCAGTCCAAGCAGATGGGGAGGGGTGGCTGATCGAGTTCACGGTTGCCAGTGAACGCTGGCTACGCGACCTGCTGTTGCGGCTGGGTGCGGAGGCCAGAGTCGTCGAGCCAGCGGAATGGGTGCACCTCGGTGCGACCGCCGCCACACAAATGTTGCGCCGGTACTCGCAGGAGTAGTCAACGGCGCGGCGTCAGCACCGGCAACTGGTCGACCGTCTCGAAGCCATGCGCTCGGAGGAGGTGAGGAAGGACTGCGGCTGTTGCATCGGCATCGGCCAGTGCATCGTGTGGGCGTGTCAGCTGGATGTCGTAGCGCGCGCACATGTCACCAAGGCGGTGCGAGAGTTGACGCTCCGGATCCAGCTGCCGTGAGAGCCGGAGCGTGCAGAGGGGCTGGTCCATGGCAAGCGTGATGCCATTGCTGCTGGCGGCCTTCTTCAGAAATGCCATGTCGAACTCTGCGTTGTGTGCCACGAACCGTGTGCCCTGCAGCAGTTCGGCCAACCGAGCCAGCACTTCGGCCGCGGGCGGCGCTGAACGAACGTCGCGCCGATGAATACCATGCAGTTCGGTGGGACCGACCCGGAACCACCAACGGGACCGAGGGGCGACGAGGCTGCTCCAGCGGTCGAGAACCGCACCGGCGCCGTCAACCACGACGACACCAACCTGCAGCACATGATGACGCTTTTCCGACAGCCCAGACGTCTCTACGTCGACCACGGCAAATCGCTGGGCGCTGACGAGTTCCGGCATGCACTGCACCTTACGACAGGGGTGTGATGCGGTTGTTGCGCAGACGTCGTTGCGCCGGGGAAGTCAGACGCGGACGCCCCGTGCGCGAATGCCGATCGGCGCGGAGACGGTGAAGCCCGCCAGGTGGCGGTCCTCTTCGCTTTCGCCGGCCCAGAACCCGTACTCGTGGTGCTCGCGTGCGAACGTGCGGCACCTGTCAACGACAACGCAGACGTTGCAGAGGCGGCGGGCGCGCGCTTCTCGGCGCTCGCGAGCCTGCGGGCGCTCGGCCTTCGGCGGGAAGAACAGCGGCGTGTGGCCCTTGCAAGCAGCCAGATCGGTCCACACGATGTCAACGGGTGGGGCATCAGCCTCGGAGAGTTCTGACGGGGAGAGAAGTTGCACGGGACTCATGATTCGTCCTTTACACGTGACGGGGGGACAACGTGTAGTTCTTTTACTACTAAATGAACTCGACAATGTCAAGAGATGGTGCGCGCTCGATCGGCGGGCGGGGCGTGACGTTGGTTACAGCCCGCCCTGAGACGAGTGCTGAGGGCTACAGCAGCTCGGCAGCGAGGCTGGCGACGGTACCGCGCTCGCAGGCACTCAACGTGACGTGGCCGAAGCACGACTGGCCGCCGAATGCTTGAATCAATACCGCCAAGGCATTGTTGGACTCGCCGAGGTAGGGCGCATCGATCTGGCTGGTATCGCCGGTGAAGATGACCTTGGTGCCCTCGCCGATTCGGGTGAGCACGGTCTTCAGTGTGGTCGGCTCCAGGTTCTGTGCCTCGTCCACCACGACGATCTGGCGATGCAGGCTGCGACCACGAAGGAACGTCACCGACTCGAGCGACAGTTGATTACGGCCTACCAGCTCGTCCACGAGGCGATGTGCATCGTGGTCACTGCGCTGATCCGTGAGTGCGACGATCGCGTCGTGAATGGCGGACATCCACGGGTCGAGCTTCTCATCGAGACCCCCCGGCAGGAAGCCAACGTCGGCGCGGCCGACGGGAACCAGCGGCCGATAGACCGCCAGTTTCTCGTAGCGGCGCTGCTCGACCACCTGCTCCAGACCGGCGGCGATGGCGAGCAGTGTCTTGCCGGTGCCGGCTCGGCCATCGAGAGCGACGACGTTGACATCTGGGTCGAGCAGCAACTCAAGAGCGAAGCGCTGTTCCTTCGAGCGGGCGCGCAACCCCCAAGCCTCCGGTGCCGCGTGTGGTAGCAGCACCAGCTCGCCGTCGATGCAACGAGTGAGTGCGCTCTGTGATCCGCAGCGCAGTACTGCGAACTCGTTCTCGAAGAGTCCGGCGGCACCCTCGATCTCCTCGGTGGCGAGAGCGCCCGCGCCGTAGAGACGATCGATCAACTGGTGGTCTGCTTCGACGGTGATCCAGCCGGCGGACCGAGTGGTGGCAGAGCGACCGACTGGGTGATGCTCGGTTGCTTCGAGGCCCAGGTGTGCCGCCTTGATGCGCAACGCAGCATCGTTCGACACCATACGAGTCGGTGCATGCATCGCCTGTCCCAGCGCGGCGCCGATGATTCGGTTGTCGGGGATGTTCGGGTCGAGCCCGTGCTCGACCAGCAGGTGCTTCTGCACGCCGTTGATCTCGATCTGAAGCGTGCCCTCTGCGGTCGGGTCGCCGATGGCGACCGGCGTGGCGAGTGAACCGCCCGCCTTGACTCGAAGCTCTTCGATGGTGCGCAGCGCTGTACGTGCGGCGCGGCCGACATCGTCGGGTCTGGTCTTGAGACTGTCGAGCTCTTCGATGACCGTGAACGGAATGACGACATCGACACCGGCGAAGTTGTAGAGGCAGCCTGGGTCTCCGACGAGCACCGACGTATCGAGCACGACTCGTGTACGCACACCTCCCTTCACCGAATCATCAGACAGACGGCCGGTAAGGAGATCGGTCAATGCCACTCCATTCGTAGGGTGAGCTGGACAGGGACGAACGTTCAGTTCCGCAACACGATCAGTTGTAGCGCACGACTTGCGGTCGGTGGTGGATGGCACGAAGTGTTCATACGCGCGTCGAGCGACCGCAATCGCGTTGGCCGAACGTTCACGCGAAAACGTGTCACCGGACACTTAGTGCAAATGCAACAACTTAGATGCTTGTATTCGTTGCGCGAAACCTGTTCGATACGCGGGCGTAACAATCCGTTACCCAGCGCAATCCGGTACCCGGAGGTATCAAGTCACATGACCACCAAAGCAGAGCTGATCGACGCCATCGCAACCGAAGCAGGTGTCACCAAGGCCGATGCCGAGCGCACGGTCGCAGCATTCTTCGACATCGTCACCAAGGCGGCCAAGAAGGACGAGAAGATCGCATGGCCGGGCTTCGGTTCGTTCAGCACCTCGAAGTCGGCGGCGCGCACGGGTCGCAACCCGCAGACCGGCGAGCCTGTGAAGATCGCAGCCTCGACCCGTATGAAGTTCACCTCGAGCAGCACGCTCAAGGCAGAACTGAACCCGAAGAAGAAGTGATCCAGTAAGTCGTTCAAAGGCCAGTCCCTGAACGAGCACGTCCAGCAGTACCAACACTCAACAAGAACTAGTAACCACGGAAGGAAAGTCAAAGTGGCAGCAACGAAGAAGGCGGCTCCCGCCAAGAAGGCTCCAGCGAAGAAGGCAGCTCCTGCGAAGAAGGCCGCTCCGGCCAAGAAGGCTGCACCTGCGAAGAAGGCCGCTCCGGCCAAGAAGGCTGCACCTGCGAAGAAGGCTGCACCTGCGAAGAAGGCTGCACCTGCGAAGAAGGCTGCACCGACCAAGAAGGCTGCACCTGCGAAGAAGGCTGCACCTGCGAAGAAGGCTGCACCGGCCAAGAAGGCCGCTCCGGCCAAGAAGGCTGCACCGGCCAAGAAGGCTGCACCTGCGAAGAAGGCTGCACCGGCCAAGAAGGCTGCACCTGCGAAGAAGGCCGCTCCGGCCAAGAAGGCTGCACCTGCGAAGAAGGCCGCCGCCAAGAAGAAGTGAGGCCTTGCGCCCAACGGTGATGAATGGGGGGCCTTGTGCCCTCCATTCGCCGTTTTCGGTACCGGTGCTGAACAATGTGGTGATGCACGCGATCTGCGAGGACCTTGCCGATGAACACGACGCACTCGACGTGTTGGTGGCGAAGCTCACGGAAACGCAATGGTCACTCTCCACACCCGCCGCTGGCTGGGGCGTCCGCGACCAGATCAGCCATCTGTGGTTCTTCGATCAGCGTGCAGCGTTGGCACTCCGCGATCCGGACGGGTTTGCGGCCGACATGAAAAGGCTGATGGCCTCGGGGGGCACCAACGCCTCGGTCGTTCCGGGCCGCGAAATGTCCGGTGCCGAGTTGTTGACCGAATGGCGACGAGATCGAGCCGACCTTCTTTCGGTGGCGCGCAGGGTTGATCCTTCATTGCGCGTGCCGTGGTACGGCCCAGCGATGGCTGCGCGCTCGTTCATCACGGCACGGCTGATGGAGACCTGGGCGCACGGCCAAGATGTTGCAGATGCACTTGGGGTGGCTCGCAACGCCTCTGCCCGCCTGAAGCATGTGGCGCACATCGGCGTGCGTGCGCGGCCGTTCAGCTACCTCATCAACGGCCTACCGCTGCCTGATGCCGCCGTGTACGTAGCGCTCACCGCGCCCGATGGTTCACTCTGGGAGTGGGGCGAGCCGGCAGCGGATCGGGTCACCGGCGAGGCGTTGGACTTCTGTCTTGTCGTCACGCAGCGTCGCCATCGTGACGACACCGCCCTGGTCGTCGACGGATCGAACGCTGTCGAATGGATCGGCATTGCGCAAGCCTTCGCTGGCGAGCCCGGCGGCGGCCGCGCTGCTGGCCAGTTCGGGTAGCCGGAGGACCTGACCTACAGGTCGTCGATGCGTTTGAAGACTTCGGCGCTGTCGACCCCGTAGCGCCCACCGAGGCCGGCCAGGCGTGCAGCGATGCGTGTGCGGAAGGCTGTCAGTTGGTCGGCATCGGCGGCCTTCATCGTGCTTTCGAACTGGCTGGCGTGTGCCTCCAGCGCGCGCAGTTTGTGCTCCAGGAACCCGCCGACGTTCTCGACATGGTCGGGTGACTCGGCCTCCCACAGCAGGAGCGTGTCGGGGCGGTGCGACGCGAGACCGTGCTCTTTGTTGAAGTGCGGGTCGCGTGCGGCCACGATGCCGTCGCATGCGAGCAGCCCTGCTTCGCGATGGTCGGGATGCAGCCGGTAGTGCTTCCACGGGTCGTGCGCCAGGATTGCCTTCGGTCGCAGCATTCGGATGACCCGGGCCACCTCGCCCCGTAGCGCGAGGCTGTTCGACAACTCGCCGTCGACCTGGCCGAGGAACACGACCTCGCCGGCGTTGGTCCCCGAAAGCCGTCGCGCTGCGTCGCGTTGTTCGGTCTGTCGCGCAGCGATCAGCGCGGGCACGTCGGCATCTGGGTTCCACGTGCCCTTCGATCCGTCCGTCAGCACCAAATGGTGCACGACGCAACCAGCGGCCGCCCATTTGGCCAGCGTCGCGCCACAGCCGAATTCAACGTCGTCCGGGTGTGCCCCGATAGCGAGCGCCGACGACGGTGTGGGGAGGTCGTAGGTCGTCAGCGAAGGCGATGGGTCGGGCTGACCCGGTTCGTTGGCAGCCATGCGGGCAGCACCTCCTGCACCAGCGGGTGCGTCAGATCGGATGGGGTGTCGATGTCGAGTGCCAGCAAGGCGTCGCGGCGGATGCCGACGCACAGGCCGGCAGCGACAGCTCGCGTGAGGTGTCGGTGGAACGAACCGGCACCGTACTCGAACTCGAAGTCGAACGAGGTGGGCAATGCAGCCACGTTGGTGCCGTCGTCGCGGGCATCGGGCACGAGCATGAGGGTGCCGACGGTGATGATGCTGGCCAAGTTGGTGGCTCGCGGTAGATCGCCATGAGCAACCACCACGTGATCGACGCCCTGCTGACGAAGGTCGGCGACGCTGTTGTTGACTGCAGCGTTGAGGCCCACGCCTGGATGCCACAACACGGTTGCCGCGTGAGCAGTGGCCCACTCGGCAACTGACTCGCTGTCGCAGGCAATGAACACCGGTAGCTCGCCGGCGGCTGCAAGAACGCGCTCGCCCGTCCAGCGCGCCAGCGCCTCGCGCTCGGTGGGGGAGAGCACCGGGCTGAGCCTGGCCTTGGCATCGGCGAACGCCTTCACCGGCACGAGGACGACAGCATTCACACGTGCAGCGTAGAGGGCGCAGACGCCGCCGAGACTACCGTGGCTGGACCCGGTACGGCCTACGCTGTGCGCATGTCGATCAATGTCGCGGTCATCGGGGCCGGCTCGTGGGGGACGACGGTTGCCGCGCTCGCCTCCGCGAATACGCCGACGGTGTTGTGGGCGCGCCGGCCGGCGCTGGCAGAGTCGATCACTCGCGATCATGTGAACGCCGACTACCTACCGCAGTTCGAACTGCCGGCAGATTTGTACGCAACCGCTTCCCTCGAGGAGGCCATCGTCGGCGCCGACGTCGTCGTCATGGCGGTGCCCTCACACGGGTTTCGCGAGGTTGCCGCAGAGGCAGCTCGATCGTTACGACCCTGGGTGCCGGTGGTCAGCCTCGCAAAGGGCTTGGAACGCAACTCTCGCAAGCGCATGAGCGAGGTCATCCGCGACGAGATGCCGGGCCACCCGGTCGCAGTGCTCACCGGCCCCAACTTGGCCAAGGAGATTCTCAGTGGCCAGCCCGCAGCCAGCGTGGTTGCCATCGACAACACAGACATCGCGGCCGAGCTGCAGCGCATCTTCGGTCGCCCCACGCTGCGCATCTACACCAACAGCGACGTCGTTGGTTGCGAGGTCAGCGGTGTCGTCAAGAACGTGATCGCCATCGCGGCCGGAATGGCCGAGGGGATGGGCTTCGGCGACAACACGCGGGCAACCATCATCACTCGCGGTCTTGCGGAGATGACGCGGTTGGGTATCGCGATGGGAGGGCACGCCGGTACGTTTGCCGGGCTGGCCGGAATGGGTGACCTGATCGCAACCTGCTCGTCGAAGCAAAGTCGCAACAACATGGTCGGGCTCGAGTTGGGCCGTGGAAAGTCGATCGAAGAAGTGTTGGCAGGAATGAGCATGGTTGCCGAGGGTGTGAAGAGCTCGCCGAGCGTGCTCGAACTTGCTCGCCGCTACGGAGTGGACATGCCGATTGCAGAGCAGGTGGTGGCCGTATGTCATCACGGCCTTCCGGCGCGAGAGGCCCTGGGTTCGTTGATGCAGCGCACCCGCAAGAGCGAGATGGAATGAGCAACGACATGGATTTCGGTGGCACGCCCGGCGGTATCACCCCCGGGGTGACGACCGGCGTCACCGGTGGCGGTTGGCGCGCCACCGTCACGCCGTGGGGCGGCATCGAGCCGTGGGACGGCGGTGCGCCGCTCGACTGGCACATTGCGGCCGACGACCGTTGGCACAGCCCGCAGCGTGAGGCCGCTGTTCGTCAACGTCGAATCGACGGCACTGCCGTGGTGGAGACACGCGTGCGTATTCCGGATGGCGATGCTGTGCAACGCGTGTACTCGGTTCCCGATCGCGGTGGACTCACCATCATCGAGGTGGAGAACGAGTCGCCGCTGCCCATTGCCGTCGCGTTCACACACGGTGCGCTGCAGTCGCCGCGTCCGCCGACGGCGCCCATCGAAGGCATCATGTTGCCCGCTGGCAGCGTGGCGTTCCCCGTGGGCCATCACTCAACCCTGACGGTCGCGCTGGCACACGATGGCAGTGGCGCTGGAACGCTGCAAGGCGGCGTGCCCACTGCCGCTGGCGTCGCGCGTGGGTGGACCGCGACCGTGGAACGAGCCAGCCGACTGCTGCTGCCCGACGCGGCGCTCAGTGAGCGCTTCGTCGCCGAACGCTGCGAACTGGCACTGGTGGGCCCGGAACACCCGGACAACGATCCTGTGGGCTTTCTGCTCGGCGTCGGCCAACTGGTGCGCATGGGTGAGAAGGCAACTGAGTGGATTCCGGACCTGGCACACGCGTTGGAGCTGGCTGCGAAATCGGCCGAGCCGAACTGGGCGCTTGCTGCCGCGCTCGACGCTGCCGACCATGTGTTGGCGGTGGCCGGCGAGAAACGCGCTCGCCGCGATCTACGCACACTCAGCAGCCGCCTTGCCCCCTCGCACGTGTTGCCTGCAGACACTCCCGGCGAATGCGCGTACTTCATCACGTGGGCCGAGCGGCTGATCGTCGACGTGCATACGAACGGCGGTCGACTGCTGCCCAGCGGCATGCCTTCCGGCTGGGGGGGCAACAACTTCGAGGTCTACGGCGTGCCCACCGGTGCACTGGGCTCGGTCTCGTTCGCGGTGCGTTGGCACGGCGAACGTCCAGCCGTGCTCTGGGAGCAGAGCGGCCAGCCGGTGACGCTCTCCTCGCCCGCAATCGCGCCTGGCTGGCAGACCAACGACGTGAAGGGTGAAGCCTTGTGGTCGCAGCCAGCGGACCTCGTGCCGGTCGCTCAGGCCGAGGACGATCCACGTGTCGACATCGCACCAGACAGCGCACCGGACATCGCCCCTCGTGTGCCGGGTGAGGGCGAGTCCTTCAGCTGATGTGCGACTGCCTCGTCGCCATGACTCAGGCGACCGGCGGCCCATTCACACTGTTCGCCAAGAACAGCGATCGCCCACCCGCCGAACAACAGGTGGTGCATTGGTCGGCTCCGCGTCGCGACAACGGCTCGCTGCGCGCCACTCACATCGACGTCGATGCACACGCCACCGACACACTCGGTTGCGTCCTCTCGCGACCAGCGTGGGGTTGGGGTGCCGAGCACGGGGTGAACGAAGCCGGCGTCGCCATCGGCAACACCACGGTGTACACCACCCTCGATCCACGTGGTGCGGCGAACGGGCTGACCGGCATGGACCTTGTTCGATTGGCACTTGAACGAGCAACCGGCGCCGCCGCTGCCGTCGACGTCATCACGTCCATGCTGGAGCGTTACGGCCAAGGTGGCAGCGGCCACGACCTGGCCCTCGTGCCCGGTGGTCGAGCGTATTGGAACTCGTTCCTGGTGACATCGGCCGGCACGGCGTTCGTGATCGATACCAGTGGGAGCCACTGGGCGGTGGAAGAAGTCGTGGACGCACGAGCGATCTCCAACCGAACCACGATCCCTGCATTCGATGCGATCCACCGCCATCCCCGTCAACCTGTCGAACGACTGGTCGACCCTCGCTGGCACGCGTCGCAACGCATGCTCACCCAGCGCCCAGTGACGGTTGCCGCGATGCAAGCCCACCTGCGCTCGCACGACTCATGTGGCGAGCGCGGCTGGAGCGTGTGCATGCACGTGGACGGGGTGGAGGCGACCACCGCCTCGATGATCGTCGCGCTGCGGTCAGATGCGGCTCCGCTGGTGTGGGCGCTGACCGGCCGGCCATGCAGACGCGAATACCTCGCGTTCGGATTCGACGACGCTGCAACGACCGACCTCACAGACGTCTAGGCGGGTCGAGTCTCAGGCCTCGGGTGCGGCGTCGCGCAGCGAGAGCGCGTCGACGATCGCCCGCAGCTTTCCGGCAACAGCATCGATGATCTCCGGGTCGTCGGTGTTGCCGTCGGCATCCAGACGGTCGCCGACCATCGACAATCTCACCGGCGGCTCCTCGATGATCGACGCACCCATGAAGCCGAGCACCGGCGTGACGCTGTTCTGTGAGTTCTGCCCGCCAGAGCGGCCCGCGGCGCTGAGGAACGCAACTGCGGTGCCGGCGATGGCACGGTCCGAGGGTGGGCGGGTTGCCCAGTCGATGGCGTTCTTCGCGAGCGCAGTCGGCGTGCCGTTGTACTCGGGCATACCGATGATGAGTGCATCTGCACCGCGCAATGTGTTCCACCACCGCTGCACGATCTCCGGCGGGTCTGTTTCCAGATCAGGGTTCATCCACGGCAGCTGATCGACCCAATCGATGATCGCGATGGTGAGCTCGGGGGGTGCCATCCGCTGTGCAAGCCGGATAAGTGCGGTGTTGGAACTGCCGGTGCGCAGGCTGCCGCTGAAGGCGATGGCTCGAAATGTCGGGGAGGTCACTTGTCAAGTATGCGGTAAGGTCGCCACGATCCGAACGGCCTTCCGTAACGAAGGATTGGCATGGCAATCTCCATCGAGAAGTTTCAAGAGCAGGGTGGTCGACTCAAGACCGACGACATCGACTTCGATGCCTTCCGTCGCGAGCCGTTGCACCCCGACGTCCTGCGCTGCCTCTCGTACATGCACGACATCGAGTACCAGACGGTGCTGTACACCCGCGAACTGCTGCTGATGCCCGCCTGGAAGGACCCCCAGTTCACCGCCTTCCTGACGCTGTGGAACTACGAGGAGTACTGGCACGGCCAGGCACTCGGTCGCGTGCTGGCCGCACACGATTGGCCGGCGCACGACACCCGCTTGATCGAGATGCGCAGGTTCAACAAGCGCTATCTGTTCTGGAGTCCGGTCATCTTCTGGGCGCTTGGTCATGGCGTTCGTAAGTTCCCCGCCGTTCACATGACGTGGGGCGCCATCAATGAGTGGACGGCGAACGCCGCCTACAACCGCCTCGCGCAGATTGCTGACCATCCGGTTCTGACCGAACTGTTGGGGCGCATCATGCGTCAGGAGGGTCGCCACGCCGCCTACTACGCCAGCTACGCGCGCGACATGCTGGAGAACGACCGCAAGGCGCAGCGCGTCACGAAGTGGTTTCTCGAACACGAGTGGGCCGTGGTCGGCAGTGGCGACGTGCCCAAGATCGAGACGTCATTCGCCGCCGCCTACCTGTTCGGTGCCGGCGATGGCCTTCAACTCGTCGAGAACGTGGAGGATCGCATTGATGCGCTCCCCGGGCTCAGCGGTCTTGGTCTCGTGCGCAAAGGTATTGCCGAGGCAACCGCCCACGTGATTGCTGAGGAAGGCTGGGTTCCCACCCCTCCGTCGGCCCACGTGGCTCTGTCGACCAGCGCTACGGCTCGAGGATCGCCGGTTGCCCAACTGTGATGGCGCCCGGTTCCAGGACAGTGGCGTACACGCGGCTCACGTCGCCGCGTGTGTGGTGCATCACCTCGAACTCGCCGCCCCTGAACCACGGCTTGTTCTGAAAGCACGGCAGCGCGTAGGCGCTGATCTCACACAACACCTCGCCGATGCGCAGGCGCACGCCGGCGCGGACATCCGCCCACGGCAGACCGGAGAGGGTGATGTTCTCGCCGGCGAGCCCAGGTGCGATCAGGTGTCCTTCGGCGTGAAATGCTTCGATGACTTCGGTGCTCCACAGGCAGAGTGCCTGCCACGGCCGGCCGTGATGAACGCGAGTCGCCTGTCGGTCCCCAACGACGCCGCGCCACTCGACGGCAACTTGCTCGACCGGTGTCTTGGGGAGGCCGCCCCGGGACAGATTGAGCTGCGCGACCGTGCCGTCAGTGCGTGCCGGCAGTTGCCCGGCAGCGCGCAGGGCCGGGCCGGCCGCCGTCCATGCGGCCCACACCAGGTTCACGTCGGTGGCCAGGTCGCCGGTGAGGGTCGGGTAGATGGAGTCCAAGACCGTCGCGTCACGACCCTGCGCATAGAGCGCCCAGACGTCGTCCAGGTTGGCAACCGTTCGTCGAGCGTCGGTCTCGGTGAAGTTGTATGGCCCGATGGAGTGCATGGGCCACACCGTAGGCTGGCGGCGTGTCGACCCTAGAGCACGATTTCTCCGATCTGAAACTGACCGAGTGGACGTCGTGCGGCGGTTGCGCTGCCAAGTGGGGGGCATCGCTGCTCACCGACCTGGTCCGCGACATGCCTTCCGGTGCCGACCCCTCGCTACTGGTGGGCCTTGCGCCGTTCGATGATGCGGCGATCTATCAGGTGGCACCCGACGTTGCCCTGGTCAGCACCACCGACTTCTTCCCGCCGCTGGTCGACCATCCTGCCGACTTCGGTGCCATTGCCGCGGCCAACGCCTGCAGTGATGTGTTCGCGATGGGTGGTCGCGTGGTCATCGCGGTCAACATCGCCGCCTTCCCGGAGCACTTTCCGCGCGAGGCCATCGTTGCCATCTTCGATGCGGCTGCAGCGGTTGTCGCCGAAGCCGGCGGCACCATTGCCGGCGGCCACACCATTCGTAACCCGGAGCCGATCTTTGGGCTCGCAGTACAGGGTGTCGTGCACCCCGACCGTGTGTTCCGCAAGGGTGGCGCGCAACCCGGCGATGTCTTGGTGCTCAGCAAGCCCATCGGTACCGCTCTTGCGCTCGCCGGCGGTTCGGCGTCGGACAAGGCTGCTGCAATCGCGGGGATGCGCCGTCTGAATCGGGCAGCGTCGGAGGAGCTGCAGGCGTTGGGTGCGGCCGTGCACGCTGTCACCGACGTGACTGGCTACGGCCTCGCCGGTCACGGCTGGGAGATGGCCGAGCGCAGTGGCGTGAAAGTGATCGTCGACACCGATGGCATCGTGGCCTACCCGGGTGCGCGTGAGGCCGCCGAGCGCGGAGTGCGCACGGGTGGCGACCCGCGCAATCGTGAGTACGTCGCCGACCATGTGCGCAGCACGGCCAGTGGTGCCGGCGAGGCGCTGTGCATGGACCCACAAACTTCTGGCGGTCTACTGGCGGCAGTTCATCCGTCGGCCGTGGCGTCAATGAGCGAAGGTTGGTGGCGCGTCGGCGAGGTCGCCGCCGGCCCAGCTGCCATCGTCTTGATCTGATGGCCGGTCGCGCTCCCACTCGCCAGATGGAGAAGGAGCTGTGGGCGGCCGGGCATGACGTCATCGTCGGTATCGACGAAGTGGGCCGCGGCGCATGGGCCGGCCCCTTGATGGTCGGGGCAGCGATCTTGCCGCGCGACAAACGTGTCAATGGCGTGCGCGATTCGAAGATGCTGACGGAGAACAATCGCGAGTTCCTCTTCGACCGCATCGCGGACTGGTGCGATGCGTGGGCCGTTGGCGGGGCCAGCCAGGAAGAGTGCGACGAGTTGGGCATGGCAGCCGCGCAACGGCTGGCCACCCGACGCGCGCTCGAGACGCTGAGTGTGCCGCCCGACGCGGCGGTGGTGGATGGTAAGTGGAACTTCGTGTCGCCGCACGTGCCCTATGTGGAGATGCGGGTGAAGGCCGACCGCATTTGCCTGTCGGTGGCGGCGGCCAGCATCTTGGCGAAGGTGACCCGCGACCGCATCATGCGCGAGGCTGCGCAGCACTATCCGCAGTGGAGCTTCGAGACCAACAAGGGCTATCCGTGCCCGCTGCACAAGGCGGCGCTGCAGGGCTACGGTCCGTCAGCCATTCACCGCCGCAGTTGGGTGTTCATGGATCACTACGTGCCGTGGCCCGGCGTGCCGAGGGTCGTTCCCTTCGACCTTCGCACCAATCAAACATCGCTCTTCTGACGCTCGATCGTGCGGAATCGTGAATTCAATGGTCGCTACGTAGCGAACATCGAATTCAAAGTTCGTTCCCGAACTACTTCTCACGCGTGGGTGAGGGCTTGTTCCAGGTCGGCGATGAGGTCGGCGGCGGTTTCGATGCCGACGGACAGGCGCAACAGGTTGTCGGGTACCTCCAGCGGCGAGCCGGCGGCGGAGGCATGGGTCATCTGGCCGGGGTGTTCGATGAGGCTCTCGACCGCGCCGAGGCTTTCGCCCAGCGTGAACAACTCGGTGGCCGCGGCCACTCGCAGCGCCGCTTCCTGCCCGGCGCGCAACGTGAAGCTGACCATGCCACCGAAGTCGCGCATCTGCTTTGCGGCCGCGGCATGGCCCGGGTGGTCGGGGAGCTGCGGGTAGAGCACATGCTCGACGGCCGGATGGCCGATCAGTAGATCCACCACGGCGCGTGCGTTCGAGCAGTGGCGCTCCATCCGGATTGCCAGTGTCTTGACCCCGCGCAACGCCATGTAGCAGTCGAACGGCGCAGGCACCGCGCCAGCCGCATTCTGCGTGTACCGCAGCCGCTGGGTCAGCTCCTCGTCGTCGAGCGCCAGGAAGCCGCCAACAACGTCGCTGTGGCCACCGAGGTACTTGGTCGCTGAATGCACCACCACGTCGGCACCCAACGCCAACGGCTGCTGCAGGTAGGGCGTGGCGAACGTGTTGTCGACCACCACCATCGCTCCTCGCGAGTGGGCGAGCGCGGCGATGGCCTCGATGTCGAAGCAGCGCAACATCGGGTTGGTGGGGGTCTCGAGCCAGATCAACTTCGTGTCGGCCGGCCACGCGGCTGCGAGACCGTCGACGTCGAGCAAGTCGACCGCAGTCCACGGCAGCTGGGTGTGCACCTTGCTGATCAGGCGGTACGTGCCACCGTACGCATCGTTGCCCAACAGCACGCGCTCGCCGCTAGCAAGCAGGCGCAGGACGTTGTCCTCGGCCGCCAGACCACTGGCGAATGCAAGACCGTGTGCGGCGCCTTCGAGCGCCGCCACTTGCGTTTCGTACGCGGTGCGCGTGGGATTGCCGCTGCGGCTGTACTCGTAGCCACGGTGCTGGCCGACCTGCGCCTGCTGGAACGTGGTACTGAGGCTGATCGGCGTCACGACCGCACCGGTCACCGGGTCGGGGTCCTGGCCGGCATGAACGGCCGCCGTCTCGAAGCCCCATGTGGATTGCTGCTCGAACTCACCCATTGCTCAACACCTCGAAGTAGCTCAGAAGATCGGATCGGGTGAGCACGCTCAGCGGGCGGCCACCCGACAACACCAGCAACGCCGGCGAGACATCCAACATCGCCACCGCCAGCTCCACCTTCTGGCCGGCGCCGATGGTGGGCAGCTTCGACCCCATGATGTCTTCGACCGCCGAGTCCAGCACGGTGGCATCGTGGAAGACGGCTTCCATGAGAGCGAGCTCATCAACGGCACCTGCCACCTCAGCGGCAGCGAACGGGGGAGTGTTCTTGCACACCGGTAGCTGGCTGATGCCGTTCGCGCGCATCAACTCGATGGTGTCGCGCACGCTCGTCGTCGGATTGACGTAGAGCAGCGACGGCGTGTCTCCGCGGGCGTCCAACACGGCAGCGATGCACTCGTCGCACTCGCGCAAGAAACCGAAGTTGGCCATCCACTGGTCGTCGAACACGCGCGACAGATACCCGCGGCCACTGTCGGGGTTGAGGACGACGACGATGTCGTCCGGACCTGCAGCCTTCGCGACGCGGATGGCAGTTGCCACCGCCATCCCACCGGAGCCGCCGATGAGAATGCCTTCCTCGCGACTGACTTGGCGGGCAGTGAGGAAGCTCTCCTCATCGGTGATCGGGATCACTTCGTCGTAGAGCTCGGGCGCCCACGCGGCGGGATAGAAGTCCTCGCCGACACCCTCGACCAGGTATGGTCGACCTGAGCCGCCGCTGAACACGGAGGCGTCCGGGTCGCCGGCAACGATCTTGATCGCGGGGTTCAGCGCCTTCAGGTAGCGGGCCGTACCGCTGATGGTGCCGCAGGTGCCCGCTCCTGCGACGAAGTGGGTGATGCGCCCACCCGTCTGCGCCCACAGCTCGGGCCCGGTGGTCTTCTCGTGCGCCAGCGGGTTGTTGGGGTTGGCGTACTGGTTGGGGCGAAACGCATTGCGTTCGACGGTGAGCCGCTCGGCAACCTTGTAGTAGCTGGTGGGGTCTTCCGGTGGCACCGCGACCGGGCAGACCACGACCTCGGCGCCGTAGGCGCGCAGCAGGCTGACCTTCTCCGGTGCGACCTTGTCGGTCATCACGAACACGCACTTGTAGCCGCGCTGGGCTGCCACGATTGCCAGCCCCACACCGGTGTTGCCACTGGTCGGCTCCACGATGGTGCCACCCGGCTGCAGCTCGCCGGATTGCTCGGCGGCGAGGATCATTTCAAGCGCCGGACGGTCTTTCGCAGATCCGCCCGGGTTGGTGGTCTCCATCTTCATCGCCAACACGCAGGTGATGCCGTGGATCTCGCTGATGCGCTTCAAGCGCACCAGTGGCGTGTTGCCGATGGTGTCGATGACGCTGTCGGCAATGTTGGTGCCGTGCAGTCGTGGATCAGCTGAATCGTTGCCCCAGGCCATGACCGGAGGGTACCGGGACCAGACCGCCCGTGTACACGGCCTCGCTGCGATTCACTTGACCACCTCGATCAAGAACTCGCCGCCAGGGTTGACCAGGCATTCGCCCTGCAACGTGCCCGGGTGGGTGAAGCGCATCGCCAGGCGCTGACCGGCGGCGACATTGAACGGTCCGATCATGTAGCCCCGCACGTCATCGTTGACTATTCGCATGGATTCGCCGACCTTGACCGTGAGTCGTTGTGGCATCAGCTCGATCCTTTCGCCGCTGTCGAGACGGTCACCCGTGCCCAGCGGCACGATGTATTCATACGTGACTCGCTCGTCGGCCCCCAGTGGCCGGGTCTCGACAGCATTCGTCCGTTCGGCACCGCAGCTTGCAATTGTCAGCATGGCGAGCGCGCCCGCGAGCGAAGCGAAGAACTGCCGGCGTCTCATGACGGGCTGCGATCGAGGAGGATCTCGAGATCCGTTGCGATTGCCTCGGCGTTGATCCCGAAGGGCCAGGTGACCACCACAGTGCCGGTGGAGTCGACCACGTACATTGCGGCGCTATGGGTCACTTCGAATTTGCCGTCTGCGGTCGGGGTGACCGAGTAGCTGACGCCGAACGCATCCGCGGCAGCCCTCAGCTCGTCTGGATCTTCCGTGCGGAGTGCGTGTGCGCCAGGGATGAAGCTCTGCACGTATCCACTGATGATGTCGTCGGCGTCGCGGTTCGGGTCGATGGTGGCCATCGCCACATCCACCCGGTCTGCCCCGCTCCCCATCTCCTTCAATGCCTTCTTCACCTCGGCCAACGTGGTGGGGCACACGTCGGGGCATTGCGTATACCCGAAGTACACGATCAGCAGTCGCCCGTCCTCGGCTTGCATGGCAAAGTCGGCATCGCCGTTGGTCGTGTCTGGAAGACTTACAGAACCGACGACGGGGGCCGGGTCGAGTTCGTATCCGCTCAGCACCTTCGGAGAAGCCTCGTCCCCGCACGCTGCGAGAAGCAACGTGCCAATGCTGAGGAGTGCCATTCGGTGGAAAGTGATCATGAGGTTTCGGTCCCTTCGGAGCCGGTGAGTCGGTGGGTTGTGATCGCGTCGCGTAGTTCTGCGGCGGTGTATGCACCCTGGTGCACATCGAGCAGCGTGCCGTTGGCATCGAAGAAGGCGGTGGCAGGCAGGCCAGTGACAGCGAGTGCCGTGGAGAGTGCGCCATCGGGGTCGCTGAACTGGGAGTAGCCGACACCGAGTTCGCGTGCGAACGCCGCCGCTTTTTGCGGTGTGTCGAACACGTTGACGCCAATGACGTTCACCTCGTCGGCGAACTCGGTGGCGATCTCGTCGAGCGCTGGCATCTCCTTCGCGCATGGGACGCAGTATGTGGCCCACATATTGAGGACCAACGGTCTCCCAGCGAAGTCAGCTACCGACGTCACCGAACCGTCGGCTCCTGTGAATGGAACGTCGGCGACGGAGGCGTTCTGCGAGTGCGAACAGGCGCTCACCAGCAAGAGCCCAATAGCCACGCCGGTGGCGAGGCGAGCAACCGGGCGCGACGGCCTCACGGCTACGGCGCTTCGTTGAGAACTGGCACGTCAATGGTGACTGCGCCAGCCTTTTCGAAGGTGAGGGTGAGCTGCACAGTGGTGCCCACCTCCAGCGGCTTGACCAGGTCGATCAACATGATGTGGTAGCCACCGGGCTTCAGCTCCAGGGCGGTGCCGGCGGACAGCACAATGAACTCAACCGGACGCATGCCCATTTCTCCGTCTGCCGACCCCACCATTGTCGTGTCGGAGCCCATCATTGTCGTGTCGGAGCCTGGCTCGATCGTGTACGTCTCGTGCACCTCCACGGTGGCAGCGATGGAACTGTCGGCGGAGGCACTGAGCAACTTGTCGTCGATCGGGCTGGTGATCGTGACGTACGCGGCGCCCAGGGTGGCCATCATCGGGCTGGTGCGCGCCCACTGACCCGTCAGCGTGATCTCGTCGGTTGCAGTGGTGGACTCGGTCGCGGCAGCCGCCGTGGTGTCGGAGATGCTCTCCTCGTCGCCGCACCCAAGGGCCAGCGTGAGCAACCCGACAGCGCACGCAGCGCCTGCAAGTTGACGGGTGGATCGAGTGGTTGAACTGGAGATGAATCGCATACCAATAGGTCGTTCAGTGTCATTGCCAGGTTCCCGGGCGGCGGGGACCGGTTGCCCAATGGTTAGGGCGATTCGTCACATCCGCACGGGTCAGAGCCCCAATGGAGGGCTCCAACACCGCCGTAGGTCGCCGGAACCCTCCATTGAAGGGCCGGGCGGGACTTCTGTGTCGCACCCTCTGGCTACCGTGGCGGTGATGAGTGAGGTGGCTGCGGCAGCACGGTGGCAGGCGGAGCAGGTGTTCGCGCTCGCGCCCAAGCCGTCGTCGCTCACGGCCGCGCAGCCGTTGGCCGTCCCCAGCCGGTGGGTGGGCGCCGGCTGCGACGAGCGTGCCGTCTGGGGGCGCTGCACAGGTGGCCGCGCCGAGCCGTACGAGTGCGCGATCGACCATGTCGCAGTGGCCGTGCGGTGCAGTTGCCCCAGCCGGGTCTTGCCGTGCAAGCACGCGCTCGCATTATTGTTGCTGTGGGCCCGCGGTCAGGTGGCCGAGGGTGAAGCTCCGGCCTTCGCCGCAGCAGTGGTGGCCAGTGCGGTTGCGAATTCGGCAAAGCAGGCAGCGGAGGTTCCCGAGGTGGTCGCTGTGCCGGCGCCAGTGCCGTCGGCCGACGACGGTGACGATGTGGGGCTGATTGCGCCGCCCATCTTCCCCGACCGCGATCCCAACGCCGGTCGAGATAATCGTGTTGCTCGCATGGCTGCCGGCCTGGCAGAACTCGACCGTTGGCTCGATGACCGCGTTCGGACCGGGTTGGCCGACCCTGCGCTGGCCCGCTATTCCACGTGGGACGACCTGGCGGCGCGCCTCATCGACGCGCAGGTGGGCGGGTTGGCCAACCGTGTTCGACGGCTTGCGGGTGTGGTCGGTGCCCACCCGGATTGGCATCAGCAGGTGCTGTCCGAGTTGGGGGCGCTTCACCTGCTCGCTACGGCAGGTCGCCAGATGGGGTCGCTGCCGCCGCCGCTGGCAGATTCGGTCGCGGCCGCAATTGGTTGGCAGGTGCGCCAGGCCGACGTGTTGGCGGGCGTCCCAGACACCGACCACTGGGCGGTGATGGGGCGCAGCGACGTGCGCGAGGACCGCATCGAGGTGCGGCGTCTGTGGTTGCGCGGCCAAACATCAGGCCGCTGGGCGATGATGCTCTCGTTCGCAGCGTACGGGCAAACCCTCGATGCGTCGATGATGGTGGGCACACAGGTTCATGCCGACCTGTTCCGCTATCCAGGCGCACTGGGCTTGCGGGTGCTGGTCGGCCGTCGACACGGCGACCCTGCCCCCGCGACCGGCATCGTCGGATGTTCCATCGCTGAGGCCTGCGCGCAGGTGGGCGCGGCCGTCGCCGCGGAACCGTGGATCGAGCGCTACCCGGTGTGCGTGTTGGCGGCGCCAGCCCGGGCGGGCGCGCGCTGGGTACTGACCGATGATGGCGGCTCACTACCGCTCGTGGAGGGAGTTACCGGCGTCGGTGCTTTGTTGGCGTGTAGCGAGGGCAGGCCGGTGCCCATCACCGTGGAGTGGACCCCGCACGGAATGGTGCCACTCACCGCGCACCTCCCTGACAGGGTCATCGACCTCGGGCCCACCGCCGACCCGTCGTTTCTGGCGGCCGGCTGATGAACGACTATTGGAACGAGATGGTCACCGTCGCTCTGCTCGGAACAGATCGGCGCGACCCACCGACGCCGCCCGCCGGCGGCCTCGCCGACCTTGCCGCCGACGACCCACGGCCCACTCCGTCGCAACGACTCCTGCAGCAGGTCGCCGGGTGCACTGTCGTGCGCCGAGCCGGCTTGCTGCCGGGCGCGCCCGTGGCAACAGTGGCACCGCCAACCCACGACCCGCGGCCGCCCACGCCCCAGGCGGCAACCAAGACGTGGCGACGGGTGGTAGCCGACTGGCCGCTGCTGGAGGACGAGTGGGTGCTGGCTGTCGTGCGCAACAGCCGCCGGCTGGCGCCCGAGCTGGTTCCGCCCGTGCTGGCGCGCCACCGAACCGACGCAAACCGCCACGCGCGTGCGATGGTGGCAGCCGGGCCGCTGGGCCACTGGATGATCGAGTGGTCGCCGCGTCTTGCTTGCACCGCCAAGCATCCCCCCGTTGTCGAGCTGCTGGCAGAGCTGCCGGAACTTCCCATAGTGCCCGAGCTCGTGCCGCTGCTGTCGGCGCCGCCGGCGCAGGTGGCGCGCACGCTGGCAGCCGGCCTGTCATCGGCCGAGCTTGGTCGTGCGCACAAGGCCGTACTCGTCAACCTGCTGGCTCGCATGGATCCGTCGTCGTTGCCGGCCGTCGCGCAGGCAATCGATCGCGTCGACCCGTCGTCACCATCCATCGGGCTGGCGTTCGCGCTGGCCGACCTCGCCCATCTCCGCCATCACATGCTCACCGAACTGGAGCTTGCATGAAGTCCCCCGACGCTCTGCCCACAACCACCGCGCCCTCCACCGTCCTGCGCCCCCATGCCGAGCAGGAGTTCGCCCACGAACTTGCCGCTCTCGCGGCAGTCGATGACCGTGAGCGCCCACCGAACTGGAGGCTCTCGCCATGGGCAGTTGTCACCTACGTGTTGGGTGGCACCTTGGCCGACGGCACAGTGCTGACGCCGAAGTATGTGGGGCAGCGTCGGCTCGTGGAGATCGCGGTCGCGACACTTGCCACCGACCGAGCACTGCTGCTGCTCGGTGTGCCGGGCACTGCGAAGACGTGGCTCAGCGAGCATCTGACAGCAGCCATCAGTGGCGACTCCACCTTGCTCGTGCAGGGTACGGCGGGGACCGCCGAGGAGCAGTTGCGCTATGGCTGGAACTATGCGCGGCTGCTGGCAGAAGGCCCAAGCCTCGGGGCGTTGGTGCCCAGCCCGCTCTATCGGGCGATGGAGCGTGGTGCAATTGCGCGTGTCGAGGAACTGACACGCATGCCCAGTGATGTGCAGGATGCGCTCGTCACCGTGCTGAGTGAGAAGACCTTGCCGATTCCTGAGCTGGGGGGCGAGATGCAGGCAGTGAGCGGCTTCAACGTGATCGCCACCGCCAACGACCGCGACCGTGGGGTGAACGACCTGTCCGCAGCCTTGCGCCGCCGGTTCAACACGGTGGTGCTACCGCTGCCGGCCGACATCGACGAGGAGGTCGCTATTGTCGAGCGGCGGGTCGCGGAGCTTGGCACGGCACTGCGGTTGCCCGCAGTTCCAGCGGCCGACGAGGAGATTCGTCGGGTCGTCACCATCTTCCGTGAGCTGCGCAGCGGCGCCACCGAGGACGGTCGGGTCAGCCTGAAGGTGCCCACCGGCTCGCTGTCGACCGCCGAGGCAATCTCGGTGGTCACCAACGGCATTGCGCTTGCAGCGCACTTCGGCAACGGCCAGCTCAGCGCGGCCGATGTGGCCGCCGGCATCATCGGCGCGGTGGTGAAGGACCCGGTGCACGACCAGGTCGCCTGGCGCGAGTACCTGGAAGCCGTCGTACGCGATCGAGCCGAATGGGTCGAGTTCTACGACGCCTGTCGCGAACTGTGAACGAGGCATACACCTAGGAAGAAAGTTGGGTAGACTTCTAGAATGGCCCTGAGTATAAAGAGCGATACGGCTGACCAATTGGCGCGCGAGCTGGCCGAACTCACCGGCGAATCACTGACCGATGCGGTCATCACGGCATTGCAGCGGCGACTGGCGGACGAGCGTCGGGTACGCGCGCGAAGAACCTCACTCGACGACATCCTGGCGACGGCTCACGCGTTGCCAGTGCTCGATCATCGCACCGAGGACGAAATCCTTGGTTATGACGAGCACGGGTTGCCGTCGTGAGCGTCGTGGCCTCGTCGGCGCTCGTGTCGGTGCTGATGGGTGAGCCCGGATGGGAAGCGCTGCAAACCTGTCTCGAGGAAGCTCAGCCCTGGCGAATCAGTGCGGTGACCTTGGTGGAAGCCTGCATGGCGGTCGAATCTTGCCTCGGTCTGTTGGGTCGCGCCCAGCTCGATGCGATGTTGCTGAGGATCGGGGTCGAGGTTCGCCCGGTGACCGCCGAAACCGCTGTGGTGGCGCTGGATGGCTGGCGGCGTTTTGGAAGGGGCCGGCACGCGGCTCGACTCAACTTTGGCGACTGCTTCGCGTATGCGTTGGCGATGGAGCTTGACGAGGCGTTGTTGTTCGTTGGCAACGACTTTGGAATGACCGACGTCGTCGCAGCGGTGGCATGAGCGCAGCGGCCCCGCCGGTGGTGCGGCTCTTGGGGATTCGTCACCACGGGCCCGGGTCTGCTCGGTCGGTGGTGCGCGCTCTCGACGAACTGCAGCCGACCGTGGTGTTGGTCGAGCTGCCTGCGGATTGCGAGGTGGCGCTGGCGTGGGTGGGGCACGAGCAGCTGGTGCCTCCGGTGGCGCTGTTGGGCTACGTCGTGGACACTCCGCAGCGTGCCGCGTTCTTGCCGTTCGGTGAGTTCAGTCCCGAGTGGCAGGCGTTCGTGTGGGCCCATGCTCACGACGTGCCGGTGCGGGCGATGGACCTCCCGCTCGCGAATTCCTTGGCTCGGGGGCACGGTGCGGAGGACGGCGAGCTGCGGCTGGCCGAGCACCCGGTGGGCGACCCGTTGGCCGCACTGGCGGCCGCGGCTGGAGACCCCGACCCGGAGCGCTGGTGGGACGACGTGATCGAGCACCGTGGCGACGGCGCTCACGCGTTCGAAGCCGTTGCCGAGGCGATGGCGGCGGTCCGTGGCGGATGGGAGGCTGCGTCGGCGGGGGAGGCACAGCGGGAAGCCTTCATGCGTCAGACGCTTCGTAAGGCCCTCGCCGATGGACACCAACGCATCGCTGTGGTGTGCGGTGCGTGGCACGTGCCTGCTCTCTACCAACCGCTGCCGCCCGCCACCATCGACGCTCGAACGCTGCGCGGCCTGCCGAAGGTGAAGGTGGGCGTCAGTTGGGTGCCGTGGACCCACCGTCGCTTGGCGAACGCTACGGGCTACGGGGCCGGCGTGCGCAGCCCGGGCTGGTACGCGCACGTGTTCCGCCACCCGGGCCCGGCAGGTCTCAGCCGGTGGTTCGTGGAGGTCGCTCGGCTGTTGCGTGAGCGTGGATTGTCGGCGTCCCCCGATCACCTGATCGCGGCCACCCGCACCGCAGGTGCTCTCGCCGCGCTGCGTCTGCGACCTCGGCCCGGTTTGGCTGAGGTGCTCGATGCCGCCGACACCGTGATGGCCGGCAGCACTGGGCTGGCTCTCATTGATCGCGAGTTGGTCATCGGTGATGCCATTGGCGAGGTGCCCGACGATGCCCCGCAGGTGCCGCTGGCGCGTGACGTGGCTGCGCAGCAGCGCAAGGTGCGGCTGAAGCCGTCGGCCGACGCGCAGACTGTCGAGCTGGATGTACGAGCTTCCAACGGTCGCAATCGGTCGGTGCTGCTCCACAGACTGCGCGCGCTCGGTGTCTCGTGGGGTTCGGTGGAGGAGGGGCGCGGCAGCAGCGGGACGTTCCGTGAGACATGGGCGTTGCGGTGGGAGCCCGAGCTCACGATCCGCGTGATCGAGCTGTCGGCGCACGGCACCACGGTCGCCGCTGCCGCCACCCATCGGCTGCTGGAGCGTGCCGCAGCCGCTACAGCGCTCGCTGACCTGGTGCAGATTCTCGACGACGCGCTGCTCGCCGACCTGCCCGATGTCGTGCAGCCGGTGGTCGTCAGAGTGGAAGCCCAGGCGGCCCACGACCCGGATGTCGTGCAGGTCATCGACACGCTCGGACCGCTCGCTCGTGCGCTCCGTTACGGCGACGTGCGCGGCACTGGTGCCTCCGCACTGCGACGAGTGTTCGACGGTCTGGTGATTCGTGCGCTTGCCGGTGCACTGATGGCCTGTCGTTCGTTGGATGACGCCGCCGCCGCCGCGATGGTCGAGCGCTTGGCAGGTGTGCAGGCTGCCCTCGCGCTCACTGACCATCACGCCCGTCGCGGCGAATGGCCAGCCGTGCTGACGTTGATTGCCGAGCGCAGTGACGTTCACGGTCTGGTGCAGGGCCGTGCCACACGGCTGTTGCACGACGGCGGTGCGTGGAAGCGATCACAGGTCGGCAGTCGCGTGTCGCGGGCGTTGTCGGTCGGCACCGCCCCAGCCGTCGGTGCATCGTTCGTGGAGGGTTTCGTCGCAGGAAGTGGAACGGTGCTGGTGCACGACCGCGAGCTACTCGATGTGATCGACGCGTGGGTGTCGTCGTTGGCCCCAGACTCGTTCGTTGCGACCGTTCCGCTGCTGCGCCGAACCTTTGGAGGTTTCGAGCCGGCCGAGCGTCGTCAACTTGGGTTGCTGCTTGCCGATCTTGCGCCCGCCACCGGTATCGGGTTCGGCGCCGAGGTCGATGAGCAACGCTCCGCCATGGCACTCGCTACCGTGCGACAGATGCTCGGGGTTGCCTCGTGAGCGAGTTCCCGGGCCGCGTCAGCGATGGCGAACGGTCGCGCCGCTGGCGGATGGTGCTGGGTGGTACGGAGGAGGGCGACGCCGGCAGTGCCGGTCAGGGCGTCACCGGTCTTCAACTGGACGGCATTGATGCGCGTATCGACGCGGCGCTCGCGGCGGTGTACGACGCGAGACCCGGTCGTCGTGGCGGAGGGGCGCGTTCAGGTGGCCTTGGTTCGTCGGCGCCCGCGGTGGCGCGCTGGCTGGGCGATATTCGTAACTTCTTCCCGAGCAGCGTGGTGCAGGTGCTGCAACGCGACGCCATTGACCGATTGAAGCTGCGTCAACTGCTACTCGAGCCCGAGATGCTGCGAGCGGTCGAGCCAGACCTGCACCTCGTCACGCTGCTCGTCGAGCTCAACAAGCTGTTGCCCGACGCCACACGCGCGACCGCCCGTCTGCTGATAGCGCAGGTCGTCGAGCAGATCGAGCGTCGGCTCGCGTCGCGCACGAAGCAGGCGGTGCATGGTGCGCTGGCGCGCTCGCAGCGCACTCGTCGTCCACGCCCCAGCGACATCGATTGGGGCCGCACCATCCACGCCAACTTGCGCCACTACCTTCCCGACCAGCACACCGTCATTCCCCAGCGACTGGTGGGGTACGGCCGCCGTCAGCGCAGCTTGTCACGCGATGTGATCGTTGCCATCGACCAGTCGGGCAGCATGGCCGACAGCGTCGTGTACGCATCGGTCTTCGGGGCGGTGCTTGCCTCGATGCCTGCGTTGCGGACCAGTGTGATTGCCTTCGACACCGCAGTCGCAGACCTGACGCCACTGCTGCACGACCCAGTGGAGGTCTTGTTCGGTGTGCAGCTCGGTGGCGGCACCGACATCGCCCAGGCGATCGGCTACTGCCAGCAGTTGATCACGCGCCCGGCCGACACGGTCCTGGTGCTCGTGAGCGATCTGTTCGAAGGCGGCAACTCGGCGCTGCTACACGATCGCATTGCAATGCTGCAGCAGGCAGGCGTGTGCGTCGTAGTGCTGCTGGCGCTCAGCGACGAAGGCGCCCCTGCCTTCGACCACGCGCAGGCTGCCACGTTTGCCGCGCTGGGTGTACCGTCGTTCGCCTGCACCCCTGATGCCTTTCCGGATCTGTTGGCGGCGGCCCTGGAAGGCCGCGATGTCGGCCGCTGGGCCAATGAGCACGGCCTCCACACGGCCGTGTCGACTGGTGTATGACCGTGCGATAGGTCGGAAATCACGTTGGTTTGTGTGCGTCGGGTAGCGCTCAGCGCTACCCGACGCACACCACCACCGCAAAACGGGACTAGACGCGCTTCACGATCCTGACCGTGCCGGCGGCTCCGTCGACTGCAATGGTGTCGCCCTCGGTGATGATCCTTGTTGCGTCGTGGACGAGGACGACGCATGGGATGCCGAACTCGCGGGCGACGGTGGCTGCGTGGGAGAGCATGCCGCCGGTCTCCACGACGATGGCGGCGGCCGGGATGAACAGCGGGGTCCATGGCGTGTCGGTGAACGGTGCGACCAGGATGTCGCCCGGTTCGATCTCGCGCTCGAAGGCCGCCTCGGTGTTGAGGATGATGCGCGCTCGCCCCGTCGCAATGCCACCGCTGACGCCCAAGCCACTCAGCGACTTCGTCGCGACAACCTTTGCCCGCTTTGTCGGCACGACTGACCCGACCCAAGCGTCGGGCAGTGTGTAGTCTTCCGCCTGCTTGCGCTGCTTCTTGCGCAAGGCCACCAACTCGACGAGATCGTCGATCGTGTTCCCCTTTGCCAGTGTTTCGACCTCCCGGTACGTCATGTACAGCACGTCGTCCGCGCGGCGGATGTGGCCGGCAGCAGCCAGGCCGTCCGCGACAGCCAACAGGGGAGGCCGCAGGCGGCGGGTGCCGAGTACCCACACAGCCTTCGTCAGTTCGCGCATGACCGTGAACCGCTGCGCCTCGACCAGAGCGGAATCGAATGCGGGACGGATCTCGGCGGCCAGTCCAGCGCGAACCGACTTCTCCAGCTTCACACGTGACGCAGCAGCAGCCTTCTGGTGTGCGGCCGGTGACTCATTGGGCTTCAGTCCGATCATCGAGCGGACCTGTGAGATGACGAACGTCGGGTTCTCGCTCCAGTCTTCAACGGTCGGGTCCGCTTCGCCCTGCACCCGAAAGCCGTAGCGATGGATGAACTCGTCGAATTCGTCGGCGAACGCCTCCCACCCCTTGTCGGGCGGCGCAGCAAGTGCGGTGACCACCGCAGACGTGTCGCCGGCCAGCAGAATCTTCTTCACGCTTGCGTATCGCCGCGCCACGATCGCCAGGTCGTACAGCCGCAGCGCGGGCAGCGAACTCTCCACGTTGCCGAGGCCGCTGCACAGACCGATGATCGCGTTCGGGTCGCCCCCACCAGCGCCGATCACGCCAGCGAGCCGGACTGACATCTCGCCCGCCGCTGTCGACACAATCAAGTGGCGATTCAGTAGTTCCAGCGTCGACGGAATCAGGTCGTTGAAGCGCTTCCATGCAGCTTTGAGTGGCAGGTCGCGATCGATGGCACCCTGTCCGCTCAGTCGGTCGGCGTACAGGTCTTCCTGGGCCTCCCGCGACTCGAGCTCTGCTGCTTCGCGCTGGGCAGTGGCAGTCGCCATCGTCGCAGCAAGTTCTGCAGCCGGGGCAGTGATGAGATAACGCAGAGCGTCGTCGCTGCCTTGAAAGAACTGGCCGGCCATCGCTGTCGCGATGTCGCGATCGAGGCAGCTCATCGCAGCAACAGAAAAGCCGACGTTGAGGGTGAGGCGGCCGGCGGTGACTCCGAAGAAGTTGCCGACGGGAGGCCTGAAGACTTTCACCCGATGCGCCGTCGCGTAGGGCTTCATCAGCGCCGCCATGCTGCGGTAGTCCAGCTCGTTGTACAAGGTGGCAGTGAACGGCGACAGCACGCCGGGGATGACCTCCCCGTCGTTGGTGGTCGTCCACACGTCGTACCGCAGATTCGCGGCGGTGTCCCAGTCCGTTCGAAATGCCCCCATGCACAAAAGTGTCGCGCAGATGAACTGGCGACGAATGCGACGCTGTGGTCAGTCCTTCTGAGTGCCGACCTTGAGGTCCTTGAAGGGCGACTTGCTGTCGATGCCAAGGTCCTTGGGCAGGCCCAGTACTCGCTCACCAACGATGTTGCGCATGATCTCGTCGCTACCGCCGGCGATGCGGCCGCCGGGGGTGCCAAGGATCAACGCGCTCCATGCGTACGTGCCCCACTCGCCGGTGTCGGCGATCAGCTTCGGCCCGAGAACCTTCGACACGAAGTCACACAACCGCAGGCTGTTGAGCGTGCCGGCGAGCTTGGCGATGCTCATCTCCGGCCCCGGCAACTGGCCGGCCTTGATCTTGTCCATGGCCCGCTGGTTGTTGTACCCGGCGACCTTCTGATGAATCAGCAGGTTGGCCAACTCGTTGCGGACCAATGGGTCCTTGTCGAGCCCGAAGTGACGCACCATCTCGGTGACACGCGTGTACATGTTGATGCCGCTGCCCCCGCCGCCTGCACCGATGGCAGCTCGCTCGTTCATGAGTGTGGTGAGCGCCACGTTCCAACCGTTGTTGACGTCGCCGAGACGATGGTCGTCGCGGACGCGCACTTCGTTGAAGAACACCTCGTTGAAGCTGGCGCCGCCGGTCATCTGGCGCAGCGGCCGGACCTCCACGCCCGGCGCATGCATGTCGACGATGAAGCCGGTGAGTCCCTTGTGCTTGGGCATGTCGGCATCGGTGCGGGCGATGACTTCGCCAAGGTCGCTGAACTGGGCGCCGGTGGTCCACACCTTCTGGCCGGTGATGACCCATTCCTCGCCGTCGCGCACGGCCCTGGTCTGCAGGCTGGCCAAGTCGCTCCCGGCGCCAGGCTCGCTGAACAGCTGGCAGCCGACGATGTCGGCGCGGTACATCTTCTCGAGATAGAGGTCCTTGGCGACCTCACTACCGTGAGCGAGGATCGTCGGCGCAACCATGCCGAGACCGATGACGAATGGGCTCTGGCCGGCAACTTCGAACTGGCCTTCCAGTCGTTGGTACGCGCGCTCGTGCGCGCTGGTGAGCGCAGCACCGCCGTACTCGGTCGGTCCAGTGATCCAGCCAAAGCCGGCCTCGAACTTCTTGCGCCGCCAGTCGCACGCGACAGCTACGTCGGCCAACTCGGTCTCCCGATCCTTCTCCTCGAAGACGGCCACCATGTCGGGGCCTTCGCCCCACACGAACTTCTTGTCGGATTCCTTGCGCGGTGCGTTTGCTTCCAGGAACGTGCGGGCTTTGCTTTCGAACTCTTCGACGGTGATGTTGTGCGTATCGGCAGCCATGCGCGGAACCGTAGACGCACCACCGCGGCCGAGTCGATCCGTGCAGACGAGTCGGAATGGGGTGTGGCGGTTAGCGTTTCGGCAATGGCCCGCCACCTCGTCATCGCTGCTGCCCAGATGGGCCCCGTGCAGAAGGAACAGACGCGTGAGCAGGTGGTTGCCCGGCTGATCGCGATGCTGCATCAGGCGCACGCGATGGGCGCCGAACTGGTGGTGTACCCAGAACTGGCGCTGACCACGTTCTTCCCTCGGTGGTTCGTCGACGACATCACGCAGGCCGATCACTGGTACGAGCGCAACATGCCCAACGCGGCGACGCAGCCGCTGTTCGATGAAGCCAAGCGCCTCGGCGTCGGGTTCTGCCTCGGTTACGCCCACCTCGACGAGCGGTCCGATGGCACGGTGCATCGTTGGAACGTGCAGACACTCGTCGAGCGCGACGGCAGCATCGTGGCCACCTACCGCAAGACGCACATTCCTGGTCACGAGCACCATGAGCCGGATCGTCCCTTCCAACACGCGGAGCGCTATTACTTCGAGCCCAGCCCCGATGGCTTCGGCGTGTCGTGCGCGTTTGGCGGAATCGTCGGAATGGCCATCTGCAACGATCGTCGCTGGCCCGAGACGTATCGCGTCATGGGCCTGCAAGGCGTGGAGCTGGTGCTGATCGGCTACAACACGCCCATCCACTACGTGCCAGACCCCAGCCAAGACATTCTGCAGGGCTTCCACAATGCGTTGGTCATGCAGAGCGGCGCCTACCAGAACGGCACCTGGGTGGTCGGGGTGGCAAAGGGTGGCGTCGAGGAGGGTGTCGACTCGCTGTGCCAATCGATGATCGTCGCGCCCAGTGGGCAGATCGTCGCCCAGACACTGACGAGCGACGATGAAGTGATCGTCGCCCGCTGTGACCTGGATTGGTGCGCGAAGTACAAGGACACGTTGTTCGACTTCGACAAGTACCGCCGTCCCGAGGTCTATGGTCGCATCACGTCGCAACGCGGCGCGGTGCTGCCGGACTGAGGCACGTGTGTCGCTGACTGACGCAATCATCATCTTCTTCGCGGGCATGGGTGCCGGCACGATCAACACCATCGTCGGCTCCGGCTCACTCATCACGTTCCCCACGCTGGTCGCGCTGGGCTATCCGCCGCTGTTGGCCAATGTCTCGAACAACATGGGCCTCGTGCCCGGCTCGATCTCGGGTGTGTACGGCTACCGCCGCGAACTCGGTGGCCAGTCGGCGCGACTGCGTCGTCTGGTTCCCGCGTCGGTTCTCGGCGCCGCCACCGGGTCCACGCTCCTGTTGACCCTGCCCAGTGATGTGTTCGACAAGGTGGTCGTGTTCCTTGTCGCGATCGCGCTCGTCCTTGTCGTGGCGGGGCCGACGATCTCTCGCAAGCTGGCGGCTCGACGCGCCGCTGGCGGTGTTGAACACGGCGACATCACGCCGGGTCTGCAAGCCCTGGTGGTGGCTGCCGGTATCTACGGTGGCTACTTCGGTGCCGCGCAAGGCATCATCCTGATGGCTGTCCTGGGAATTTTCCTCGACGAAACCCTGCAGCGCATCAACGCAACCAAGAATGTGCTGGCGCTCACGGTCAACGGGGTTGCGGCCGTGGTGTTCATCGCCACGACGAACATCGACTGGAAGGTCGCCGGTGTCATCGCCGTCGGTTCCACCATCGGCGCCCAGATCGGTGCCAGGTACGGCCGCCGACTGAACCCGAAGGCCCTTCGGGGGCTCATCGTCGTGGTCGGCCTCACCGCCCTGATCCGTCTCATCTGACGCGTCGCCGCGCACACTTGCAACATTTCATTTTCCGAGAACCTCGCAATCGGGGCCGGACCTTGACAAAATGTAAAACGTGACGACCACCGACGCAACGACAGGGTTCATCCTCAACGGCGCTCCGGTCTCGGTGCGTTCCGATCATCCACATCTTCTCGCCGCGCTGCGCGAGGAGTTGGATGTCACCTCCGCGAAGGACGGATGCTCTCCGCAGGGTCAGTGCGGCTGCTGTACCGTGATGATCGACGGCAAGGTGCAGATCTCGTGCACCTACTCGGTCGACAAGGTCGCCGGTCGCAGCGTCACCACGTTGGAGGGCGTGGATGCCGACGAACGCGCTCGCTTCTCCGATGCATTCGCCGCGTGTGGTGGCCTGCAATGCGGCTTCTGCATTCCCGGCATCGTGATGCGGGCGAAGGCGCAGATCGACAAGAAGGGCGCCGACCTTCAGCGCGACGACATGGCCCGCCATCTCGGTGCGCACCTGTGTCGCTGCACCGGGTACGTGAAGGTGCTCGACGCGATCGAGGCCGTCGCGCAGGGCAAGGTTGTCGACCCAGGTCTACCCGGCGGTATCGGTACCAGTGGAGCGAAGTATGAAGCCGCTGAGCTGACGATGGGCGACCGCGGGTACGTCGACGACATCCGCGTGCCGGGGATGCTGCACGGCGCCCTGCATCTGACCGAACATGTCCGCGCCGACATTCTGAGCATCGACACGTCTGCCGCAGCCGCGGCACCTGGAGTCATCGCGGTGTTCACCGCTGCCGATGTGCCCGGCGCGCAGTACGTCGGCATCATCTACAAGGACTGGCCGGTGTTCATCGGCGAGGGCCAACGCACGTCGTACGCGGGTGATGTCCTCGCAATCGTGGTCGCCGAGACCAAGCAGCAGGCTCGCACAGCAGCGAAGCTGGTGCGGGTCGAGTACGAGGTGCTGCGCCCCATCGTCGACCCGGTCGCAGCAATCGACGACCCCGAGATTGCCGTGTTCGGCACGAAGAACAACCTGTTGTCGATCAGCGCCTATGAGCGCGGCAACGTCGACGATGCTTTGGCCACCAGCGCGCACGTGGTGCACGAGGTGTTCAACACCCAGCGCATCGAACATGCCTTTCTCGAGCCCGAAAGCACCCTTGCGGTGCCTGGCACAGAGGGGCAGCTACACGTCTACTCGGGCGGCCAGGGCGTGTGGGACGACCGCGACCAGATTGCGGCCATCCTCGGCGTGGACACCACGGCGGTGACCGTCGAACTGGTGTCCAACGGCGGTGCATTCGGTGGCAAGGAGGACATGAGCAACCAGGGGCAGACGGCGCTGGCCGCGCATCTGTTGCAGCGCCCGGTGAAGTGCACGCTGTCGCGTGAGGAAAGCTTTCTTGTCCACGCCAAGCGTCACCCGATCAGGATGGAGTACTGGGCCGCCTGCGATGCAACCGGCAGGCTCACTGCGCTGCGAGTGCGCGGTATCGGCGACAGCGGCTCCTATGCCAGCGTCGGCATGAAGGTGCTCGAACGCGCAGCCGGACACGCCAGCGGCCCGTACCTCGTGCCCAACATCGACGTTCACTGCACCGCTGTGCGCACCAACAATCCGGTGTGTGGCGCCTTTCGTGGATTCGGTGCCAACCAGGCGCAGTTCGCGATGGAGGGCGTGATGGATCGGCTCGCCGAACAGGCGGGAATCAGCGGCTGGGAGATGCGCAAGCGCAACGTGATTCGCCCCGGCGATGTGTGGGGCCCAGGTCAGATCATGGACGACGGCGCCGGCGGTGCCGAGGAGTGCCTCGACCGAGCGAAACCGCACATCGATTCGGCGCTGGCCGCTGGCAAGGCGGTGGGCATGGGCCTTGGTCTCAAGAACTCGGGCCTTGGCAATGGGCTACGCGAAGTGTGCGCCGCGGTCGTCCACTTCCGTAGTGCGGACGGTCGGGTGGAAGTTCGCCACGGTTTCACTGAAATGGGCCAGGGCGTACACACCGTGGCCATGCAGACAGTGGTCACCGAGCTCGGTATCGATCCGGCGCGCATCGACGTCATCGTCGACACCACTCGTCCGCTCGGTTTCGGCCAGACCACCGGTAGTCGCGGCACCCTGATGGTGGCCGCGAGTGTGCAGAACGCGTGCATCGTCGCGCTCGCTGCAGATTGTGCGCCGGACGTGGATCACTACGCAGAACACGTGGTCGATTGGACTCAAAAGCTTGGCGACCCAGCTGTCCCCAATCCCACCATCCACTCCGCTTTCGGTTTCGCCGCCCAAGTTGTCATCGTTGACCGTGACACCGGAGCGATCGAGAAGGTCGTCGCGATCCACGACGTCGGTCGCGCCGTCAACCCACGCCTGTGCGAGGGCCAGATCGAGGGCTCGGTGCACATGGGCTTGGGATATGCGCTGACCGAAGACTTCCCCAGCGACGAGCGCGGTTTCCCCACCAACATGACGCTGCGCAGCCTGGGCATCCTGCGGCCCAAGGACGTACCGCCGATCGAAGTCGAGTTGGTGGAAGTGCCGCAGCCGAAGTCGGCGTACGGCATCAAGGGCGTCGGTGAGATCGGTCTCGTTCCCACCAGCGGAGCGGTAGCGGCTGCGCTGCACATGGTCGATGGTCAGTGGCGCAACACACTGCCGATGCGCCGCACCACCACCAACGACTGAGATCGGTCGCCGTCAGTTGCCGCCCCGCCGCTGCAGCTCAGCCTCCAGCGCCGCTGAATGTGCCTCAGCCGCATCGGCGCGTGCATGCTCGGTGTCGGCGCGTGCATGCTCTGCCTCAGCGCGTGCATGCTCTGCATCGCCGCGTTCGCGCTCGGTGTCGGCCCGCTGGCGTTCCTGGACCATCCAGGCGAGCGGGTCGTCATCCAGGGTCACGGCACGACCGCCGGGGCAACACAAGCCCAGGCGATCACCGATCATCGTGAACGTCATCTGCATCCCCTCGCTGTAGATGCCGATCGCGTCGCGATGCACGATGTGGTCGTCGACGAGCTCAATGCGGTCGACCGACTGCTGCAGCGGGTGGAGCGCGTAGACCTCGGGCACACCGACTTCCAGCCAACGGCGGTAGCGGCGCTCTAGTCGCGGCCAGGTGTTCGACGGCGACACGACCTCCACGCACACAGTCGGCACATGGCCGTGCTCGTCGACGACATAGCGGCCGAAGTCGCGGCCTCGCAAGCCGGGCACGACCAACAGGTCGGGGGCGGTGTGGTACTTCTGGCCGGCGGGCACGAACGGCGTGTTGCCGGAGACCACAGCATCGGTGCCGGCCAGCGTGTGGCGGGCCGAGGTGACCAGCAGGTGGCACCAGGCGGAGTGAACAGTGGACTCCATCAGCGGGTCCAGCTCTTCGCCGGGCAGATGCGGGTAGTCGTATTCGGGCGCCTCGTCGTCGGCGTCGATCGGTACGGGCATGGACACAACAGTAGGCCTCCCTGAGTTTCCGGCAGTGCCGGATCTGGTTCGACAGGGGAAGTCGTTGGCCGCACCATATCGGTACGAGGTGGCCTGACCCCGAGGCCGAGGCCGAGGCAATGCGCATGAGAGGCTGGCGGAGATGGATGTTCCGATCAGTGGTCACTGCGACGAGCGCTTCGGCGCGGTACGCGACGCCTTCGCCGACAACTTCGCCGACCGAGGTGACGTTGGCGCTGCCATTTGCGTGTTGAGCGACGGAGAGCCCGTCATCGACCTCGTCGGCGGTTGGGCGGACGAGGCACGCACGCGTGAGTGGAAGCACGACACTCTCGTCAACTTCTACTCGGTCGGCAAGGCGATCGTGGCGTTGCTGGTGCTGCAACTCGTGGAAGACGGCACTGTCGCGCTCGACGATCCGATCGCGTCCGTCTGGCCGGAGTTCGCGGTCGGCGGCAAGCAGGGCGCAACAATCCGGCACGCGCTGTGCCATCGCACCGGGGTGCCGGCAATTCGCGAGCGGCTCACCGATGACGATCTGTGGAACTGGGAGCGGATGGCGGCCGCTCTCGCTGCCACCGATGCCTGGTTCGAGCCCGGCTCGCGGCACATCTACCACACCAACACTTACGGCCATCTGGTGGGTGAGATCGTCCGCCGCGTCACGGGCGAGATGCCCGGCACTCGACTACGACGGCTGACCGAGCCGCTCGGGGCGGATGTGCACTGCGGCCTGTCCGTCGCTGAGCAGACGCGCTGCGCGAATGTCATCTGGGCGCCCTCGGTGCCGATGGGTGCGATCGATCCGTTCACGATCGAGGGCGATGCTCGCCTTCCCATGCTGAGCTACTTCAATCCGCCGGGCTACTCGTCCAACGGTGTGGTCAACTCACCCGAGTGGCGGACGGCGCAAGTGCCTTCGACGAACGGTCATGGTACGGCGGCCGGTCTTGCACGCCTGTATTCGGCGATCATCGAGCCCGGCCGGCTGCTGTCGCCGGGGCTGCTGGCGGAGGCCACTCGCGTGCAGTCGGACGGGCCGTGCCCGGTGTTGGGCGAGGATGTGTCGTTCGGCTTGGGCTTCGTGCCCACCTCGGCTCGTCGGCCACTGGGTTGCAACCCGCACAGCTTCGGCCACTTCGGAACCGGCGGTGCGCTCGGCTTCGCAGACCTCGACGCTGCACTCGCATTCGGGTACGTGATGAACCACGTCGTGCCTCGTTGGCAGAGCACTCGCAACCGTGCGCTGATCGACGCCGTGTACGCATCGCTGTGACACCGCTACGGTGCACCCGATGAGCGCGACCACTCCGGGCATGGTGTGTAGTCATCACCACCTGTACTCGACGCTGGCCCGCGGTATGCCTGCGCCACCGCAGCAGCCCACCAAGTTCGTCGAGATACTGGAACAGGTGTGGTGGCGGCTCGACGTGGCGCTCGATGAAGAGATGATTCGTTGGTCGTCCATGCTCGGTGCTGTCGAGGCGCTGCAGTGCGGTACCACTGCGATTGTCGACCATCACGAGTCGCCGTCGTGCATCGAGGGCAGCCTCGACATCGTCGCGGCCGCGTGCGCAGAGGTGGGGGTGCGCACCAATCTTGCGTACGGCATCACCGACCGCCATGGGCCCGACGGTGCCCGTCGCGGGCTGGCGGAGAACGAGCGGTTCCTGCGCGCAGGTGGCCGCGGCATGGTGGGTGTGCACGCCGCGTTCACGTGTTCGGACGACACACTCCAGAAGGCAGCCGCATCGGCTGTCGACATCGGTGTGGGAGTGCACATTCATGTTGCCGAAGGTCCCGACGACGCGGACGCGGGCCAGCGCCTGCAGAACCTTGCTAGCGATGACTGGCACCTCGTGCATTGCGTGTACCTGGACCGCGAACTGCCGGGCACCATTGCTCACAACCCGCGAAGCAACATGAACAATTCGGTGGGCTATGCGCGGCCCGCTGCGCGCTCGAACCGAATCGTGCTCGGGACCGACGGCATCGGCGCTGACATGCTGGAGGAGGCGCGCCTCGCCTACGTGCGCCTGCGCGAGGACGATGTGCTCGCCTCGCCCGACACGGTGTGGCAGTGGTTGGAGAATGGCTACGACCTGTTCCCCGAGGCGCGTGACGATCGCGTCAAATGGAACTACGACCACGCGGACAGCGCGTGGCACGTTGCATTCACGCCCGGTCTGCGTGCCCTCGACATCGTGAGTGCCGATGGCGAGGTTCTGCTACGCGACGGCCTGACCACCCGCGTCGACCCCACCGAGGTGCGCGCCAAGGCGGCCGAACAGGCACAACGGTTGTTCGCCCGCCTTTGACGGCTGATATCACGGCGGCGATCACTTCGGCGGCCGATCACGCCCCGCCAGGCAAAAGAAACCCGAGCGCAGCCGTCACCAGTTCCTCCGCGGAAAGTCGAGCGCCGCGTTGGGTGGCCTGCGTGTGCCCGCCATCGGCAAGGATGAGTGAGCGAGCGAGGTCGCGGAAGCCGAGGCCGTCCTCCAACCCGTAACCGGGCATGTTGGCATCGAGATGGCCGAGGACGACGGCTGCGTCGGCGGTGCGACCGCACTTCGCGAGCGCGAGGGCGACGGACTCCAGGACCTGCCACAGCTTCTGCCAGTAACGGATTTCGTACAGTGCATCAAGTGCGTCGTAGCAGCGTTCGACCGCGTCGTCGGTGCCCGAACCCGTCGCCGTGAGGGCGATTGCGCGCAGGGCCTGTGTCTGGAACTGGGTGTGATGCGCGTCCTGAGCCATCTCCAATGCGCGTTCGTAGAGGACGCGCGATGTCGCATAGTCGGGTGCGTCGACGGTGGCGCTGTCGATGAGTGCGTGCCCGTCGTTGACCACCGACATGATCAGGAGCGTGGGAGCTCGCACTCGTTCTGCCACCCTGTGGAGTTGCTGTCGGTAGGTGTCAGTGGCCGCCGCGTCGGCGTGCATCGACGCATCGACTAGGTCGACGAGGGGCATCCAATCGGTGTCGACATCGTCGATGCGTGCGACGGCCGCTTGCATGTGCCGGAACGCGTCGAGTGCTGCCGGTGACTGTTGCAGCACCAGTGGGGAAGCCCCTGCGAACATCCCCCAGCACCCCACCGTCGATTGGTGTTCGGGAAACGGCGCCACGTCGATACCGCGAAGGGCCAGGCGGTGAGCCTTCTTCTCCTCCCCGTCCAAGTTGGCCCAATTGGCCGAAGCGGCGTACAACACCGTGGACGGTGAGCCCGTCTCCTCTGCGAGATCTAGCGTGCGCGCGGTCCACGACGAATGCTCGTGTCGCATCGAGCCGAATGCGAACTGCTCGGTCTCAGCCACGATGCGTGCGGCGCATTCTACGTTTCGACCGGCCAGGGCCCACTGGTGAGCTGCGCGTATGTTGTCCCACTCGGCGTCCATCGCCATTTTGGCTTCCACTTCACTGGCGCTGTGCATCAGGGCGCCGAGCTCGGTGGCAACCCGGAGAAAGTGCTGCTGATGGTGATCGCGCAGGACGCTGGTCTCGCCGCGGTCATCGAGCTGTTCTTCGCCGTACTGGCGCAGGGTCTCCAGCAGGCGGTAGCGGGTCGACGTGGCGTGCCGGTCGGCGACCGCCATCGACTTGTCGACCAGTTGGTCCAGCAGATCGACCACGTCCATCTCTGCGAGAGGCGCCGAACCACACACGTTCTCCGCGGCGCTCAGCGTGAAGCCACCCGAGAACACCGACAGCCGATCGAACAGCAGCTGTTCATCGACGGTCAGCAGCTGATACGACCACGACACGGTTGCGCGCAGCGTCTGGTGACGTTCGAGTGCGCCGCGGCCGCTGCCGCGTAACAGGCGGAACCGATCCTGTAGCCGTTCGAGCAGCTCGTCGGGCGCCAGGGAACGCATCCGGGCAGCAGCCAACTCGATGGCCAGCGGGATGCCGTCCAAGCGGGCGCAGATCGTCTTCAGAACGTCTTCACGGCCATCGGCGGCAAACGACGAGTCGGCCTCGGTCGCCCGCTCGCAGAACAGTGTCACTGCGTCGCCGAGGACATCGAGTGAGGGCACCCGATGTACTCGTTCGCCATCAAGGCCGAGCGGTTCCCGGCTGGTTGCCACCACCTGGAGCCGGCTGCATCTCGACAGGACCTTCTTCATGGTGACGGTCACGTCGTCGAGGAGGTGTTCACAGTTGTCGAGCACGATGAGCAGCCGACGGCCGGCTACCCAATCGATGATCGCGTCGAGCATCGACATGCCGCCGGTGGACACCATCGGCAAAGCCGCAGCGATCGCCGAAGTTACCGCACCTTCGTCCGAGATGGGTGCGAGGTCGACGAAGTACACGCCGTCGTCGAACGCAGCCACCTGCTGCCATGCGAACTCCAATGCAGCCCGCGTCTTGCCGACCCCGCCCGACCCCGTGAGTGTGACGATCTGGCTGCGTTCCACGAGCTCACCGATCGCCGACAGCAGCTCATCACCGCCGACGAATGCCGACGACAGTCGAGGCAGGTTGGTGCGGCTGCCGAGCACACCACGGAGGTCAGGGAAGCCTCGCTGCAACTGCGGGTGTTCCACCTGATAGACGGCGATCGTGCCGACGTCGCGAAGGCGATGTGAGCCGAGCGAGACCAGCACGGCGTGCGGCGGCAGGGTGCGGACGCTGTCGCGCACCGCCGCCGAGAGCACCACCTGCCCGCCGTGCGCTGTCGCCGCGATCCGTGCAGCGTGATGCACCGACAGGCCCACGAGATGATCACCGTCGGCGGTGACCTCGCCGAGGTGCAGGCCCATGCGTACCCGAAGCCGGAGGTCGTCCGGCCACTCGCCGCCCTCCAGCTCCAACTGTGCCTGCACCGCGGCAGCGAGGCCTGCGGACGGCGAATCGAACGAGACGAAGAACGAGTCCCCCTCGGTGCCGTGCTCCGCTCCGTCCCATTGGCCGATCGCCTCACGCACGATCGCTCGATGCCGGTTCAACAACCCCGGCCACTCCTTGCCGGCGCGTTGCACCAACGCGGTGGAACCCTCGATGTCGGTGAACAGCAGGGTCCGTACCGACAGCGCCATGAAAGAGCACAGTAGCTACTCGTCGGACGCCGCGAGTTCGCCGCCTCAGTGAGTGGGTGCTTACAAAACGTGAACGCACTATCGTTTCGCAGATGAGCACGCCGATGGCCGTCTACCTGCAGGATGCGCACCCGATTCGCGAGGGCATGGCCATCGCGCAGTACGCGGAGGCGAAGGGCTTTCACGCAGTGTGGCAGGCGGAGAGTCGGCTGGTCCGCGAGGCGACTGTGCCAATGGCCGCGTTTGCCAGCGTCACCGACCACATCAAAGTCGGTTCGGGCGTGGTCGATTGCTGGAGCCGCAACCCCGCCCGCTTGGCTGCCACGTTCAGCACACTGGACGATCTTGCACCTGGCCGCGTCATTCTCGGCATCGGTGCCTGGTGGGATCCATTGGCTGCGAAGGTCGGCATCGAGCGCGCCCGACCCCTCACCGTCATGCGCGAGATCGTCACCGTCGTGCGTGCGTTGCTGCACAACGAAACCGTCACGTTCGATGGCGTATACGTGCACCTCGACGGCGTGGAGCTGGACTACGTGTACCAGGAGCGTCGGGCGAAGGATGTGCCCATCTACATCGGTGCCACCGGCATGCAGATGATGGAACTCACCGGTGAGATTGCCGATGGTGCGGTGCTCAACTACCTTGTACCCCCCGACTACAACGAGCGTGCGATGGACGCGTTGGCCACTGGCGCAGCCAAGGCCGGCCGCAGCATCGACGACATCGACCGCCCGCAATTGGTGGTGTGCAGCGTGCACGAAGACCGCGAGACAGCGCTCGACATGGCGCGCATGATGGTCACCCAGTATCTCGGCCAGCAGCCGCACATCATGAAGGCGTCCGGCGTACCCCAGAGCCTGCTCGACAAAGTGGGTGAGGTGCTCACCTGGCCCGCTACTCATGAGCAGGTGGAGGCCGCTAGCAAGCTGGTACCCGACGAGATCGTGCAGATGCTCACCGCCAGCGGCACTCCGGCGGAGGCGAAGGCCAAGGTGCAGGAGTACATCGATCACGGCTGCACGTGCCCGATCCTGTACCCGCTCGGCGACGTGCACGCGATGATCGACGCATTCGCCGACTGACGAGTCGCCGGCGTCCACGTGTGATGATGTGACCGGCGACATACCTAGGCGCTGGCAGGTGAATCACCGCCGGATATACGTCGTTCGGCGGATGTGGAATGGGGTGCCCACAGCGCATGATGAAGAGGTCAAAGACTACGAAGGACTTCCGACATGTTTCCCAACTTCACCCTCAACTCAGAGATCGCTCGGCAGCGCCAGACGGTGTTGATGGCCCGCTCGACCCGCTACCGCGCATCGCGCCGGTCAGCCCCGGTCGTTCCGGATACGTGCGGGTCCCTCATCGAGCTGCCCGCAGCGAGAACCCACACGACAACCCGCGAAAGTCTCGTTGCCTGAACAGGTCGTGTCGGGTCCTGGGGGCGGAAACCCCTCGGACCCACTCGCGTTCGGCACTAGCGTGCATGTCATGCTGCGAGGGCGCACCGGCCTGTCGCCGGTCATGATCGGCCGTCACACGGCGCTCAGCCGACTGTTGGGGCTTGTCGAGGCGGCAGAGGTGCGCAGCGGAGACGGCCCCGAGATCGCGCTGGTGTCCGGAGAAGCGGGCATCGGTAAGACCCGCCTGTTGCGCGAGTTGGTCGAAGCGATGCCAGCGGACGTGACGGTCCTCAGCGCCCAAGCACGGCCCGGGTCGATGGGTCGCTCGTTCGACGTCATCGGTCAGCTTGGGCCCCCCGGTGACAATTCAGCGGCGACGGCACGCTCGATTCTGGACCAGGCGGTTGCCAAGGGACGCACGCTCCTCATTGTCGAAGACCTGCACTGGGCCGACGCAGACAGCGTGCACTTCATCGAACAGGTGTGCATGCAGTCCTGGCCGCAGCTGGTGATAGTCGGCACGTACCGTGGAAACGACCTGTCGCGCAAGGCTCCGGGTGGCGAGCTGGTGTTGCGCCTCGAACGGCAGCACAACGTCGATCAGGTTCGGCTGGAGCGACTGGACCGGGCAGAGGTCGCAGGGCTGCTCGCTGCCATTGGCAAAGCGCCACCATCGTCCGGCGCTGTCGAAGCCGTCTATCGGCGCAGCGGAGGCATCCCATTCGTTGTCGAAGAACTCGTGCGATGCTGTGGCCCTGATGCTTGCATCGATGATCTGAAGACCGCCCAGCTGCCGTGGTCGCTGGATGAGGCGGTGAGCCAGCAGCTCGGCGGCCTGCCCCCCGACGAGCGGCGGGTAATCGACGCACTCGCCGTTTTCGGCGACCCGGCACCGTTCGAGATCCTCCGTGACGTGTGCGAGCTCAGTGACGGCCACCTGCTGCCTGCGCTTCGAAGTCTGGCTATCCAGGGCATCGTCGTCGAGCCCGACGACGACACGTTCTGGTTTGGGCACGCGCTCGTCGCGGACGCGGTGCAGCAGCAGTTGTTGGGCCGTGAGCGGCGTCGCTTGCACGAACGGTCTCTTGCGGCGCTGAGAGGGCAGGCCGAGCCCGATCACGCGGCGCTCGCGCGCCACGCACTGGGCGCTGGACAGTTCGAGCTGATCCCTGCGATCGCGCGCGAGGGCGCGCGCCGCTACCTCGACCGCGGCGCCTCATTCCAAGCGCTGCGTCTTGCCAGCGAAGCGCTCGCGGAGGCGCCCGACGACCCCGAGTTGTTGGCGGTTGCTACCGATGCGGCGTGGCGGTTGGAGTTTGCGCGCGAAGCACTGGCGTATGCCCAACAGTGGAATACCAACGCAGTGACCGACCTTGATCGGGTGGAGTCGCTGCGCTTCATCGCCCGCCTGCACCACGAGCTGCTCGACGCTGTGCAGCGCGACGTCATCGTTGACGTGTTGCAGAAGATGGCGGATTCGCTGCCGCATGGCCTGGCCCGCGGTCGCTGCGTCGGTGCAGTTGCGCAGCTTCACATGTTGGCGGACCGCAGTCCGGCCGCCGTGCAGTGGGCCGACCGTGCGCTCGAAGATGCTCGACTGGGAGGCGATCAGTGGCTGGAGGCTCAGGCGTCCGTGGAGCGGGCGTCGGCGCTTGCGCACCTGGCGCCGCACGGTGACAGTGAGCAGGCGCTCCTACACGCACGGGACCTTTCGCGACAGGTCGGCGACAGCGTGCTGGAGTGCAGAGCGTTGAACAACCTGATGTCGGTCGTGGCACCCCATGGGCCGTTGGGTGCATCGGCCCGAGCCGAGTTGCGCGACGCTTCGGCGCGGTGCGGGCTGGACAAACTTGGTGCCGGCATGCTGGCGCTGTGGGAAGCCGAAGCGGCATTGGCCAGCGGCGACATGCACGCCATGCGCCAAGCGATCGCCGAGGCCAGCCAGCATTGGGGCCCGGACAACCGCGAGTATCTGCACCACCGGTCGCACCTGGCCACCTTGAGGATCGAGGAAGGCTTGGTTGCCGAAGCACTGGCCGCTGTCCACGAGATTGAGGTAGCGCTCGCGGGTGGCCGAGACTTGGACGCCACCGAGCGACGCGTGCTCCTCGCGGCCGCTGCCTTGGACGGTCGCCGCGCAGACGTCGAGAGTGAGTTCAACACCATCGTCGCCTCGCCCCGGGTTGCCGACCAATCGGATGCTCTGTGGTTCATGTTGGAGACCGTGCAAGCTGCGCTACAGGCAGGAATTCCGGCGGCCAGGGTTCGCGCCGAGTTCGTGGACGGTTGGGCCAGGTCACACACCTCGCACTCCTTCCTCGTCCGTCACGCTGAAGGAATGTTGCTGATGGCCGAAGGCGACCATGCAGGTGCGGCGGCGACGTTGGGTGCCGTGTTGCACGAGCCTGACCCGATGCTCTACGTGCCGAGTATGGGCTCGATGCGCACGATGCAGGCAAGCGCAATGCTGGCAGCTGGTGATCGTGCCGGTGCCCTCACCGTGGCCCGTCAAGCAGTGGCCGACCTGAAGAGCTGGCCAGGCTGGCGTCGCGACCGCGCCGAGGCGCTGGTGCGTCGGCTGGAAGGCAGCGGAGCGCGCGCCGATGGCGAGCTGACCGCTCGCGAGCGTGAGGTTGCCGCGCTGATCGCCGAGGGCCTGACCAACAGTCAGCTGGCCGAGCGGCTGTTCATCTCTCCGAAGACGGCTGCGGTACACGTATCGAACATCTTGATGAAGCTCGGCCTCTCCAGCCGTGCAGAAGTGGCGGCGTGGGCAGTGCGCCACGGCGTGGTCCTGCAACCCGGCTGAGGGCAGCTCGCCCGCTCACAGCCAGTCGCGGCGCTTGAAGATGTTGTACAGCACGAAGCTCATCACGAGCATGCTGCCCAACGCGAACGGGTAGCCCCAGAACCAGCCAAGTTCTGGCATGTGCTGGAAGTTCATCCCGTAGATACCGGCGATGAGAGTGGCGCCGAACACGATCGAGCCCCAGGCGGTGAGCTTCTTCATGACCAGGTTCATCTGGTTGCTCATCACCGCGAGGTGAGCGTCGACGGCGTTGCCGACCAGTTCGCGTAGCTCGTCCACGATGTCGACAGCTCGCAGCAACTTGTCGAACGTGTCGCGCAGCACGATGAGCGCTTCACCCTCGACCCACTCCACTTCCTTGCGGAGCAGCGCCGAGAGCACCTCCCGCAGGGGGATGACTGCTCGACGCAACTCGAGGAGTTGTCGGCGAACACCAAAGAGGTCCTGTTGGACCTTTTGTTCTGGATGCGGCTCCTCGTTGAAGATGCGGTCCTCGATGGCTTCCAGCTGGTCTTCGAGGACGTCGAGTGAGTCGAAGTATCCATCGACCAGTTCCTCGATCACCATGGCCAGCATCAATCCGGTGGGTACATCCGGTGCCATTCGTCGGATGCGACCGAGCGCAACTGCAGAATCCCACTCGCGCCCGTTGTCGTCGTGCAGCCGAACGGTCACAAACCATTTGTCGCCCACGTACATGTCGATCTCGCCGAGCGTGCCGCTGAACGCAACGAGGTACGCATGATCTGCGAACCGTTGCATCGTCGGTCGCGCCGAACGGCGGCGAGCCTCATCGAACGTACGGTCACCGAGGCCGAACTGCTGGTCGAGCGACTCCAGTTCCTCTGCGGTGGGGTCGACAACGTCCCACCAGCAGCTATCGCCGAACTCGTGCTGGGTGATCATCACCGGCGATCGTAGGGCCCTTCTCGTCGCAGCGGTGGTACTCGCACTACGCTGGCCGAACTATGGGTCAGCAGATCGGTGTCATTGAGAAAGCCAGCACGAATCCAGGGATGGTTCGCTTTGAGGCGAACCGCAACCTGACGGGCATGGGCCACGAGGTGTTCCACACCGCTGCCGATGCCATCGGTTCGCGGCCGGCGGCAGCGTTGGCCCGCAACCTGCTGTCCACCGGCCAGGTGGCCACGGTGCATGTGTACGGCAACATGATCACTCTCGACTTGACGAAGGGTGCCACCAGCGTCGGTCTCGGGGATGTCATCCGCGATCTGTACCAGTACTGGAAGCCGGGCATGGAGATGCCGGTGTTCGAGGACGTTGCTCCGGAGGCCGCTGCCGCTCCGGCCGCGGCCGCCGCCGATGGTGTCAGCGGGCCCGAGGCTGCGTACCTGTCGTTGGTGCCACCCACGTTGGTCGACCGCAGCCGCGCCGCGCTCGCCAAGTGGAAGGCCAACCACTGAGACCCTTGTCACTGAAAGACTGGTGATGGAGAATCTGGGCCGCTGCGTTATGCAGTCGTCAGCGCTCGGCCGTACGGTGACGTCGGTGTCAACCGCCGTCCTCACGCTGAACGAAGCAGCCGAACTTCTGGGTGTGCACTACATGACGGCATATCGATATGTGCGTCTTGGCTTGCTGCCGGCCGTGAAGGTTGGCGGCACGTGGCAGGTGACGCAGGCCGATCTCGAGGTGTATCGCGCTCAGGCTGCGGTCGGCGGCTCTGCCGGTGCTTCGGCTGGTGGTGTCGCCCCGGTTGTCGGCGGTCGCCGCCGTGCGCCGTGGGCGGCTCGGCTGGAATCACGGCTCATCGCCGGCGACACCCGCGGGTCGTGGAGTGTGGTCGAAGCGGCAATGTCGGCCGGCACCGAGCTTGACGAGATCTACCTCGACGTGATCAGCCCGGCGATGCAATCGATCGGAGCGCGATGGGCTGCTGGTGAGCTGGACGTGTCGGTCGAGCATCGAGCGACCGGAATCGCGTTTCGATTGATCGGCCGCCTCGGCCCGCGCTTTGCGCGTCGTGGTCGAACTCGGGGCGCGGTACTGCTGGGGTCGCCTGAAGGTGAACGGCACTCGCTGCCGATCGCGCTGCTTGCGGATCTGTTGCGCGGCGAGGGTTGGGAAGTCTCCGACATGGGTGCCGACATGCCGCTGGACTCGTTCGTGAAGGCCGCCCAACGGACGACGGATCTGGTGGCGGTTGGGGTCTCGGTGACCTCTGTGAGCTGCTTGGACGCGGCGTCGGCGCTACTGGCAGCCCTACGCGAGCAGGTGGCGGGCAACATTTATCTCGCTGTTGGTGGGCTGGCGGTGCAGGACGGTGACCACGCAGTGGCATTGGGCGCCGATGGCTGGGCGAACTCGGCGCACGGATTCGCCGAGCAGCTCACCGCTCGTGCCGCCGGCTGAGAATCGGCCTAGCAAAGCGTACGTGTGTTCGATAAGGTGATCGGATGCCTCGTGGGTCCACCAACCTCGCCGACCTCACCGGTAGCGGGTTGTTGTCGGGGGCAGCAGCGCAACAGCGCACCATTGCCGTGCTGCCTGCCTTCGAAGAACTGCTGCCGCAGGCAGTGATGCAGCGCGGCAGCGTGGTGGAGTGTGCCGGTTCCGCAGCGGTGTCGCTGGCACTCGCGCTGGCGGCTGGCCCGTCGCTCGCGGGTGCGTGGGTCGGGGTTGCGGGCCTGCCGCACGTGGGGGTCGCAGCGGCGGTCGAGCTGGGGGTGGCACCCGAACGGTTGGTGATGGTGGCCGAGCCGGCGCAGCGGTTCGACGACGGGCAGTGGGCCGAGGTGTTGGCGGCGATGATCGATGGGTTCGATGTGCTGCTGCTGGGCCCGGGTGCGCACGCGGTGAAGGCCGTCACCGCCCGTCGGCTGGTGGCCCGGGTGCAGTCGCGCTGCGCGGTCCTGTTGTGTGTGTCCGCTGCCGGCCCAGGTGTGTTCGGGGCCGACCTGCGATTCGAGGCAACGGATGCTGTCTGGCAGGGCCTGGGTGACGGCCACGGGGTGGCTCGCGGGCGTCGTGCCAGCGTGCAGCTCGATGGTCGTCGGGTGCCGCGCCCGCGTCGCGCCGAGATGTGGTTGCCCACCGCTGATGGCGCGGTCGAGGCCATTGTCTCCATTGCGGTTGCAGCACCCGACACTGCGCCCGCGCTGCGGCGTACGGGGTAGGCCGCAGTGCCGCGCCTTGGGGTGTTGTGGTGCCCGCACTGGCCGGTCGTCGCCGCTGGCTCAGCGCCTGTCATCGGATCGGCTGCCGGCGTGGGTGAACCCGTTGCGGTGCTGCATGCGAATCGGGTGGTGGCCCACTCGGTGGCTGCGGGGGCGGAAGGCGTCGCTGTTGGCCAGCGTCGTCGCGATGCGCAGGCGCGCTGCCCGTCGGTGCGCATCGAGCAGCACGACCTCGCTCGTGATGCTCGTGCGTTCGAGCCGGTGGTGCGCGCTGTCGGGGCAATGGTGCCGCGAATAGAAGTCACCGAGGCGGGCACGCTCACGTTCGTCTCGCGCGGGCCGTCGCGCTACTTCGGCGGCGACGTTGCGATGGCCGCAGCTGTCGCTGCCACCGCCACCGATGCTGCGCAACTGTCGCTGGCAGCGGTTGGTGCGTTCGGCATCGGCGTGGCTGACGGGCGTTTCGCCGCTGGCATCGCTGCTCGTCGTTCGGCGCGTCGTGGTGAACCGGTCGTGATCGATGCAGGGCCGCAGGCGACGGCTGCCTTCTTGGCCCCGTTGCCGGTGCGTCTGCTGTCGGTGGTGGCAGGCGTGTCACCCGAGTTCGTGCACCTGCTCAACCGGCTGGGGTTGCACCATCTGGGTCCGTTGGCGGAGCTGCCCGAGGCCGATGTGGTGGCTCGCTTCGGTCCGCTTGGTCGCTTCGCTCACCGGCTCGCGGGTGGCGGCGATGATCGCCTGCCTGGCACTCACGACCCGCCCGTCGGCCTGCAGGTGCAGCGCGTGTTCGAGCAGCCGGTGTTCCACTCCGATGCGCTGGTGTTCGTCGCGCGGCAGTTGGCGGAAGAGCTCGTCGGCATGCTGGCTGCCGATGGCCGAGTGTGCACTCGTCTTGTGGTCACTGCCGAAACGGAGCATGGCGAGCAGAGCGAACGTCTGTGGTATCGCAGCAGTGGGCTCAGCGCTGCCGCGATGGTCGAGCGCGTGCGTTGGCAGTTGGATGCGTGGGCGCAGCACGGTGCCATCACCGCCGGTGTGGCGTTGCTGCGGCTGGACCCGGCCGAGGTGCGCAGTGATGATGGCGTGCAGCTGGGTCTGTGGGGCGGTCGCACGCAGGCTGATGAGTGGGCGGTGCGCGCCGTAGCGCGCCTGGTGGCCGTTGCCGGCGAGCAGCAGGTGCTGGTACCCGCTGCCCAGGGAGGTCGCCAGCCGCATGATGCGTACACCTGGACGCCGGCTGTCACGGCCGACCTGTTGGAGCCCGCCGAGCGGCTGGCTGTGTCCGATCATCCGTGGCCAGGCCGGCTGCCGGCACCGTCGCCGGCAATGGTGCACCATCCGCCGCTGTCCGTTTCGGTGCTCGACATCACCGGTGCCACAGTGAAGGTCACCGGCCGTGGTGCCGTCAGCGCGCCGCCGCACGCCGTGCAGCTCGCTGGGTCGCTCGACGCCATCCAGTCGTGGGCCGGCCCGTGGCCGGTGGAGGAGCGTTGGTGGGATGCCGCCCGCCATCGCCGCCTCGCCCGCTTCCAAGTTCTCACCCAGGCAGGTGCGCTGCTGCTCCTCACCGTCGAACGCGGCCAATGGTGGCTTGCCGCCGAGTACTCCTAGCGCCGACGGAGGGCTTCTATCACGGCGGTGACGGCGGGGGACTGGCTCATGCTGCGGCGGTGGAGCGCAGTGATTTCGCGTGTGGGTACTGGGTTGTGAACGGCCACGACTACTGCGCCAGGGGGCAGCGGTGCTCGCCCAGGGGCGGTACCAGCGCGATACCGAGGCCGGCGGCCACGAGCGCAATGTGGGTCTCGAACTCGACGGACTGATGCGCGATCCGTGGCGGGTGCGGCATGCCATCGTGCATGCGCTGCAGCCACTCGCGGCAGATCGTGCCATCGGGCGTTGCAATCCACGCTTCGCCGCTGAGGTCCTTCGGCGAAACGCGAGCGCGACCGGCCAGGCGGTGGTCGCTGGGTGCCAGCACATCTGCGACGTCGTACGCGAGGACGACAGCCTGCACGTGCTCGGGGATCGCCAGCGGCGTGGCGCCCCAACTGTGCACGAGACCAATCTCGCACGCGTTAGGCGCCGCGCTTGCCGACTTCTCGTGGAAGGCAGCCGTCTCGAGCCTCTACACCGCAGGTCTGGCTTTGCTCGTTGGCTCCGCGGTGTTCAACACCTTGCTCTCGCGCTATGCGGCAGCCTCGATGATGCCGTGGGTGTTGCTGGCACCCGTCGTCGCGATGGCCTCGGCGTGGCTGCTGCTGAGTCAGGCCCCGAACGCAGCCGAGATCTGCGGCGGCCTCTTGCTGCTCGCCGGGGTGATGGTCGTCTTCCGTCCGCAGCCATCCGAGTGGGTACTCACACCCCGGGGCACGAGTACCCACTCGGATGACGCCGTTGCACTCGGACTGACGCTGTTGCACTCGGACTGACGCTGTTGCACTCGGACTGACGCTGTTGCACTCGGACTGACGCTGT
>JBBQMG010000002.1:0-78512 GCA_038328705.1 Acidimicrobiales bacterium | reverse complement strand
TAAGTCGTACCCGGCATCACAGTGGCCGGGCGTGTGACGCGCGACCCACCACCTGCGGGCGATCTCACCATCTGGATGCTGCAGGCATAGCCTGCGGGCATGCGCGACATTGCCCGCACCCTGTACGCCGATGAGCACGAGCAGTTCCGCAGCGCCTTTCGCAGCTGGCTGGACAAGGAAGTGGTGCCCAACCACGAGCAGTACGAGCGCGACGGCATCACGCCCCGCGAGCTGTGGCTGGCGGCAGGCTCGCACGGCTTCCTGGGCCTCACCGTGCCCGAGCAGTACGGGGGTGGTGGCACCGACGACTACCGCTTCGCGGCGGTCATGCAGGAGGAAGTCAGCTACACCGGAGTGATCGGAAGCGCCAACGGCTTCACGCTGCACAACGACATCGTGCTGCCCTATTTCATCGGCCTGTGCAACGACGAGCAGAAGGCGCGCTGGCTTCCGAAAATGGTCAGCGGCGAATGCATCACCGCAATCGCGATGACCGAGCCGAACACCGGTAGCGACCTGGCCAACATTCGCACGACGGCCGTGCGTCATGGCGACACCTATCTCGTCAACGGCAGCAAGACATTCATCACCAACGGCATCAACAGCGACGCTGTGATCGTGGCGGTGAAGACCGACCCGGAGGCGAAGCACCGTGGCATGAGCCTGCTCGTGCTCGAACGCGGCATGAAGGGCTTCGAGCGCGGTCGCAACCTCGACAAGTTGGGCATGCACGCGCAGGACACTGCCGAGCTGTTCTTCACCGATGTGGAGGTGCCCGTGGCCAACCTGCTGGGCGAGGAGGGCAAAGGCTTCTACTCCCTGATGCTCAACCTGGCCCAAGAGCGGTTGGGTATGGCCGTGGGGGCGATGGCCGTCTGCCAGGCGGCGATGGATCAGACGCTGGCCTACACGAAGGAACGCACGGCGTTCGGCCAGCCCGTCGGCCAGTTCCAGCACATCAAGTTCCTGCTCGCCGAGCTGAGCACCGAGGTGCAGATCGGCCAGGTCTACGTCGACCGTTGTGTGGAACTGCACTGCGCCGGTCAGCTCTCGCCCGAGCAGGCTGCGGCCGCGAAGTTCTGGACCACCGAGCTGCAGAACAAGGTCGTCGACCGCTGCCTGCAGCTGCATGGTGGCTACGGCTACATGATGGAGTACCCGATCGCGCGGGCGTGGGCCGACAGCCGTATCCAGACCATCTACGGCGGCACCAGCGAGATCATGCGCGAAATTGTTGGCCGCGCGATCACCGGCGGCTGAAAAGATCTTGGAGTGACTGCTTCTCTTCACGCGCGCGACATCTCGTTGGCACTCGGCGCCCGCCACATTCTGGAGGGCGTCGATCTTGCCGTCGACCCTGGACAGCGGGTCGGTCTGGTCGGCCCCAACGGAGTGGGCAAGTCGACGCTGCTGCGCATCCTGTCAGGGCTGCTGCAGCCGGATCGCGGTACAGTCACACTCTCGCCGGCGACTGCCAACGTGGGCTACCTGCCCCAGGAACCCGAGCGCGCCGATGAGACCGTGCGTCAGCATCTCGAGCGGCGCACAGGAGTCGCCGCGGCCTCGGCCGCGATGGACGCCTCGACCGCGGCGATGGCCGCGGGCGACGTCGATGCAGGCGACGCGTACAGCGACGCGCTCGATCGCTGGCTGGCGTTGGGTGCAGCCGATTTCGATTCGCGGGTGGCCGACGTGTGGGCCGACCTCGGGCTGCCCGAGCGACTACTCGACGAACGATTGCCGGAGCTCTCCGGAGGTGAAGCGGCCCGTACTGGGCTCGCGGCGCAGTTCCTCGCCCGCTTCGATGTGTTCCTCCTCGATGAGCCGACCAACGACCTCGACCTCGATGGGTTGGCTCGGCTGGAACGATTCGTCACCGGCTTGAGCGCCGGGTGCGTGATCGTCAGCCACGACCGAACGTTCCTGGAACGCACCATCACACACGTCGTGGAGATCGATGAGTTCACCCACACCGCGTCCCGCTATGCCGGCGGCTGGGAGGTCTACCTGCGCGAGCGCGACGTTGCCCGTGCGCGGGCGCAGCAGGCGTACGAGGAATACGACAGCAAGCGTTCGTCACTGGCCGGCCGTGCCCAGCGGGAGCGCGAGTGGGCTACGCAAGGGGCATCGAAGGCGAAGAAGAATCCGTCCGACGGTGACAAGCACATCAAGTCCTTCAAGATCAATCAGAGCGAGCAGTTGGCCGGCAAGGCCGCTCGCACGGACAAGATGATGGAACGCCTGGACGTGGTGGAGGAACCGCGCGAGGCGTGGCAACTGCGCATGCAGCTGGCCGAGGTGGAACGCAGCGGCGACGTGGTCGCGCGTCTGAGTCAGGCGGTCGTTCGCCGGAACACCTTCACGCTCGGCCCAGTCGATCTGGAGATCGGCTACGGCGAGCGAATCGTGATCGCTGGCCCCAACGGCAGCGGCAAGTCGACGCTGCTGGGCGCGTTGCTCGGCGAGATCGAGTTGTCGGCGGGAAAGCAATGGCGCGGCCCGGGTGTGGTGGTTGGCCGCCTGGAGCAGGCCCGTCAGCAGCTCACCGATCAGCCGACAGTGGTCGCCGCATTCATGGCTGTCACCGGCATGTTGGTGCCCGAGGCGCGCACGTTGCTGGCGAAGTTCGGCATCGGTGCCGAGCACGTCAATCGGCCGGCGGAGTCGTTGTCACCCGGTGAGCGGACACGATTGGTGATGGCGCTGCTGATGGCCAAGGGTTCGAACTGCCTCGTGCTCGACGAGCCCACCAACCACCTCGACATGCCCGCCATTGAACAACTGGAGCATGCGATGGAAATGTTCGGTGGCACGGTGCTGTTGGTCAGCCACGACCGTTCGCTGCTGGGCTCCATGCGTCGCACACGCACGATCGAGCTGAGCGGCGGGCAGGTCATCAGCGACCGGCCCAGCTGACGCCCAAATGAGGCCGGTCAGCCTCGGGTCCACCGGAACGAACGAACGCACACGAAGAAGCCGGCCACACACCACGCCGCCAGCACGATGGCCGCCGTGCCCAACTGCCAGCTGCCACCGGATTCGACGACTTTGAACGAATCGGGCAGGAACACCGACCGCATGCCGCGGCAGATCCAGTGCAGCGGGAACACCTGCGACACCTTGACCAGCCACGACGGCAACTGGTCGACGGTGATCCACACGCCCGAGATGAACTGCAGTGCCACGAACGGAAGGTTCATCACCGCAGCGGCCGACTTCGCGTCTCGGATCAGGCCGCCGGCGGAGATGCCCAACAGCGTGGAGGCGGTGACCCCGAGCAGGAACACCCAGCCGAAGGTGGACCAAGCATCGAACGATCTCGGCAACGAGACGCCGAAGAGCGAGACCCCGAGCACGAGCATCACTGTGGTCTGAATGACGCTGACGATCAGCACCATGCCGATCTTGCCGATGAAGTAGGCGGCCTTCGGCATGGGAGTTCCGGCCAAACGCTTCAAGAGACCGGCATCGCGCTCGGTGGCGATACCGATGGCAAGGCCGACGAACGCCGTCGACATCAGCGAGCTGCCGATGATGCCTGCGACATACACCTGGCTGACCTGCACGCCGGTGCCATCGATCGTTCCGGTGAAGATCGAGGCGAAGAGCAGGAGCATCATCACCGGGAAAAGCACGGTGAAGCCGAAGTACTGCCGATTGCGGATGAGGTTCTTCATCTCGACCACGGTTCGTCCGTAACCGAGCTGCAGCGAGGTGGGTGCGGATGGTTGCATGACGGCGCTCATCGTTCCATCGCGATCATTTGCAAGTAGATGTCCTCGAGTGTCGGCCGGGCCACCGTCAGCTCGGGCACCTCACCGTTGAACAACGCCGCCAGCTCGGCAACCACCTTTGTGGGCTCGGTAGTACGCAACTCGTGGGGGCCGTCGTCGTCGGCCCAACGCACCATGGCGGCGGCCTCGGCGCGGCCTCCGAGCGTGGCGGGGGGACCGATCGCCTTGATCTTCCCGCTCACCATGACTGCCACCCGGTCGGCCAGTGCTTCCGCCTCTTCGAGGTAGTGCGTGGTGAGCACGATGGTGGTGCCCTCCCTTCGCAACGAGTGGATCAGGCCCCAGAAGTGGCGGCGGGCCTCTGGGTCGAAGCCGGTGGTCGGCTCGTCGAGGAACAGCAGCTCGGGTCGGCCGACCACGCCGACGGCGACATCGAGGCGCCGCTGCTGACCGCCCGACAGGCTGCCCGCCCGAGCCCCGGCCTTGTCGGTGAGACCGACCGCGGCGATCACCTCGTCGGTGTCGCGCGGTGAGCGGTACATCGAACCGAAGTGGGCGACGGTCTCGCGAACGGAGAGTTCGTCGGTGAACCCGGACGTCTGCAGGACGATGCCAACTCGTTCGCGCCACGCACTGTCCGCCGTCGCAGGGTCGAAACCGAGCACATTGACTTCACCGGCGTCACGAGTGCGATAGCCCTCGCAGACCTCCACCGTGGTGGTCTTGCCGGCGCCGTTGGGCCCGAGCACCGCCACGATCTCGCCGAGTGCCACGGTGAGATCCACCCCGTCGACAGCAGCGAAGTTGCCGTACCGCTTGTGCACGCCTCGCAGGCTGATCGCATCCGTCACCGCACGAGTGTTGCATGCGGGTCCGGCGCGGACACAACGTTGCAGCCCCTCAGGCGGACCGCAGGTCTCGGCCGGGCGATCGTCGTGCGGCCCGGCCACCACGACAGCAGCGCCACGAACACCAGCGTCGAGGGCACCAGCAGCGCAACAGTCGCCCACGGCGGCGCCGTAGGCGCAATTGCCTCGATCTTCCTGACGTTCGAATGCCAGACGAAGCTGTCGGTCACCAACCCGGTCGCACCTTCCCTGGGGGTCGGTCATGATGGCGATGTCGGGGACGCGGCCATCGACCACGAAGGCATTGACAAGTGACCGCTCGCATGCCGCCTCCACCTCCGGTATGGCTTTCGCCGCGGCAAGCATGGCGTCGGCCTGCACGCGGTCGTTCGGTTGATAGGACGCGTCGCTGGCCGCCGACCAGGTCCGTAGACGGTCGACGCTCGTCGAAGTGCGTTCAGCCCCGACCAGTGCCGTGAAGATGGACGCAGTGATGAAACCGACGAGGAGGGAAAAGGCCGAGCAGAGACCGCCAGCGGCGCTTCAGCTCCACTCCCGCCACCATCCACACAGGGCCCATAGCGCCAGTCCTCAACGCTGTTCGCAGCTGTGTTGGCGTTTGGTCACCGCCTCCTTGAATCCTGTGTCACTGAGCGGTACAAGGGGGCCACCCTCACCGCCGTGGTGGTGCCTCCACCCAATGTTGCTGAGTTCACGCAACCGCGGAAATGACACGGCGGCATGCAATCACACCCAGCAGGGTGAGCGCGATCGCAAGCGCGAAGTTGGTGCCCAGCGCAGCGTTGAGTGTGAATGACGTCCGGTCGGCGATTGCCACGGTGGCCCCGCCGATGCCGCCCATCAGTGAGAAACCGATTGCGTCGGCCAACGTGACCTGGCTGCTGACCTCGCCTTCGCGCCCATCGACCGCATACGACATCGCGGCCACCGTGGCCGGGTTGTAGAGCAGCCCCATGCCGAGGCCACCAACCGCCCACGCCAGGAACACCGCCCACAGCGGCCACCACGGCCACAGCACGGGCACCACCAAGACCAAGCCGAGACCCAACAGGAGAAAACCGGTGCGCATTGCAGGGGCCGTGCGCGCCGGAGGGCGCCGTGCGCGAATCCATTGTCCGCCCGTCCAACTGAGGGCGGCTCCGATGATGACGAAGCCCTGGACCAGCGGGCTGGCTCCGTGGGTGCGGTCCGCCGCGAGTGGAATGAAGCTGTCGGCGCCAAGGAAGGCGGCGGTGGCGATGATGCGGCAGGCGATGATCGCGGGCAACCCGCGTCGAGCGCTGAGAATGCCCGGTGGCAGCAGCCGACGCAGCGACGGTATCGACAGCGCCAGCCCAACGCCCGAGGTGGCGACCGCGGCCACAGGGTTGGCGACCTGGAGGCCCGTCACCAACATGCCGATGCCGGCTGCGGCCACGACAGCAGCGGGGATCTTGCTACCGATGCGATCGAACGGGAGAGGTCCGTAGCGCACCATTGGTCTGACAGCCAGCGCTCCGACGGCCAGCGCGAACGGGACGAGTCCGAGGAACACCCACTTCCAACCGAACGCGTCGGTGACCCAGCCCGCGAGCAACGGGGCGAACAGACTGGGCAGTACCCAACCGGCCGACAGGATGGCGTACATCATCGCCTGTCTGTCGTTCGGGAAGGCGCGCTTGACCAGCATGTAGGCGATGGGGGAGAAGCCGCCAGCACCGGCGCCCTGTAGAAATCTGCCGAAAACGATCCAGGTCATCGACGGTGCCAAACCGGCGACGACCAAACCGGCGACCATGGTTGCGATACAGAGCGCAAAGGGCAGCGCCGGCCCTCGCCGGTCGGCCAATTCGCCGGCGGCGACGAGGGCCACCAGGTTGGCAAGCGTGTAGATCGAGAGCGAGACCCCGTAGAGCGAGTCGCCACCGAGTTCGTCGGTGATGGTGGGCAGTGCCGTGATCACCGAAGTGACTTCGAACGCGACCAACGTGACGGCAAGCACGAGGCCGATCGCCAACAGCCGCTGCTCGGCGCTGAACGGAGTGCGGGTTGCTGGTGCTGTGTCGGTCACACGGGAGACCCGGGGGCCACGAGTGGCCACGGGCGATTGCGCTCGGCTGTGAGCGCAAGATCGAGCAACAGCTGCTCGCTGTAATGACGTCCGACGACCTGCAGTCCGATCGGCAGTCCATCGATTGCGCCGGCCGGAATCGAGATGGCCGGGTTGCCGTGCAGGTTGGCGGCGAAGGTGAGCCGGCCGTTGTTGCCGGGGCCGCCCTCGATGCCGCCGAACACGCTGGGCAGCGGGCCATCAGCTTCGAACGAGACGTCGGGGTTGCTGGCCGTGATCACGTAGTCGACGCCGTCGGCCGGGTCGAAAATACGGGCCATTGCCTCGTTGAGCTCGATGCGGCGACGCTCGATCTTGGCGCGTGCGGCCGAGTCGTACTTGCCGACGGCCATCTGCATGCCGAAACGGATCTCCGGCGTGAGGTCGTCTGCGCATGCCGGCCACACGTCGGCCAGCTGCGCCTCGATGGCGATGTTGCCGCTGAGAGCCCAGGCCGAGCCCATGCGCGGCAGCGTGGTGTCGATGCCGTCGACGCGACGCATGCCGCAGTCACCGGCCAAGGCGACGCCTGCCTCCTCCAACAGCTCCCACATCACGGGCGACACGACGGCGCTACCCCAATCGGGAGCGAACGCAATGCGGGCACCGCGCAGCGCTTCGAGGTGCGTACCGAGCCCAGCTTCCCAGCCGGTCTCGCGGGGAAGGCTCAGCGGGTCGCGGGCGTCGAAGCCGTTGCTGACATCGAACCAGCGGGCGGTATCGCGCACGGACCGAGAGATGCAGCCGATGGTGACGGTGAGGTTGCCGTATGCCGCCTTCGGGCCGCGAGGGATGCGACCGATCGTGCTCTTGAGGCCAACCATGCCGGTGAAGCCGGCCGGAATACGGATGCTGCCGCCACCGTCGCCGGCGGTGCCAAGGGTGACCAGCCCGCCCGACACCGCTGCTGCGGTGCCGCCGCTGCTTCCTCCGGGTGTCTTGCCGTGTTGCCACGGGCTGTGCGTGGTGCCGTGCAGCGTGGTGCGCGTGACATTGACGCCACCGAACTCGCTGGCGGTGGTGAGGCCCACCAGCACCGCACCGCCGTCGTCGCGCAGGCGCTGAATCATGGTGCCGGTGTAGTCAGCGACCTGGTCCTTCAACGGGACCGACGCGTGTGTGTCGGGCCAACCCTCCACCTGGTCGAGTTCTTTCACCCCGATCGGGACTCCGCCGAAGGGCTTGGTCACATCCGCCGCGGCCGCAGCCGCTTCCGCCTGGTCGCGCGGCAGGTAGCAGAATGCATTGAGCGTGCTGGCGTCGATGGCCTCGTATGTCGCCTGCAGTTCTTCCAACGGCGTGCGCCGACCGTTCCGAAACTCTTCGACAAGTGAGCAGGCATCGCCGTGCCACGGTGTGTTCCCCATGGGCTCGACTGTACTCGCCGGCCGATGCTGCGCTGGCGTCGTGCGGCCCCCATCCGCGTAGAGTCGGGCGTTCATGGATAGCCGTTCGTTTCTCGGTCTGCAGCAGAGCCACAACCCGTATCGCTGGTCGATGGAGGTTGCCCGATCGCTGACCACCACCGGCGGGTTCCTGTTCGGCGGCTGCGGTCTTGGCGCGGCCATCTCCGCTATGGAGGGCACCAGCGGGCGTGAGGTCGTGTGGGCGACCGCCCAGTACCTCTCGTACGCGAAGCCCGGCGAGTTCCTGGACGTGGACGTCACGATTGCCGTCCAGGGTCACCAGATCACGCAGGCGCGCGCGGTGTGCCACGTGGGCAACCGAGAGATCTTGACGGTGAATGCCGCGCTGGGCGATCGGCCGATGGACCACCGTGGGCAGTGGGAAGAGATGCCCGACGTGCCTGGGCCCAATGATTGCACGGCGCGTACGCACCGTATGCCCGCGGATGGGACGATTCACGATCGGCTCGAGCAGCGGCTGGTGAAGGGCAGGCCGTTCGACGAGATGGACGGCGTGCAGGGTGACGGCCAGGTACTGATGTGGGCTCGCATTCCTGATGTGCTGGAAGCTGTCGACGCAACCGCGTTGGCCATCTTGGGCGACTTCGTGCCCATGGGCGTGGGCCAGGCGTTGGGCGTGATGGGAGGCGGCAACAGTTTGGACAACACGCTGCGCGTGGTGCATCTGGTGCCCACGGAGTGGGTGCTGCTGGACATTCGCATCCATGCGGTGGAGCGCGGCTTTGGCCACGGCCTGGTGCACATGTTTGCCGAGGACGGAACGCTGCTGGCGACGGCCAGCCAGAGCTGCATCGTTCGTTTCTGGAAGAGTTGAGCGGTTGCAACACGACTGCGAGTGAAATGAAGGGGAACCACCGATGAGCCTGCCGATTCGACCTGGGATGACCGTGCCGTTGCCTGGCCCACTGCACAGCCACCGTGAAAAGTTGGGCGAGCTGGCGGACATGGGCTACACCGACATCTGGTCGGCGGAGAGCGACGGGGCCGACGGCTTCACCCCGCTGGCGCTGGCCGCCGCGTGGGAGCCGCGGTTGCGCTTGGGTACTGCCATCATTCCTGCGTACACGCGCTCGCCGGCCTGCTTTGCGCAGAGCGTTGCGTCGTTGGCCGACGCCGCTCCTGGCCGCTTTGCCATCGGCATCGGCAGCAGTAGCAACGTGATCGTGGAACGGTGGAACGGCGTGCCGTTCGTGGAGCCGTACAAGAAGGTCCGCGACGTGGTGAGGTTCTTGCGCGATGCGCTGAGCGGCGAAAAGGTGACCAAGAGCTACGACACGTTCGAGGTGAATGGCTTTCGCCTCGGTGTGCGCCCAGAGCAGACCCCACCGATTCTGGTGGCGGGGTTGCGCGAGGGCATGCTTCGCCTGGCTGCCCGTGAGGGTGACGGTGCCATCATCAACTGGCTGGGAGCCGATGATGTGCCGCAGGTGGTGAAGGTGATCAACGACGCCGCCGGTGGGGTGGAGAAGGAAGTTGTGGCCCGCATCTTCGTATGCCCCAGCGAGAACGCCGATATAGTGCGCGCCAGCGCCCGCTTCGCCATTGCTGCGTACATGAACGTGCCGGTCTACGCCGCCTTCCAGGAGTGGCTGGGCCGCGGCCCGGCGCTGCAGGGCATGTGGGATGCGTGGAAGGCTGGCGACCGCAAAGCAGCGCTCGCCGCGATTCCCGACGAAGTGGTTGACGACCTGATCATTCATGGCTCGCCCGAACACTGCCGTGCAACCATCCAGCGGTACTTCGACAACGGGGTGACCACGACCTCGCTGGCCATCTTGCCGCTGGACCCCGACTTGAAGCACTGGGACGCGGTGACGGCGCTGGCGCCGGCTGCCGGCTGACCGTATTGCTCAGGCGGCGCGACGGGTAGGTGCCGGAGTTGCATCGGCTTGGCGGGCAGCTGCCCGTTCTGCGAGCTGGGCCTTGATGGCGGCAATATGAGCGAGCCCGCTCTGGCGGGTTCGCGAATCGAGACGGAACTGAAGGGGACGGTCGTTCAGTGAGGAGTCGCCCGGCGAGAGCAGCGCCAGCTGCTGTGGGGCCTGTGTGGTGTCGGTGCTGGGGGCCATGCCAGCATCATCACAAAAGGGTGTGACAGAGTACTTTCGTGGGATCCGCAGACCTGTCAGACGGCTCCGCATGACGCCAGGCCACGGACATCACAGTCATGAGGGGCCGTCGTGGGCGCCTCCCGCGTACATAGAGCGATCGCTGTGGATTGCCGTAGCGACCTGGGCGTCACTCACACTGATTGGCCTCATCGTGCTCTGGCCGGCCAGTGCCTCGACCGGCAACAACGCGGTCGACCCCACGGTGCACGGGTACGTGGTGGCCGCTGCCGTTCAACCCTGCACGGGTACAGCCGTCAGTGACCTGATCGAGTGTCGTGTGTTGACAGTGCAGCTACAAGGCGGCAAGACCGACGGCGAGCAGACGAATCTCGAATTGGGCATCACGTCCAGTCGGGGCAAGCAACCCGAGGTGGGTGACGATCTGGTACTGACGGCGACGCGGCTCGCGGACGGCACCACCATCTACAACTTCGCTGACTACGAGCGAGCAAGTTCGTTGTGGGTGCTCGCGATTCTGTTCGCCGTCACCGTGGTCGTCCTCGGACGATGGCGCGGTGTGGGCGCGCTCGCCGGCCTTGCGGTCAGCGTTGCTGTCCTCGTGGGTTTTGTGCTGCCGGCGTTGCTGGAGGGCTCGAGCCCGGTGGTGGTCGCGATCGTTGGCGCATCGGTCATCGCCTTCGCTTCGCTCTACCTCGCGCACGGCTTCAGCGCAGCCACCAACGTTGCCCTGCTCAGCACTCTGGCGGCTCTGGCTCTGACGGGGATGCTGGCGTGGGCCTTCATCGAGTTCACCTCGCTCTCCGGCCTGAGCGACGAGAACGCGCTCTTTCTGGACACGCTCGGCGTGCACCTCGATCCACGCGGCCTATTGCTGGCGGGCATCGTCATCGGCTCACTCGGCGTGTTGGATGACGTGACGGTGACTCAGGTGTCAGCCGTCAGCGAACTCCATCGCGCTCGTCCGGATGCAACGTTCGGTGAGCTCTATCGGTCGGCGCTGGTCATCGGTCGCGATCACATCTCATCGACGGTCAACACGCTGTTCCTCGCGTATGCGGGTGCCGCCTTGCCACTGCTGCTGTTGTTCTCCGAGGTGCGCCAGGCAATTGCAACGACTGCTACCCGTGAGCTGGTCGCGGTGGAGATCGTGCGCACGCTCGTGGGCAGCATCGGGCTGGTTGCATCGGTGCCGATTGCCACAGGGTTGGCCGCTGCGGTCGTCACCGTCGCAGCGGCAGGGACGTCGCAGGAACAGGCAGGGTCCAGCCCCCACCTTGGGTGACGGCCTCGCTGAAGGCCTCGGAGCTCAACGAGTGCCCCACACGAAGCGGTGCGTGTGGATGCCGAAGTAGGTGAAGCTCTCCACGCTGCGCACATCCTCGATGGATCGGACCTCGTCGTCGATGACGGCGAGCAGACGCGCCGAGTCCTCGCACAACACCTCGACCAACAGGTCGAACGAGCCGGACGTGAACACGACGTAGATGACGCCGTTGATGTCGGCAATGCGGTCGGCGACGGCGCGCACGTTTCGTTCCACGCGCACACCCAGCGCAGCCATCACCGGGTAGCCCAACGCCAGCGGGTCTGTCACGCCCACTACCTTCACGACGCCCGCGTCGAGCAGTCGCTGCACGCGTAGCCGGGTGGCCGCAGGAGACAGGCCCACCAGTTCGGCCAGGTCTGCGTAACTCGCACGACCATCGCGCTGCAGCGCATCGATCAGCTGACGGTCGATGTCGTCGAGCGCGATCACGTGATGCCCGCTGACAGACCGAAATCGGCCGAGATGTTGGCGCCTGTGATCGGTGCCGCCGCGGGCTGAGCGAGGAACCAGATCAGTTCGGCAATCTCCGCCGGCTGGATGAAGCGGGCGCGTGACCCTTGCGGATATCCGGTGAGGAGGCGGTCGAGGTATGCCTGCTGATCGCCGGGTGCGAAGGTGGCTGCCTGGCCGCGCAACATCGGCGAGTCGACATCGCCCGGGCACACCGAGTTGACGCGAATCCCCTGCGGTGCGAGCTCGAGTGCGAGCGCCTTGGTGAGGATGGAGACGCCACCCTTCGATGCGCAGTAGACCGCTGCGCCGGCGTTGCCCTGAATGCCGGCATCGCTGGACAGGTTGATGACGCAGCCTTCACTGGCCGAAAGGTGGGGGATGGCGGCAGAGGTGACGAAGTAGAGGCCTTTGAGGTTGACACCCACCACGCGATCCCACTCCGCCTCGGTGGTGTCAGCGCTGGCGCCCTCCGTCCACAGGCCGGCCGCGTTGACGACTGCATCCAACCGTCCCGCCCACGTGGCGGCTTCTTCGACGGCCCGGCGGCACTGGGCTACGTCGAGCAGGTCGGCCTGAATCCCGAGCAGCGCCGCTGAGCTGGTGACGACCTGGATGTCGACGGCAGCCACGCGCCAGCCGCCGTCGAGGAAACGTGTGGCAACGGCGTTACCGATGCCGCCGGCGGCACCGGTGACCAGCACAGTGGGTGCGCCGGTCATGGCTGCCAGCTGCGGTCTTCGGGAAGTGAGTTGCCACCGTCGATGACCAGTAGTTGGCCGGTGATGTAGCTGGTTGTTGGGTCGGCCAGGAACCGGATTCCTGCCGCCACTTCTTCGGTGGTTCCGCTGCGGCCCATTGCCGTCAGCTGGCCCGCGCCCTGCTCGCGGATGAGCTGCGTGCCGCTGGCTATCCAGCCGGGTGCGACGGCGTTGACCGTGATGCCGTGCCCCGCAGTCTCCAGCGCGACAGCGCGAGTGAAGCCCACCATTCCGGCTTTGGCGGCGTGGTAGGCAACGTCCCCGTGGAAGGCCTGCACCGGGCCAGACGTGCTGGCGATGTTCACGATGCGACCGTACCCCTGGCGGCGCATGCCTGCCACCGCAGCGCGGGTGACGGCGAAGCATGTGGTCAGGTTGCGCTCGATGCCGTCGTGCCACGCTGCGTCGGTGGTGCCTTCGATGTCGGCGTCGACCGCAGTCATGCCAACAGCGGTCATGCCGGCGTTGTTCACGCAGATCTCCAGTCGCCCTGTGAGGTCGAGCGCGACCGCCACGACTCGTTCCGCGGCACCTGGCTCCATGAGATCAGCGACCACGCCAACGGCCGTGTGGCCCAGCGCGATCAGCTCGGCGACGCGGTCGTGCACGCGGTCGGTGGTGGAGCTGAGCACGACGGTGGCGCCGTCGTCGCCCAGGGCGTGCGCAGCGGCGAAGCCGATTCCGTGCGCCCCGCCAGCCCCGGTGACCAGTGCGACCTGCCCATCGAGCCGTTGGAAAGTGCTCATCGCAGCAAGTGTTCCACGGCCAGGGCGAACACATCGGTGTGCAGTTGGACGTCGGCGGCGGTGTGATGTGGCGAAATCAGCGCCATGTTGTGGAATGGCGTCAGCAGGATGCCCCGGTTCACGGCCCAGAGGTGCATGAAGCTGTCAAGCTCGTGGTCGACGGCGGCTGCGGCGGCGGCGCCATCGCGCGGCGGCGGGCAGAACCAGTACTCGGCTCGCCCGCCGAGCTGTTGCACGTTCCACGGCAGTTCGTGTCGGTCGATGGTGCTCTGCACGCCACTGGCCCACTCGGTGGCGAGCGGCACCATGTGCGCGAAGTCGTCCTCGCGAAGTGTCGTCGACAGGGTGGCTTTCACCGCCGCCATCGCCAGCGCGTTGCCGGTGAGGGTGCCGCCGACTCCGCTGGTATCGACACTCTTGTCGGCGAGCAGCTCGTTGATGCGCTGCGCAATCGCCGATGTGCAGCCGTAGGCAGCTGCTGGCATCCCCCCGCCGATGGTCTTACCGATGACGAAGAAGTCGGGCTCGAGACCCCATGCCGTGGTCGCACCGCCGGGGCCCACGCAGATGGTGTGGGTCTCGTCGATGATCAGCAGCGTGCCGTACTTGCGAGTGAGCGCACGCAGAGCGTCGTGGTAGCCGGGGTCGGGTAGGACGATGCCGATGTTGGTGAGGGCCGGCTCGGCCAGTACGCACGCGATCTCACCGGTGGCGAGTGCGGCTTCGAGAGCGGGGATGTCGTTGAACGGGACGACGACCGTCGTGAGTGTCGGGTCCACCTGCGGGCCGATGTTGCCCTCGCGGGGCACTGGCCGACCCGACTCGTCGAGGGTCACCAACGTCTCGTCGACGCTGCCGTGGTAGCACCAGTCGAAGACCAGCACCTTGGGTCGCTGAGTGAGAAAGCGGCTGTACCGCAGCACGAACCGGTTGGCGTCGGTGGCGGTCATCGCCATCTGCCAGATGGGCAGACCGAACCGGCGTGCCAGCTCGGCGCCCACCCACGCCGCATCGGCGTTGGGCAACATGGTGGTGATGCCGCGAGAAGCTTGTGCGAACAGAGCGTCGGCCACCTGGGGAAGCGCATGGCCGGTCATCGCGCCGGTGTCGCCGAGGCAGAAGTCGACGTACTCGTGGCCATCTACGTCGGTGAACCGGGCGCCGTGGGCCTCGTCGAAGAACAGCGGGAACGCGCCGGGCCAACGGGTCATCCATGCCATTGGCACGCCGCCGAGCAGGTTGGTGCGCGCATCGGCAGCCATCTGGGCCGAACGCGGATGAGTGTCGACGAAGCGCTGCTCTTCTCGCGCGTGCAGTTGGGTAAGTTGCTGTCGATCGATCATGCCTGGAAGGCTACACGAGCGATCCGCTCGCTAGAAATGATATTGACCATCGATTCGATGGTCAACGGTGTCAGGCGACTGACTGGATGGCTTGCCACACCTTCTCGGCGGTGCAGGGCATGTCGATGTGGCGCACACCCAGGTGGCTGACAGCGTCGATGACGGCGGACTGCACGGCAGGAGTGCTGCCAATCGTGCCGCTCTCGCCGATTCCCTTGGCACCCAGCGGGTTGAGATGTGTGGGTGTCTCCATGTGGACGACTTCGAAGCTGGGCAGCTCGGCAGCCGAGATGAAGGCGTAGTCGGCAAGGTTGGAGGTGACGGGGTTGCCGTCGTCGTCGTAGCGAACTTCCTCCAGCAAAGCCTGTGCTGCGCCCTGTGCGATGCCACCATGGATCTGGCCTTCGAGCAGCATCGGGTTCAGCACGCGGCCGGCGTCGTCGCATGCGATCTGGCGCAGCAGCGTGACCTTGCCGGTTTCGGTGTCGACTTCCACAACCGAGACATGCGAACCGAAGGGGAAGCTGGCTGCACCTTGGAAGAACAGCGCGTGCTGCAGGCCCTCGGGTAGGTCGTCTTGCGTGTGAGCGGCGACGGCAAGCTCGGCCCATCCTTTGGTGATGGACGGAGTGCCTGACACGTGAAAGGCGCCGTTGTCCTTGTCCAGGATGACGTCGGCCTCGTCGGCCTCCAACAGCTTGGCGGCCAGCTTGCGTGCCTTTTCAACCAGCTCGATCGCGGCGTTCCACACGGCCGCGCCACCGTGCTGCAGCGAGCGCGAACCCATCGTGCCACCACCCTCGGGCACCAGGTCGGTGTCGCCCCAGACAACGTCGATCTTGTCCATCGGAATGCCGGTTTGCTCGTGGGCCAGCATGCTCCACGCAGTGACGTGGCCCTGGCCGTGCGGCGAGGTACCGGTGTAGACGATGGCGCGGCCGTCGTCGAGCACTTCGATCTTGGCATGCTCGCCAAAAGGTGCAACGCCACCGGTGATCTCCACGTAGGTGCTGACGCCGATGCCCAACTGCTTCACATCGCCTGCAGCGCGTCGGCGTGCCTGCTCGGCGCGCAGCTCGGCGTAACCGGCCGCAGCCAGCGCCTTGTCGAGCGCGGTTTCGTAGTCACCCACGTCGTAGGTCTGGCCGATGACGGTGGTGTGCGGCTCGAGGAACTTGGGAATCAGGTTGATGCGGCGAACCTCGGCAGCGTCCATTCCCAGTTCCAGCGCGAACAGGTCCATGGCTCGCTCGGCAGCGGCGGTGGCTTCCGGTCGGCCGGCGCCGCGGTAGGCGGTGGTGACAGCGGTGTTGGTGACGACGCTGGTGGTGCGCACTTCGATGTTGGGAATGTCGTAGACGGCGCTGGCCATGGGCCGGGTCATGAAGGGCGCGAGAATTGCGCCCATCTCCACGAAGTAGCCGGCGTCTTGGATGGCATGCAGCTGGTAGTGGGTGACTTTGCCGGCGCGCGTGCCACCGACGGTCACGTGCTGCACCTGGGCACGGCCATGGCCGAGAACCATCATCGATTCGCTGCGGGTTTCGCGCCAGCGCAGCGGGCGACCGACCTTCGCCGCGAGCACACCGAGGATCGACTCCTCCGGGTCGCACGAAATCTTGGCGCCGAACCCTCCGCCCACGTCAGGTGTGATGACTTTGACCTGCGCGGCCTCGAGACCATTGATCTTGGCGATGGTTCCGAGCGCGCCTTGAGCACCCTGGGTGCTGAGCCACTGGTACAGCCGACCATCGACCCAGGCGACTGCTGAGCCGCGAACCTCCAACGGGCAGGGGGCAACGCGCTGGTTGAGGAAGCGGCCCTTGACGATGACTTCGCATCCATCGAAGAAGGCATCGCCGGTGTTGTCGGGCATGCCCAGCACCATCGTGTCGAACACCACGTTGCTGCCGGTCTCCTCGTAGAGCAGGGTGCCGCTGGTCATGGCCTCTTCGACGTCGATGACGGCGGGCAGGGTGTCGTAGTCGACGATCACTTGCTCGGCGGCATCCTCGCCCTGCTGGCGCTCTTCGGTAATGACCACGGCAACGGGCTCGCCGACGAAGCGAACCTTGCCGATGGCCAGCATGCCGCGGGCGATGGTGGGGTTGAAGTCGCTCGCGACAGCATCGAGCCCAAGATCGGCAGCGGTGTACACGGCGATCACACCGGGCATGGCCAACGCCGCTGAGGTGTCGATCCCGGTGATGGTGCCGTGGGCGATGGTGGAGCGAACATATGTGACGTGCGCCGCGCCGGCCAGCAACGGCTCGTCGAGCATGTCGTCGACGTACACGCCGCCGGTCGTGAGGAACTTCGGGTCTTCCTTGCGAAGAACCCGGTTACCAAGAATGCTGCCAGCCACGCGCGAAACCCCCAGATATTCGTGGAAACGACCTGGGTGTGGACACTAGACGCGGGCCGCCGGAGAACGAAACGCGGAGCGTCGATCTCTTGCGAGGGCGGCCTACGGGGTGGCGGCCTCGGCTGTGCGCACGGCCACGATTTGGGCGACCGTATCGTACGGCCAGCCGCTGGGCATGGTGATCGGTGCTGGTGGTGCCGGCAGCATGGTGAGACGAATCTCGCCGCGCTGCACGTAGCCGATCTCTTCGCGTGCAGCCTCTTCGATGCCCTCGGGAGTCCTCAGTCGGCTGACCTCGTCGCTGAGATTGAGGTTGGCCTGGTCGAGTGCGGAGAGTTCCTTGTCCTTCACGGCAATGTCGTCGCGCTGGCGCAGCCACGCCTTCACCGGCAGGACGAACAGCGCGGCCACCAACGCGGCGGTGATGACCATGGCGCCGAGGGCGATGATGCCTCGCTTGGCACGGCCTTTGACCAGCTGCTTCTCGCGCGCAATCGGCCGGGTGAAGTCGCTGAGCGTTCCACTGCGGGTGACGTCCGGTCGCTCGGTGGCGCGCGTCGCTGCCTGCGTCGCGTCCTTTGGGCGCGGGATCGCAGACGTCTTGTGGCCACCGGAACTCATCGTGAACAGTCTCGCAGCCGAGCCGTGCCGAACAGCGTCACCGCAACGTCAAGCTCACCGTCATCGTGGGCTGAGCGCGCTGCGGCCGCGGAAGGCGGCCGATTCGCCCAACTGCTCCTCGATGCGCAGCAGCTGGTTGTACTTGGCCACCCGGTCGCTGCGGGCGGGGGCGCCGGTCTTGATCTGGCCGCAGTTGGTGGCGACGGCGAGGTCGGCGATGGTGCTGTCCTCGGTCTCACCGCTGCGGTGGCTCATCACGCTGGTGTATGCGTGGCGGGTTGCAAGATCGACCGTGTCGAGCGTCTCGGTGAGAGTGCCGATCTGGTTGACCTTGATGAGCACGCTGTTGGCAACCTTGCGCTCGATACCCATCTGCAGGCGGGCGACGTTGGTGACGAACAGATCGTCGCCGACGAGCTGCACCTTGCTGCCGACTGCTTGGGTGAGTGCTACCCAACCGTCCCAGTCGTCTTCGTGCATCCCGTCTTCCAAGCTGACGATGGGGTACGTGTCCACCAGGCGAGCCCAGTAGGCAACCATCTCAGTGGGGGAGAGGACCTTGCCTTCGCCCGCGAGGTGGTAGGCGCCGTCCTTGAAAAGCTCGCTCATCGCCGGGTCCATGGCGATCGCGATGTCAGTGCCTGGCGTGTAGCCGGCCTTCTCGATGGCCTCGACGAGGATCTTGATGGCGTCTTCGTTGCTGGCCAAGTTGGGGGCGAAGCCACCCTTGTCGCCGACGGCTGTGGACAGGCCGCGGTCGTGCAACACTTTCTTGAGCGTGTGGTAGGTCTCCGTGCCCCAGCGCAGCGCCTCGCGGAAGCTGGGTGCACCCACCGGCATGATCATGAATTCCTGCATGTCGATGCTGTTGTCGGCGTGTACGCCGCCGTTGACGACGTTCATCATCGGGACCGGGAGCACGTGCGCGTTGGGTCCGCCGAGGTAACGGTAGAGCGGCAACTGCAGGTCGTCGGCGGCGGCACGGGCGACGGCCAGGCTGGCGCCGAGAATGGCGTTGGCGCCGAAACGCGCTTTGTTGTCGGTGCCATCGAGCGCAATGAGTTCTGTGTCGATGTAGCGCTGCTCGAAGACCTCGACGCCTTCCAGAAGGTCGGCGATCTCGCCGTTGACATACCCGACGGCGGTTTCCACGCTCTTGCCACCGTAACGATTGCCCCCGTCGCGCAGCTCGACAGCCTCGTGCTCGCCGGTGGATGCGCCAGACGGGACCGCTGCGCGCCCGCTGGCCCCACTCTCCAGTACGACCTCGACCTCCACGGTCGGGTTCCCCCGCGAGTCAAGGATTTCCCGGCCGATCACACTGACGATGTCACTCATGCCCCCACCGTACCGAACCTCAGCGTCTGGTCGGTCCGATTCCACACTCAGTGTGGGTCTCGGCCGACCAGACGCAGATCTCGCATCGGCCTCAAGTTTTTGGGGGTTGGTGCCGAAAGCCTTTGCATGGTGGAATCGGCTACCTCTGAGCGCGCGTATCCGCAGCGACCTTCTTGGAACCCTGCAGAAGAGGCGCGCGTTCGAGCTGAGGCCCAGCAGCAGGCCCTCGAGATGGCAGACGCCGCGGCAGCGGTAGGCGCCAAAGGCCGTGCCGGCAAAGCCCGCCCTGCACCGTTTCAGCCTGGGCCTGCTCTGCAGCAACCGGCGACGTCGGCAACCACGAACCCCGCCGTGTTGCGCCACACGACCTTTCCGCGGTTGCTGGTTGCCTTCGCCCCGCTCTTGGGGCTGATGGGCCTTGGCTGCGCGGCGTTACTCAAGAAGCGCGGCCTGCTGACCGAGTCGACCGGCTTTGATGTGTATGGCGACAAGGTCACCGAGTACCGCCTCGACCCGTCGATGAACACGGTTGCCATCGGGGTTGCCTTCTTGGTGTTCGCGGTGCCGATCTTTGCGTGGGGTTGGTGGGTCGTTGCCGCAACCCTGAACGCGCAGGCGAAGAGCCACAAGTCCGGCTGGCCGTGGACCCTCCCGATGTCGGTCATCGTCGCAGTCGTTGCACTCCTCGGTTCGAACTTCGTTCCGGAAGGCCCGCGCCCCATGATGTTCATCATGTTCGCGCTCGCGTACGTGTGGGGTGCGTACGGCGTGCTGTTCAGCCTTCGCAAATCCGCCCGCGCGATCAAGGCAGACGATGTCTACTGGACCCGACTTATCTGGATCCCGTGGCTCGCCGGTCTCGTGACCGCTGTCGTGTTGATCGCCGCCTCCGAGATGGGGAGCGCAGAGATCGCGGTCTTCGGGCTGCTCGTGCCGCTGGGTCTTGCGATGTGGAGCTGGTTGACGCTCTGCCAGGGGATGGCCTCGTTCGACCGTTCCTGCCGGGCCATTGAAGTTGCCCGCGACTCCGACAGCCTGCCCGCGTTCATGATGGGCACTCGAGGGGTGCGTTGACGATGTCTGACCTTCCGCAAGATCGACCTCAACTCGCACACGCCGGCGCCGATACATCTCACGTGGAGGATGCCATCGCCGAGGAGACATACCTGCTGCTTGCTGCGACCGTCGGCAAAGGCAGCGCCGCCCGGCCCACCCCCACTGAGACGTTGCCGCTCGAGCCTGCGCCGCTACCGACGTTGTCGCCGAGTGACGATGCGGGTGCGCAGTCCATCGCGGAACCCTCGATGGCGCACCGCTCTCAGCGTCGAATTGTCGTTGCGTTCTCGAACCACGACGACGGCTCGCTGCATCACACCCTGTTGCCGAGAACGATCGTGATTGCTGCGCTGCTGGCGGCCCTGGGCTCGCCTCTGGTCGGATTCGTGTTGGAGCAACAGGGACATTTGAAGCTCGACGGCACCAACTGGTACTTCGACGACCGCGGCCGCACGGTAGCAACCGCTGTCGTGGCAGCAGTCGTGTCCTGCTCGGTGCTCGGCTGGCTGTGGTGGACGACCGCTGCCGCGCTGAATGCGCGTAAGCGAGCTCGCTACACCGTCTCGCCGTGGTTCGCCCCACTGCTGATCCTGCTGATGAGCGGCTGTGGAGTGCTGCTCGTCCGCACCGCACAAACCAACGCGTACAACGACGCGGAACGCACCCGCAAGTTGATGGTCATCGCTGCCCTCGTCGTGATCGCTGTGGTCTCACACTTCTTGATCCTCGAGGCGTATCGCCGGGCGGCCGGTGTGATCGGCGGCTCGCAACGTGCGTGGCTGCTGGTGATCCTGTTGCCGTGGGTCACGCTGGCGGCCAATCTTCTTGCCCAGTTCTTCGCCCGTACCGTCGGTGACTCGTACCTGAAGGCCATTGCCCTCGGCAACATGTTCGTCGTCGGTGCGCAGGTGCTGGCGCTCTACCAGGCAATGTCGTCGTTCGACCGAGCCTGCTCGGGGCGCCACATGGCACACAACGAACGTGGCGAGCTCCCCGACTTTCTTCGCAGCCACTGACACGTCGCCAACAGTCGTCACGCGAGTGCCTCGCTATTCGGTGGCTTTCACTTCGTCCCAGAGCGCGTCGAGCGCGGGGAGACCAGCTGTCTTCAGGACGATGCCGCGGTCGCGCGCCAGCGTTTCCACTCGCTCGAAACGTTCGCGGAACTTCAGTGTTGCCGCACGAAGTGCGGACTCGGGCTCGACGCCCAGGTGGCGGGCCACATTGACGACGGCGAACAGCAGGTCGCCCATCTCATCGTGCACCGCATCGTGGTTACCGTCGGCGACGGCTGCTTGCACCTCGGTGGCTTCCTCTTCGATCTTGGGCCATGCGCCATCAACATCGGGCCAATCGAAACCGACCTTGGCGGCCTTGCGCTGCACCGCATCGGCGTAGCTGAGCGCGGGCAGCGAGCGCGGTACGCCCTCGAAGATCGACGTGCGGCCCTTCTCCTCCTGCTTGATCGCATCCCAGTTGGAGAGTACGGTCGCTGTGTCCGTCGCCACCACATCGCCGAAAACGTGCGGGTGCCGACGCACCAGCTTGTCGTGCACGCCCTGGGCCACGTCGGCCATGGTGAAACGGCCTTCCTGTTCGGCGATGGTTGCGTGAAACTCGATCTGGTAGAGCAGATCGCCGAGCTCTTCCACGAGATCATCATCGGTACGCGGGTCGTCGGGGTTCAGCGCCTGCAGCGCGTCGACAACTTCGTAGGTCTCCTCCAACAGGTGGCGAACCAGCGACTGGTGGGTCTGTTCCTGGTCCCACGGGCACTGCTCGCGCAGCGTGCGCGCCAGCTGATGAAAGCGCACCAGTTCGGCTCCGACTGGCGCCGCAAGATGCGGGATGTAGATGCTGGTCAGGTGGTCGGCCTCCACGGCGCGGTCGAGTTCCGCCCAGGTGGTGTGCGTGATCAGCTCGTCAGGCGAACCCAGTCGCTGCAGGATGATCACCGGCTCGTCGCCGGATGCATTTTCAACTGCCAACTTGATGTCGCTGAGCACCCAGTTGGCGTGAGTGTGGGCCACCAACAACGGGCCGGCGAGCCCCGCCGCGGCAACGGCGAACTGGTGTCCGTCGACCAACGTGACGCCAGCCTCCACAGGGTCGATGCCGAGACGTGCGTAGATGACATCGAGGAACGACATGGCGGGGTACACGACACACTCGATACGTTGGTCGGCGCCCAGCGCACGCACTGTGCGTTCGAGAACCAGCGGCGAGCCGGGTACCGCGTACAACACCTCGCCGTACTGTTGCGCGGCCGCCACCAGGCGATCGGTGATCTCCGCATACACATCGGCGAAGGTGTCGGCGGCCTCGTAGATGTCGTCGAACGTGATGGCATCGGGAACCAGCGAAGCAGATGGGTGCCGGCCGGTACGCAGGTAGCGGTGCGGCACGCGGGCAATCTCGGCGACCGTGTGCTCAGTGACGCACTCGGGCCCCGCAGGCCCGAGGCCGACCACGACGACGCGGGCGTTGGTCACCCTGCTGCGACGGGCAACGTGGTGGCGGCCGAAGAGCCGGTGGCGATCACTTGGCCCTGGTCGCGGTCCCATGAACCGATGCGGCCGGACACTGTGATCTTGGCAGCCGCGTAGCTGTCGTTCAGCGCTGCGCCCATGTCATTTGCCGACAGCTGAACGCGCTCGGCGTCGCTCAGTGTCAACTCGTCGTAGGGGCGCAGCAGCACGACCACTTCGCTCTTGTTGAGCACTATCGATGTCGGTTTGCCGACGGTGGCGCCGGCCTGCGCGAGTGCATCGATGAGCTCAGGGTTGAACTGGTCCCCGGCGATGCACTCGACACCTTCGGCGGACTTCACCAGCCCGCCGGACGACGCGAGTGTCTCATCGGCAGAGTAGGCCTTGGCTGCATCGGCGAACGTGGTGCCTGCTGCGAGCTCTTCGAGCACCTTGGCGCCGGCGACCGTGGTGTCGAGTGGGATGGCCGATAGGCACAGCAGGGGACTGCCATCCAAGCCCAGCTCGTAGGTGGCCTGCCCGGCATCACCGAACTTGTCGAGCAGATCCTGGAGCGCGGTGAGCTTGCGTGCTGACAACTCGTCGGGTGAGGTCATGCCACCGGCGTCGTCGGTGACCGCCACCACTTCGATCCACGTGGTCAGCGCCTGACGAATGTCGTCGCCGTTGGTGCTGTCGCCCGTGAGTGCTGCGAGCCCATCGTTGGACAACCGATGACCGTTGACCTCGGCGGCAGTGTTGGACTTGTCGACCGAACTGCACGAGGAGAAGGAAGCTGCAACCAATAGGGCGCCAGCGGAAAGGGCGAGACGTCGCATCACGGCCGAGACCCTACCGGGCGGCGCCAGTTGGCCAACATCAGTGCCCTCGGCAAGATTCGAACTTGCGCCTTCGGCTCCGGAGGCCGACGATCTATCCCCTGAGCTACGAGGGCGGGGACCCAACCGAACAGCCGGTCAGGCACGGCCACGATAGCGACCAATGGCGCCCACGCGGCCAGGGAATGGCGTGGCTTACAGCTCCACCCCTGCATCGGCGGGTGTGCGGCCCTTGAGGTACTGCGCGCCATGCCCGAGCAACGCTGCCGAGTCGTTGGGGTTGTACAGGGCGCACTTCTCCATGCTCAGGCAGCCACAGCCGATGCACGATTCCAGGTCGTTGCGCAGTCGTTCGATCAGCCGCAGCCGCTCGTCGAGCTGCGCCTTCCACGCAGTTGCCAGCGCCTCCCAATCGGCATGAGTCGGTGTGCGGCTCTCCGGCAGGCTGTCCATCGCATTCTTGATTTCATCCAAGCTCAGCCCCACCGTTTGAGCGGCACGGATGAACGCAACCCGTCGCAGCGCATCTCGGGCGTACCGCCGCTGATTGTGATCGACGCGAATGGTGTGCAGTAGACCCTGGCTCTCGTAGAAGCGAAGGGCCGACGCGGCGATGCCACCGCGAGTTGCCAGCTGCCCGATCGTGAGCAGGTCGGGGAGCGCCTTCGGGGGTTTGGGGATGGCCATCGTTCCTGCTCCAACTTGCTGCTTGACATCAACCGAACTTGAAGGTGGAGAGTACCGCTCATGACGATGACCACCGCACAGTCCATTGCCGACGCCATGTCCGTCCCGAAAGCCGCTCCCGCCGACTCCTTCGTGCTGCACGCCCCGCTGGAACTGATGGCCAGAATTCAGCTACTGCACTACGTACCAGCCGACGTTCGCCAGGCAGCGATCGAACGAATCGACTGGCTCGCCGCTGAGTATGCGAGCGCTGGTGATTCGGTGCTGGCACCGCCTTCGATCGCTGGCCCGCCAGACGCAGGAGCGTTGCTGGCAGCAATCTCCACGGGCGATCAGGATCTGGTCGACGCGATGGCGGCCGCGTGGCTGCCGCAATGGACGGCAACCGAAGCGGCAGGCGCCCTCGGTGAGTCGCTGGTGCCTTCGCTGGCGGCCGCCGGCCACACGCCGATCGGGCTTTCGCTGCTGCTCCGTGACTCGACGTTGCCCACGACGCTCCTGCGGGGGCCGCTTCGTTCGCTCGCCGCCCGCCCGCTCTGGCGAATCACCTGGCACGAGAGCTGTCGTGGTGACGGCGACGCAACCGGGTTGTACGACGCGCTGCGAGCAGCACCACGGCTCGGCCAACCAGGCAACGACTTCATCTACCCGTTGATGACGCAAGCTGTCGACAGTGGTGAGGCCGAGCGGTTGTTGGCACCGCTGCTGGCCGACCGCTACGACGTACGTGGCGCGCTGCGAATCGTCACCCGAGTTGCGGCGTGGTCGATGCTGAACGACGACCAAGCCCAGGCACCATACGGCTGGACGCACGCACTGACCATGCCGCAGGCAGTGCTTTCGCTTGCTGCAAACGGCGTGGGCGAGCGCGCCGCACTGGCGGTGGCCGGCACCTTCGCACTCGGGTTTCGGCTGGCACACGGCACCGTTGAACTGCCGCTGGTCATCGAGCCCACGGTGAGTGCAGCGACCGTGCCCGAGATTGCGGCCGCGGCGGCACAGCACGAGGACGCACACCTCGCAAAGTTCACCCTCGCCTGTATCCACGCGGCCACTGCCGACCCCGAGTTCGAGGACCTGTATCTCGACGCAGCGGCGCACCTGGTGGGGTGGTGGCGCGAGGTTGCATAGCTGCCGCGGCGGGTAAGGTCCGTCTTCGGGGAGCAAGGAACCACTGACCATCATGCGAACCGCCAACTCCATCACCCGTCTCTTGTGCGCCGCGCTGATCACTGTGTGCTTCGTGGCTGTCGTGCACCTGCAGCGCGATCGCTCCTCGAATCCGGAGGCAAGCGGCAGAGCGCCCGCGGCACAGTCGATGGGCCCTGGGCCCGCCGTCGCGACATCGCCAGCAGCGCGGGGCGACGGTCCGCAACCAACGAGCAGCTGTCAACAGATCGCGTTCAACGTGGGACGCTCTCACCCCGCTGCGACGCAGATCGTCGTTGTACTCACCCCATCTCCGACATCGAGCACCGGCACCGTGCAAGTGGCCCAACTCGGGGCGCGCGGGTGGGAGTGCAGAGAGACCCTGGCGGCCAGAGTCGGAAGGAACGGAGTGCGTCCGCTGCTGCAACGTCGAAGTGGGGATGGCACGACACCTGCAGGTGTCTTCCTACTGGGACTCATGACCGCGTGGGATGGCCAACAGTTCAGCGTCTTCGGTAATTCACCAGATCCCGGCGTCACCGCCGGCCCGTATCGGCGAGTACGTGCCGGTGACTGCTTCGGCGCCACCGCCAACCATCCGGACTACGGGCACCTCGTGTATCGACCTCCAGCCCAGTGCACTGGCCCCGACGACGAATACCTGCCTGCGGTGGGTAGCACCTATGAACATGCGGCACTGATCGGCGCCAACATGGAACCGGACGTCAGTGGCGATGCGTCCGGCGAGACGCCGTACGCGTCAGCCATCTTCTTGCACCGCTTCAGCTACGACGTCAACGGCAACTCGAAGTCGACCTCGGGCTGTGTGTCGCTGAGCCATTCGAACTTGGTGAGCGTGATGGTCGCATTACAACCCGGCGTGTTGTTCGCGATTGGCAGCACCGACTGGTTGCTCGCAAACAGCTAAACGAACCGGGCCTCACCAGGGTGCGACCGGTACGATCGTTCGGACCATGGCCGATCCGTTGTTCACCATTGCCGCAACGCTGCGCGAGGCGTTCGCCGCCGTCACCGAGCTGCCCGCCGCGGAGATCGACCCGGTCGTTCGCTCGAGTGATCGGGCGGACGCGCAGGCCAACGGCGCGTTGGCACTGGCGAAGCAATTGGGCAGGAGCCCACGCGAACTCGCCGAGGCCGTGGTTGCCACCGGCCTGCTCGCCGAAGTGTGCAGCAACGCCGAGGTTGCAGGTCCGGGCTTCATCAACCTCACCTTCACGCCCGAGTTCCTCGCAGATCAGCTGGTCGAAGCCGCAGCCGACCCGCGCCTGGGGGTTCGCCTCGCCACCACTCCCGAGCGGGTGGTCGTCGATTACTCGGCGCCCAACGTTGCCAAGGAAATGCACGTCGGCCACCTGCGCAGCACCGTCATCGGCGACAGCATCGTGCGTCTGATGCAGTTCGCGGGGCACACCGTCATTCGCGAGAACCACATCGGCGATTGGGGAACCCCGTTCGGCATGCTCATCGAGCACTTGCTGGACATGCAGGCCGAGCATGGTGGCGAAGTGGTCGTCGACATGGCCAACCCGAACCCGTTCTACCAAGCAGCTCGCGCCAAGTTCGACGGCGACGACGGCTTCAAGACCCGCGCCCGCGAGCGGGTGGTGCTGTTGCAATCGTTCGACCCCGAGACCATCGAGCTGTGGCGGAAGCTGGTCAACGCCAGCGCCGCCTACTTCAGTGCGGTGTATCACGAGATGGGTGTTCTGCTCACCAGCGACGACACGATGGGCGAGAGTGCCTATCACGCCTCGATGCCCGCAGTGCTCGACCGCTTGCGCGTGGCAGGGCTGATGGAGGAGAGCGAGGGCGCCGACGTGGTGTTTCCGCCCGGTTTCGCGAACCGCGAGGGGCAGCCACTGCCGCTCATCGTGCAGAAGACCGGTGGTGGTTTCAACTACGCCACCAGCGATCTGGCGTGCGTGATCGACCGCCTCGAGCGCCTCCATGCCACGTTGCTGGTCTACGTGGTGGGCTCGCCGCAGTCGCAGCACCTTGCGATGGTGTTCAAGGTTGCACAGATGGCCGGGTGGTTGGTGCCGCCGTCGCGTGCGGTGCACGTCGCGTTCGGCAGCGTGCTCGGGCCTGACCGCAAGATGTTCAAGACCCGCAGCGGCGACAGCGTGAAGTTGCAGGATCTGCTCACCGAAGGTGTGGAGCGGGCCACCATTGCGGTGCGCGGCAAGAACCCCGACATGCCTGTCGCCGAACAAGAGGCTGTCGGTCGCGCTGTCGGCATGGGCGCCATCAAGTACGCCGACCTCAGTACCGACCGCATCAAGGACTACATCTTCGACTGGGATCGGATGCTGGCGTTCGAGGGCAACACTGCGCCCTACCTGCAGTACGCGCATGCCCGCATCTGCAGCATCTTCCGAAGGGCCGACGTCGAGCGGGCGTCGGTTCGGGCCACCACCACCGTCATCGGCAAGCCACAGGAGCGTGCGCTTGCTCTGGCGCTGCTGCAATTCGACGCAGTGGTGCACGACACGATCGAGAAGTTCAGCCCGCACCGGTTGTGCACGTACCTCTTCGACCTCGCCCAAGACTTCACAGCCTTCTACGAAGCCTGCCCGGTACTGAAGGAGGGCTTCGAGGCCACCCGCGACAGCCGCCTCGCGCTGTGCGACCTGACCGCGCGTGTGATGGAGCAGGGTCTGGCGCTGCTGGGCATCGACGCGCCGGAGCGGATGTGAACCCCGTCCCGCTGCAGTTGCTGCCGATGACGGCACAGGTGCAGGGCGACGGCTCGCTGGCCATCGGCGACTGCGACGTCGGCGAGCTCGCGGCCCAGTACGGAACGCCACTGTTCATCTACGACGAAGCTCACCTGCGCGCCCGCTGTGCGGAAGCGGTCGCTGCGTTCGGCCCCGGTCGCGCGTACTACGCGACGAAGGCGTTCCTCTGCACAGCGATGGCGCGGCTGGCCTACGAGGAGGGCATGGGCCTCGACGTCGCGAGTGGCGGTGAGTTGTACGTTGCGCTACGCGCCGGTGTGCCTGCCAACGCCCTCGCATTCCACGGCAACAACAAGAGTGTCGCCGAGCTGCGCATGGCCATCACCGAAGGCGTGCGCCACATCGTCGTCGACAGCTTCGACGAGCTCGACCGTCTCGATGCGTTGCACGCCGAAGGTATGCCCGTGCCGAAGGTGTTGGCTCGCATCACGCCTGGCGTGCATGCGCACACCCACGAGTTCATCGCCACCGGGCAGGACGACAGCAAGTTCGGCTTCAACCTCGGCAACGGCGATGCGCACCGCGCCATCGATCGCATGCGCGGGTCGCCCAGCGTGCAGCTGGAAGGCGTGCACTGTCACATCGGCAGCAACGTGTTCGAAGCGTCGAACTTCGCAAAGGCCGCCGAGGTCATGGCCGGGTTCGCCATCCCGCTCGACCTGCCGGAACTGGTGTTGGGTGGCGGTCTCGGCGTGCCGTACGTGGAGGGCGAGGAAGCGCCGTCGATCACGCAGTGGGGCAATGTGCTGCTCGATGCCTGCCAGGCGCTCGGTGTGCGCAGCAATGTGTGTGTCGAGCCCGGACGCAGCATCGTGGCCGGCGCCGCGATCACCGTCTACACCGTCGGCACGGTGAAGCACATCCCCGGGGTGCGCACCTACATAGGCGTCGACGGTGGCATGAGCGACAACCCACGCCCGGTCCTCTACGGCAGCGGCTACGAGGCGTTCCTGCCAAAGGCGGTTGCCGCGCCGCGGACCGCTCGCGCCCGACTGGTTGGCAAGCACTGCGAGAGTGGCGACGTACTGATCTTCGATGCCGGGCTGCCGGAGGGTGTGCAGATCGGCGACCTGCTGGCGACGCCGGTGACCGGCGCGTACGGCCACAGCATGGCCAGCAACTACAACAAGCTGACCCGGCCGCCGGTGGTCTTCGCCAAGGGTGGCGATGCCCGGCTGGTCGTGCGGCGCGAGACCTACGAGGATTTGGTGCAATGCGACGTGGGCTGATCGACCAGATCGTCTGCCTCTTTCGCACGCCGTCAAAGAAGTCGACGTCCCCCAAGCCCTCCAGTCGGCCCAAGGGTGGATCGCCAGCTCGCGAGAGCAGCGGAACTGGCGTGGTCTACGAGTACTCGCCAGAGATGGACGGCGACCCTGACCCAGGAGAAGTGGTGTGGACGTGGGTGCCCTACGAGGAGAACCCCAGCCAGGGCAAGGACCGGCCGGTGGTCATCGTGGGTCGCAAGGGTTCGCTGCTGATCGGGGTGCCGCTCACTTCCAAGCAGCACGACAACGAGGCGCAGGTGTCGGTCGGCACCGGCTCGTGGGATCGTGAGGGTCGGCCGAGTTACGCCAAGCTGGAGCGATTGTTGGAGATCGAGCCCGGCAGGGTGCGACGAGAAGGTGCCATCCTGTCGCGTGCACACTTCGACGAGGTCGTCGCGGGCGTCCGGCGCGAGCAATCTCGCTGAGCGCACCATTTAAACCGCTTTCCGTGAGCAAGTGTCACGCGTGGTGTTCATAGGCCATTTGACTCATTTCGATTCCGACCCCTTTCGGTGGCGCGTCTTGAGGATTAGTATACAAACTGATGAAAAAGGTGATCCAGCAGCGGGTGCGATGGGCATTGGGCGCGGTAGTACTCGGCGCGTCCCTGCTGGCATCATCGCCGGCAGTCCACGCAGATGGTGACGCATATGTGCTTTCCGAATTGCAGTGCGATGCCAACCACAACGGCGTCCTCGACCTGACGCTGGTCAACAATCAGATCTCGCAGGCCGCGATGTTCGTTGTCGCTGCTCCGGCGGTTTCCACTGCTTCGGCAATCTCTGTCGCGGCTGCTTCGGCCTCTGCCATCACGTTCACCGATCTTGCCGACGGTGCACTGACGATTCCTGTCTCCGTCGACGGCGTCGACGCAGGCATAGCTGTTCGCGTCGCCTGCGATGCACCGGAAGTGGCGCTCATTGCCCCTCCGGTTCCCCAGATTGCCCCTCCGGTTCCCCAAGAGGTGGCCTCCCTGGCCTCCCTGGCGGCCCGACCCACGCTGCCGGCAACGGGCAAGTCGTCCACCGGCGGCTTGGCGATCGGTAGTGCGTTGGTAGCTGCAGGCGTGGCGGCGTCGCTCGCCGCTCGCCGCCGTTACTCCTGAGCATCAACGTCACCAAACTCGTAACCTGCTCGCCGTGAAGCTCATCAGAATCGGAGTTCTGGGTTGCGGCAACGTTGGCGCCCCGCTCGTATCGCTCATCGCACAGCAGCAGGCCGTCATCGAGGCGCACACTGGGGTGCGGTTGGAAGTCGTGTCGGTGGCGGTGCGCAACCTCAGCAAGGAGCGCGACATCTCGCTGCCTGAGGGCATACTCACTCGCGACGCAACGGCGGTCGTCAACGATCCGTCGATCGATGTGATCGTCGAGTTGATCGGCGGCATCGAGCCTGCTCGAGAGTTCATCACGACGGCGTTACGCAACGGCAAGCCGGTGATCACGGGCAACAAGGAACTGCTGGCCAACGTCGGCACCGAACTGTTCGCCGTTGCCGACGAGGCCGGCGTCGATCTGCTGTTCGAAGCGGCCGTCGCCGGTGGCATCCCCATCGTGCGCGCATTGCGCGAAAGCTTGCGTGGCGAACCCATCACCCGTGTGATGGGCATCATCAACGGCACCACCAACTTCATTCTCACCAAGATGACCGAGGAAGGCGCCGACTACTCGGTGGCGCTGGCGGAGGCGCAGGCACTGGGATTCGCCGAGCGCGACCCAACGGCGGATGTGGAGGGCTATGACGCAGGTGCGAAGGCGGCCATCATGGCTACGATCGCATTCGGGGCGAAGGTCGTGGCAGGCGACGTCTATCACGAGGGCATCAGCGGCATCACCGCTGCCGATATCGCGATGGCGAAGCGGCTCGGGTACGTGGTCAAGCTCCTCGGTATTGCCGAGGCCGACGCGAGCGGCGCCATCGGCGTGCGCGTTCATCCGACGATGGTGCCCCTCACCCATCCGTTGGCCAGCGTGCGCGAGAGCTACAACGCCGTCTTCGTGGAAGGCGCAGCAGTCGGTTCGCTGATGTTCTACGGCCGCGGTGCGGGCGGATCACCAACCGCCAGCGCCGTGCTGGGCGATGTCATCGACGCCGCGGTGAACCTCACCAACGGCACGCACGGCGCACTTGGCTCGTTCAGCCGTGCAGCCATCCTGCCCATCGACGAAACGTCGGCCGAATACCTGCTCAGCCTCGATGTGGCCGACAAGCCGGGTGTGCTCCACGCGGTCACGGGCGTATTCGCCCGTCACGACGTCAGCATTCGCGCGGCCGAGCAAGAGGGAAACGCGCCGGATGCTCGCCTCGTGTTCATCACGCACACCGCTCGCGAGTCGGCGGTGCAGGCGACCGTTCGCGAGCTTCGCGACCTCGATGTTGTGCGCAACATCGGAGGTTTGCTGCGTGTGATCGGCGGCTGACATGACTTCGGGCTCTGTTCGCTACGTTTCCACGCGGGGCACGGCCGCTGCCCTGAGCTTCACCGAGGCGTTGTTGGCCGGGTTGGCCACCGACGGCGGGCTGTATGTGCCCGCGGAATGGCCCAGCCTTCCGCCGTTGGTACCTGGTGCCACCTACGCCCAGCGCGCTGCACAGATCATCCAGCTGTTCGTCGGCGACGATCTTCCTGCGGCCACCGTGCTTCGTTTGTGCGACGAGGCGTACGCCACGTTCGCTCACCCGGCCGTGGTTCCTCTGGTGCAGATCGGCGGCCAACACTTCGTGCAGGAGCTCTTCCATGGGCCGACGTTGGCGTTCAAAGACGTGGCGTTGCAGTTGGTGGGGCGGCTGTTCGACGAGGTGCTTCGCCAACGGGGCCAACGCGTCACCATCGTCGGTGCCACCAGCGGCGATACCGGCTCGGCCGCTATCGACGGTGTGAAGGACTGCGCCAACGTCGACATCGTCATCCTCTACCCACTTGGTCGTACCAGTGACGTGCAACGCAGGCAGATGACCACCGTCCAGTCGCCCAACGTGCGCGTCGTTGCGGTCGAAGGCACGTTCGACGACTGCCAGGACATGGTCAAGGCCATGTTCAACGACGCCGAGTTCCGCGAGCGCATGCAACTGAGCGCGGTCAACAGCATCAACTGGGCACGGGTGATGGCGCAGATCGTCTACTACGTGACGGCCACCGACGTCCTCGCCGGGCCGGTGAACTTCTGCGTGCCCAGCGGCAACTTCGGCAATGTGTTCAGTGGCTGGATTGCGCGCCGAATGGGCGCACCCATCGATCAGCTCGTCGTGGCGGCCAACGCCAACGACATCCTCGAACGCTTCGTCAACAACAACGACATGAGCGCCGCTGCGGTGGTGCCGTCACTGAGCCCCAGTATGGACATCCAGGTCTCGTCGAACTTCGAACGGTTGCTGTTCGAGATGAACGGCCGCGACGGCGGGATGACCACCGAGCAGCTGCAGCGGTTCCGTGCCAGCGGACATCTCTCCATCGAAGCCGATCAGCGGGCCGAGTTCATCGAGGGCAAGCTGCAGGCGGCACGCTTGGACGACATCGAGACGCTGGCTGTGATCAGCCAGACCTATGCCGAGTCGGGGATGTTGCTGGACCCCCACACTGCAGTCGGTGTCGGTGCGGTCGCCAAGTTGCGCACGGCTGGCACCCTGCATGGCATCACGGTCACGCTGGCAACGGCGCACCCGGCCAAGTTTCCCGATGCGGTCGAGCGCGCCACCGGCATTCGCCCGCCACTGCCGGCCCACCTGGCTGATCTGTTCGAGCTGCCGGAGTTCTTCACTGTCCTTCCCAACGACCTCGCTGCCATCCAGCAGTTCGTGGCCACTGCCTTCACCTGACATGGGAGATCTCGCCGCTGACACCGAACTGACCGCGAGCGGCGAGGGGGCCTTCACTCGGCTGCTGCATCGCGACTGGGAAATCTGGGGTCCGAATGGTGGCTACCTCGCGACCCTGGCGTTGCGGGCGGCCGGCCTGCATTGCGGCCGAGCACGGCCTGCCAACATCACCGTGCACTTTCTCGGTGTCGCCAACTTCGACGAACCAGTGACCATCTTGCCAACAACCATGCGCGCCACGAAGGTGGCGACGAGCATCGCTGTTCGTATCGAGCAGGCAGGCAGGCCGGTGCTGCAGGCCATGGTGTGGGCAGTGGACCAAGGGCTGGCGGGGCTCCAGCACTCATTTGGCGAGGCGCCCGACGCCAGCGGTTGGAGCGAACTGCCGACCTTGCAGGAGCGGTTCGCGGCCGAGGGTGTCGAGAACGACAATCGCTACCGATTTTGGGAAAACTTCGAGCAGCGGCCGACGGAATGGATCAGCGATTGGGCGAACCGCGGCACTCTTGACCCCGTCTACGAGAATTGGCTGCGATTCGACTCGCAGCCCGTCCAGAACGACGCGTGGCTGGAAGCTGGCCGACTGTTGGTTCTTGTCGACCTCGGTGGATGGCCCGCAGCCTCACGAACCCACGTGCAAGAGGAGTACGTCGCACCGACCATCGATGTCTCGTGCGAGTTCCACCGCCTTGCGTCACAGCCCGGCTGGTACCTGCTTCGCGGAGTCGCGCCATACGCCGGTGACGGTTTGGTGGCCAGCCACCAAGAGGTCTGGGACGATGGCGGCAATCTGCTGGCAAGTGGCATCAGCCACCTGCTCTGTCGCCCCCTCCGCTAGCGCGCAGCGTCGTCCCAGCCGAAGTGACGCGGTTTGTGGACTGTGAGGCAGCTCAGCGGCGAACGAGCGCGTCACCTCACCGGGCGGCCCGGCGGGGTGACTGGTCGGCCGGTGTAGCCGCGTGAGGCGCGGATGCCTTTGAAGCCGAAGAACGCGGCGGCTGCGACGCAGATGCCGGAGAAGACGTACTGACGGTCATCGGCCTCGTAGCCGACACGCAGCACGATCCTCAGCTCCTCGAAGGTGGGAATCAGCGGAATTTCGTACGAGCTCCCTAGCCGCTCGCCTTCGGCGATGAGGAGGTGCCGATTGATGTAGTAATACGCGCCGACGACGCCGAGCGCAGCGATGATCGCGGACAGCAGGGCCGACGTCACTCCTCCTTTGGCGGCGCCCCAACTGACGAGATAGCCGACAGCGAACCCCAGGCCGATGGCTCCGAAGACGAACTGACGGTCCGTGAAGACCACCAGCGCGTACCAGGCGGCGGCTCCGCCGACGGCCCCACCAATGCCACACAGCACGGCACGAAAGAACGATGGCGCAAACGCGCCCGCCCGGGACGGCAGCGGCCGATCGCGGGCGACTACGGCGGCGGAATCGGGCACTGGTGGTTGCGGTAAACCGTGAGGCCCCGTGTCCGCCGGGACGCTGTGGTCAGTCATGAATGGCGACAGTAGACGTTGTGTGCGGGTGCTGCCTATCGCTACAGTGCAGCCCGTTCGGGTTCCCGAACAGCCCAGCTGCAACCGGTTCTCCTGCCTTTGTGTGGAGGTGAACTGACGGCGCAGGGTGTCTCGCATCTCCAGGTGGTGGGGCCGCCGGCGATCTCAGCACTTCCCGCTGGATGCCGTCAGGGTCTTGTCTCCTCCCAGAAAGCAGGTGGCCAGTGGCCGCGGAAGCACTCGAGCAATCCATGCTCGAATCAAAGGACAAGGATCAACTCCTTGCCATCGCCCAAGCATTGGGCATCAAGACCACCGCTCGCGCCGCGAAGGCGACGCTGATCGGCAAGATCCTCGAGACCACCGGTGTCGGGCAGGCAACTGCCACGACGTCCGACGAGTCCAGCGCCGATTCGACCAGCCAGGAGGCGCCGAGCGACCTTGAAGTCGCCGCCGGCGCCTCGCGCCCCAGCGGGCCTGCAACCGATGACGCCGCAGAGGATTCCGCCGACGCCGACGACGGCGACGGCGACGGCGACGACGAGGGTGACGATGGCGACGGGCAAGGTGAGGGTGACGGCGAGAGTCGCAATGCCCGCCGCCGCCGCCGGCGCCGCAACAAGAATCGTGCCGGCGAAGGGTCCCCGGCCCCCAGCGGCCAGCCCGGCGAGCGTCATCCTGACAACAGCCAAGAGCCACGCGAGCGCAGCGACCGACCTGAGCGTAGTGACCGTGGACCACGGGCCGACCGACCTGAGCGCGGGGAGCGCAGCGAAGGCAGCGACCAGTTCGCTCTCGAGCCTGTGCAGGTTTCCGGCTACCTCGACCTGCGTGACGAGGGCTATGGCTTTCTACGCGTGAACGGCTATCTCGCCTCACGCGATGATGCCTACATTCCGGTCAAGCTGACCCGCCAGTACGGCCTGCGCAAGGGTGACCACGTCACCGGCCTCAGCCGCCCTGCCGGTCGCAACGAGAAGAACCCGGCGCTGTTGGAGATCCACACGATCAACGACAAGGATCCCGAGCTGGCGAAGAATCGTCGTCGCTTCGAGGACCTGACCGCACTGTTCCCCGACAAGAAGCTGGTGCTGTCGACGGCCAACGATCCGCACAACATGACGGTGCGCATCATCGACCTCGTGTCGCCCATCGGCAAGGGCCAGCGCGGCATCATCGTGTCGCCCCCCAAGGCCGGCAAAACGACTGTGATGAAGGAGATTGCAACCGCGATCGAGCGTCACAACCCCGAGGTCAAGCTGATCGTGCTGCTCATCGACGAGCGGCCCGAAGAAGTCACCGACATGCGCCGCACCGTCAAGGGTGAGGTCATTTCGAGCACGTTCGATCGGCCGAGCGAAGAGCACACGCACGTCGCTGAGCTCACGCTGGAGAAGGCGAAGCGACTCGTCGAGGAGGGCCACGACGTGGTGATCATCCTCGATGGAATCACCCGCCTCAGCCGCGCCTACAACCTGGCTGCGCCGCCCAGCGGCCGCATTCTTTCCGGTGGCATCGATGCCGGCGCGCTGTACCCGCCGAAGCGGTTCTTCGGCGCCGCCCGCAACTGCGAGGAGGGTGGCTCGCTCACCATCCTCGCCACTGCGCTGGTGGAGACCAACAGCCGTATGGACGAAGCAATCTTCGAGGAGTTCAAGGGCACTGGCAACATGGAGCTGCGCCTCGATCGCCGCCTGGCCGAGCGCCGTATCTATCCGGCCATCGACGTCGATTCCTCCAGCACCCGCCACGAGGAGTTGTTGTTCGACCGCAAGCAGCTGCAGCAGGTGTGGAAGCTGCGCCGCGTGCTCAGTGGCCTCGCCGACGGTGGCAATGCCGCCCCCGGGCTGGAGCTGTTGATGGACCGGCTCAAGACGTTCAAGACGAACGACGAGTTCCTCAACGAGATCGGCAAGCAGCCCACCCTCTGAGTGAGCAGCCGTCACTGCGCCCATGAACGACACGAGTGCCACGGCACATCGGCCGATACACTCCTTTGCCTACTTCTTTCGGAGAATGCCATGAAGACCGAGATCCATCCCAAGTACACCGATGTCACCGTGCGTTGCTCGTGCGGTAACGCATTTACCACGCGTTCCACGCGTGGCACCGACCTGACGCTCGAACTCTGCAACGAGTGCCACCCCTTCTTCACCGGCAAGCAGAAGCTGGTCGATACCGGCGGCCGCGTCGAGCGCTTCAACAAGCGTTACGGCGAGCGCAAGGGCAAGTGATCGTCTGCGCTTCGGCGCCGTGCGCTGCTCTCATCGAGGAAATTCGTTCGCTGTCCGGCCATTGTGGCCGGACAGCGGTCGTTTTGACACAACCCTGAGGTGTGCCTTTCGAAAGTGTGATAACTCTGCCGGCGTGCGGCCTTCAGTCGCTCCAGGTATCGGGCGATAACCAACAGAAGAGCTGAGCGGATGTCCGCTCGCGTTCGTGAGGGAGTCGTCTACGTGGATTCAGTGCAACTTGCCCACCTGTTGCGCCGTACGGAGTATGTGGCCCGCCCCTCGCGGATGGCTGAGTTGTCACTTGGCACGGTGACTCGCAGCGATGCCATCGACAACATCTTGAACGTGACCGTACCGGTTGCCATCCCCACTGGGATCGACCACGACATCGATGGCATGGGTTACAACCAGTGGGTCACCGCGGTGCAGTGGTGGCTCGACCGAATGGTCGACTCGCCCAAGCCGATGCAGGAACGCATGGCCTTCTTCTGGCACGGCCACTTCTGTAGTGGATGGGACAAGGTGAACAGCGCTGGAGCGATGCTGGAGCAGAACAAGCTGTTCCGCGATTCGGCCTTCGGGAACTTCCGCACGATGACCCAGACAATGTCGATTCAGCCGGCGATGCTGTTCTACCTCGACAACCTCGACAACGTGAAGTCGTCGCCGAACCAGAACTTTGCTCGCGAGTTGATGGAGTTGTTCACGCTCGGGGTGGTCGACCAGACCGGCGTTGCGAACTACAGCGAGGACGACGTCTCAGCGGCAGCGGCCGCATGGACCGGGCACGGCATCGACTGGACCACACGTCTCTACAAGTTCTGGCCCGGCGACCACGACGTCACCAACAAGAAGTTCATGGGCGTCACCAAGAACTGGAACGGCCCGGACATCATCGACCACATACTTGGGAACCCGGCTGTCGTGGGCAGTAGTGCGGCCAAGAAGTTGGTGGCCTGCAAGTTCCTCAGCAAGAAGCTGTGGGAGCACTTTGCCTATGAGGCGCCCTCGGCGGCCATCGTCAATGCGCTCGGGCAGGTCCTCTACGACAACGACATGTCGATCAAGCCGTGGGTCAAGGCAATGCTGATGCGTGACGAGTTCTACAGCGCGTCGGCAATGCAGGGCCTGGTGCGCAGTCCGGTCGAGTACGTCGTCAACCTGTTGTACTTCACCGGGTATCGCGGGGCCGACCTGAACCCGCAATGGTCCATGGAGGCGATGGGGCAGGAGCTGTTCAACCCGCCCAACGTCGCAGGGTGGAAGACCAACGGCTACTGGATCAACACCAGCGTGTTCGGTGCTCGAGCCGAGTTCGCTCGCAACGCCACCTGGAAGCTGCGGCAGAACGATGCCAACCAGGTCGGTAAGGGGCGCACCCCCACGCAGGCAGTCGACTTCGTTGCGACCATGTTCGGCCTCACCTCCAATGGGCTGGCACTCAGCACGGTGACGCGCAACGCGCTGATCAACTTCGTCACCTTCTCGCGTACCAAGGAGTCGGCGGCCAGCTGGTGGGAGAACACCAACCTGCTCACGATGATGATGATGACCCCCGAATTCCACGTGGCCTGAAGGACGACGACTGATGATTGATCCAGATATCTCCACTGCCGACGCGCTGCGCCTTCTCACCGTGCCCGCCATCGATCGGCCCGACGACCCGCTCGGCATGGACCGCCGCCGCTTTCTGCAGATGATGGGCTATGGCGTCGGTGCCGGTGCGCTGATGGGCGGTCTGGGCGAAACGATCGGCGCCGACCTGCTACCCGGGCGCATGCGCGAGGCTTTTGCAACCACACCGGTCGGCGACCACGAGGGCATCCTGGTGCTGCTCGGTCAATTCGGTGGCAGCGACGGTCTCAACATCGTCGTGCCGTACACCAACCCCGCCTATTACGTACAGCACGGAGGCATAGCGATCCCGGCGAACGACGTGCTGCACCTCGACGCGAAGGTCGGGTTGCACCCCAGCCTTCCCTACCTCAAGTCGCTGTACGACGCCGGCCAGGTCGCTGTCATGCAGGGTGTTGGCTACGCGGACCCTGATCTCAGCCACTTCACATCGATGGCGCTGTGGATGTACGGCAGGGCAGGCAATGGCACGCCCAGCACCGGTTGGATCGGTCGCTGGCTGGATGGACTCAATGGCAACGACCCGTTCCGCGCCGCAACGGTGGGCCAAGGTTTGCCGCTGCATCTCATCGGCGCCAACAAGCGCGGGATCGCGATTCCACAGTGGGGTGTCGGCTTCGGCGGCGAGCCGAACGACGCCCAGCACAAGCAGCAGCAGTGGATGTACGACGGCATGCGCAACTTCGCCAGTACTTCCGCCGGTCGCGGCCCGTGGCACGACTCGATCGCCAACACCGTGAAGGGAGTCATCGATGTCGGTCAGCAGGTGGCTCCTGTGTTCGTGCCGGCCCTCCCCAAGACCGACACCGACCTTGTCAAGAAGATGAAGGTGGTTGCCCGATTGATCAATGCCAACCTCGGGATGCGCGTCATCGACACCGGTCACGACGGCTTTGACAACCACTCCAGTGAACCTGCGGAGCTGACCGAGAAGTTGGTCGACTTCGATGCCGCGTTGCAGGCCTTTTTCGCCACCCTGCTGCCGCAGTACCGGTCACGCGTGACGATCATGACCTACAGCGAGTTCGGGCGCACCAGCTGGTCGAACGACTCCAGCGGTACCGACCATGGCACCACGAACAACCACTTCATCATCGGCCCGTCGGTTCGCGGTGGTCTGTACGGAGTGCAGCCCAACCTTGCTGGGCTCAAGCGGTGGGACCGAATGGTCTCCGCGGTGGACTTCCGCTCGCTCTACGCGACCGTGCTCGACCGGTGGTTGGGTGGCGGCGCAAGCACTGTGCTCGGCGCGAACTACGAGCAGTTCGACGTGTTCCGCGGCCCGCCCGGCGGTGTTGTGCCGTCCCCTCCCACGTTTCCCGCGCCGGGGGCTCCTGCCGGCTTCGTGCCGCTCAGCCCAGTACGTATTCTCGATACCCGGGGACCGCTCGGAGGCCACGAGGGCGCCTTTGCGGCTGGTGAAACGTGGAGCCTGCCGGTGCGCGGACTCAGCGGGGTGCCGGCGGACGCCGCGGCGGTTGTCGTCAACCTCACCGGGGCTGGCGCCACGTCGGACACGTACCTGACGGCCTGGCGCTCTGGTGAAGGCATGCCGGCGACATCCAACGTCAACGTTGTCACCAACGGCGCGGTCCCGAACCTGGCCGTGATCGGCGTCGGCGCCAACGGCGCGATCAGCCTGTTCAACAGCGTTGGTAGCTCGCATGTTCTCGCCGACCTCGTTGGGTACTTCCGCGAAGGAACGGCCGACACCACCGCGCTGACCTCGCTTGTGCCGGACCGGCTGCTCGATACGCGTGGCGACCTTGGTGGGCACCCGGGCGCATTCGGCCCCGGTGATGAATTCGACCTGCAGGTCACCGGTCGTGGTGGCGTGCCGGCGAGCTGCGCGGCGGCCGTGCTGAATGTGACCATCGCCGGAGCGACCGGCGATACGTTCCTCACAGTGTGGCCGAACGGCGAAGGACAGCCGACGACCTCGTCGGTCAATGCTCGCCCTGGCCAGACCGCGGCAAACCTGGTGATCTCCAAGTTGGGAGCGGACGGCAAGATCCGCATCCGGAACGAGAATGGGTCTGCCCATATTCTGGTGGATGTCGCCGGCTACTTCGTTGCTGGCACCGGCGGGCGGTACCTGCCGGTGTCCCCGCGGCGCGTGGTCGACACTCGTTCAGGAATTGGTGCGGCCCAGGCCCGCATCGGTGGTGCGCCGCTGTCGGTCCAAATCGCCGGAGCGAACGGCCTCCCGGCAACCGGAATCGCAGCGGTGCAGATCAACCTCACAGCCGTCGCTCCGTCATCGGACACCTACCTCACCGTCTATCCCAGCGGCTCGGCCTTGCCCAATGCTTCGAACCTGAACTTGGCGGCAGGAGGAGTTCGTGCGAACAGCGTGATCGCCCGGGTCGGTACCGACGGCAGGATCCTGGTTGTCTGTGGGCAGGGCGACACCGACGTGCTCGTCGACATCGTCGGCTATTTCACGGCGTAGTTGGGGGTGCGGCCGTCCAGCCGAGCGCCGTATCGTGCTCTGCGATGAATCCGCCGTCGCGCCGCCCGCAACTCAACGCCATCAAGCTACGGGCCTTGGTGCGCGAGCACCTCGGCGTCGACGACAAGGTGTTGCCTGCCGACGCCGGCGAGTTCGGTGCGGGCGCCGCGTTGCTGGTGGAGCACGCTGCATGGGTGCTGCTCGACGAACACCCTGAGCGTGGGCTTGGCGCAGCCCTGGCGTGGGCCCTGCGCCGCGGGGCTGCGGAATTGCACGTGCTCGCAGATCGAGCCACCGGTGCGCTGGCCAGACGGGCGGAGGGCTTCGACTACCCGATCAACGTGTGGCACGTGGACGGTAGAACCTTGCTTCCTGCGGTGGCCGAGCCTTTGCTCGCGGCGCCGGCCGTCCGTCCCGAACACGAAATCTGGATCGATGTGATTGCCGAAGGTGGTGCCCTGCCGGTCATCGAACACGGCGTGCTGGCGGGGGAAGTGGAGGGCCTCGAGGTATGTCGCGTTCTCACCGATGCATACACCGACGACGTCCGGTTGGAAGTTGGTGTCGGTGCCCATGACCGCGAAGCATTCCAGATGTTGCATGGCAATCGCCCCACAGCAGAGGCGCTGGCAGATGTTGCGAGCTCCGTCAGGACACATCGACAACTCGGCGCAGCGCGCCATCCACTCAACATGCTCGCCCAGGAGCGAGCACTGCGGGCAAGGCTGGTCGCCGAGCCTGAGCTGATCGGTGCCACGAATGTGCGTGCGGTGGGCCCGCCGATCCCGCGCCCGAACGTGAAGGACCCCATCCCGTGTGTCGCGCTCGCGACCATTGACGGCCGTTCTGCCGCAGTGGTGTGCTCGAGCGGTGTCGACCTCGACCTCGTCCCGTTTGCGATCGATGCGCGAGCAGTGCTCGGCACCGCTGAATGCCTTCTTGTGCTGCCTGCCCGCGACGCCCTCGACGTCCAACGCCGCCTTGCCACGCTTGCCTCTCCGCCGCTCATCGTCGTCACCGTCGGCTGACGCCGTAACCTCTCACACCGGTGTTTGATCGACTGAAGTCCGTGGAAGATGAGTTCGTCTCGCTGGAGGCGAGCCTCTCCGACCCCGACATCGTCAACGACCAGGCGAAGATGCGGATGGTGACTCGTCGCTACAAAGACCTCACCCCAGTTGTCGATTGCGTTCGCCGCTACCACGCCCGTACCGCCGACGCACAGGCAGCTCGCGAGCTACTGACCGTTGCTAACGATGACGAACGCCAACTGTTGAAGGATGAACTCGCAGAGACAGAAGGCGAATTGGCGGAGCTCGAAGAGGAGCTGCGCCTGCTGATGCTGCCCAAGGACCCCAACGACGGCCGCGCTGTCATCATGGAGATCCGCGGAGCGGAAGGCGGCGAAGAAGCCAACCTTTTTGCTCGCGACCTCTACGACATGTACCGCGCTTTCGCTACCGCCAAGGGCTGGTCGGTAGAGGTGTTGGACCACGACGACAGTGACCTTGGCGGCGTCAACCAGGTCACCATGCTGATCAACGGTGATACGGCATGGAGCCGCCTCAAGTTCGAAGGCGGCACCCACCGTGTGCAGCGGGTACCGATCACCGAGAGTCAGGGTCGCATCCACACCTCGTCGGCGACTGTGCTGGTGCTGCCCGAGGCAGAGGAGGTGGAGGTGCAGATCGACGACAAGGACCTCACCGTCGATGTGTACCGCAGCAGCGGCGCCGGCGGTCAGAGCGTCAACACCACCGACTCCGCCGTACGCATCACCCACAAACCCACCGGCGTGATGGTGACGATGCAGGACGAGCGCAGCCAGATTCAGAACCGCGCCCGAGCGATGGTGGTGCTGCGGGCGCGGCTGCTGAAGTTGGCGCAGGACGAGAAGCACGCGGCGGCATCGGCGGAGCGTCGGTCGCAGGTGGGCGGGGGTGGCCGTGGTGAGAAGATCCGCACCTACAACTTCAAGGAGAACCGCCTCACCGATCACCGCATCGGCTTCACCATCTATCGGCTGCAGGATGTGCTCGCCGGCGACCTCGACGAGACGGTCGACGCGCTGACGGCCGAGGAACGTGCGCGGCAACTGGCCGGCGAGGACTGACCTCGGTGGGCATCGACGGCACAGTGTCGTGGCGTCAGCTGTGGGACGAAACGGCTGGCCTCACTGGGCGGCCGCAGGCCCGGTGGCTGTGCGAGGAAGCGAGCGGGGCGTTCGGTGCCGAGTTTCTCGACGTGCTCGAATCTGGAGTGACCAAGCGTTCGATGGCGCACCTGGATGCGATGCTGGCCCGCTTGCGTGCCGGCGAGCCACTGCAATACGTGCTCGGCCATTGGGCGTTTCGCCATCTCGATCTGCTCGTCGACCGTCGGGTACTGATACCTCGGCCGGAGACCGAACTGGTCGCGCAGGTCGCCATCGACCTGGTGCGCAGCGCTGCGGCCGAGTGGCCCGAGCGGCCGATACCCGTTGCCGACCTGGGCACGGGTAGCGGTGCGCTCGGTCTTTCGTTGGCCTTCGAGCTGCCGCGCGGATTGGTCGACGTGTGGCTCACGGACATCTCGTCGGACGCACTTGACGTTGCGCGCGCGAACACCGCGGGTCTGGGGATGGCGGGCGCGGCGGTGCAGTTCGGGCACGGGCGGTGGTTCGAGGCGTTGCCGTCGGCGCTCGAGGGCAGCCTTGGGCTGGTGGTCTCCAACCCGCCGTACATCGCCCATGATGACCCGGCGGTCGAGGAGTCGGTGCGCGAATGGGAGCCAGCCTTGGCCCTCTACGCCGAGGGCGGCGGCCTGGCGCATGTTCACGCGATCGCCGTCGGGGCCGCAGTGTGGCTACGGCCAGGAGGGTGGCTGGTGTTGGAGATCGGCACTGGGCAGGGTGCTGCAGTAGATCGGCTGCTGGTCGCCGCCGGCTTCGATGAGGTAGAAGTTCGACCTGACCTGGCAGGTCACGACCGGATTGCGATTACCCGAAAACAGTGACATGGGCTCGGCCTATAGCACGCGGCCGATTAGTCGAAGCGGGCTGCGATCTGGCCCAAAAGCGACTCTTCGTCGGCGTCGACCTCATGATCGATGCCTGCGACGTCGCGTGCGGCGCTGAACAGCGCGGCACGCAGCACCGTGCTAGCGACGCGACCGTCGATGTCGTCGAGCAGCGCTTCCACCTTGTGAGTGGACAGTGCCGCCCGCACTCGGGCCGAGGCCTGCCCGATGTATTGGTCGAACGAGAAGGTATCGGTCTCCCAACCCGAGTCGGTGCTGATGTTGCGAATCTCATCCACCTCGTCGGTGGAGATGTGCCGGTCGGCCATCATCACCAGCAGCAGCAACTCGATGGCTGCCTCGTGTTCGCGGTCGGCAGTGGCGTGCACCGAGACGTGGTTGTACAGATCCTTCAGACGCTGATTCATGGTGAACGAAACCTAGTGGGTGAGGCCGAGCGAACGCTGCAGAAAGTCCAACTGGTGCAGCAGGAGGTTTTCCGCGACCACCTCCTGGGGCGTCATGTGGGTGACGCCCACCAGCGGCAGCACCTCATGCGGCTTGCCGGCGGCGAGCAGAGCGCTGGAGAGCTGCAGGGTGTGTGCGGCCACGACGTTGTCGTCGGCCAGCCCGTGCACCAACAGGAGCGGACAGGTCAGCTGGTCGGCCAACGGCAGCAGCGAACTGGCGGCATAGGCGGTGTCATCGACGCTGGGGTCACCCAGGTAACGCTCCGTGTAGTGGGTGTCGTACAGCCGCCACTCGGTGACGGGTGCGCCGGCGATGGCCGCGTGGAACACGTCGGGGCGTCGCAGCACCGCAAGGGCCGCGAGATAGCCGCCAAAGCTCCACCCACGGATGGCGACTTTCGAGAGGTCGAGCGGGAAGTCGGCTGCGGCAGCCTCCAGCGCCGCAACCTGATCGTCCAGCGGGAAGGTGGCCAGGTCGCGATGGACGGACCGCTCCCAGTCAGTGCCCCGGCCGGGTGTGCCGCGACCGTCACTGACCACGACGGCGAAACCCTGATCCGCGAACCACTGCGAGGTGAGGTATGCGTTGTGAGCGTGCAACACGCGTTGCGCGTGCGGGCCGCCATAGGGGTCGAGCAGCACCGGTAGTAGCGGACCGTCATCACCTGCCCAGCGGCCGGCCGGCAGCAGCACGGCCGTCGCCAACGCGTGTTCGCCATAGTGGTGCAGAGTCACATTAGGCGTGACGAGTGGCTGGTGCGTGATGGACGCGATCGTCGCTCCGTCGAGCACCCGGGTGACCGCTCCCGGCTCGTCGAGTACCACACTGCGCAGCACGATGGTGGACCCGCCAACGGTCGCCGTATGGATACCTGGTTCGTCGGTGAGGGCAGTCAGAGTGCCATCGGTGCGCCAGCGCCAGACGTGTTGCACGGTGGCGTCGTCAACAGGGTTGGCCAGGAAGTGCACCTCGTCGCCGTTAGCGGAAACGACTGCGCGCACCTGCATCTCGTCGGGCGTCACCGCCGCACCATCGATCATCAGGCGACGCACGCCGTCGCGATCGGCGGTCATCACCAGCCCGCCGTCGTGCAGGTGCGGGTTCAAGAGTGATGGCGTGCCAGGCACCAGCTCCACCCAAGTGGTATCGCCATCGGCGAACAACGGCTCGGTGTTGCCGTTGCGGGCATCGGCCTCGAGCACCATCAGCGAGCGCTGATCGCGTGATTGCACGGTCAGTAGCAATCGCTGGGCGTCGGCCCACTGCACATCGGACAGGTAGGGGTAGGTGTTGCGATCCCACACGACTTCCGAAGTGCCACCCTCCAGCGCCAGGACGTGCAGCGTGACCTCCGCGTTGGCAGTACCGGCTGCGGGGTAGCGCATCTCGTTGGCCGGCTGGTCGGGGTTGGCCGGGTCGCTGATGTACCAGCGCTGCACAGGACTGACGTCCACGCGGGTCGCCGCGATGGCCGCCCCGTCAGGGCTCCACCAGTAGCCGCGATACCGTCCCATTTCTTCCGCCGCGATGAAGTCCGCGCTGCCCCAGCTGGTCTCCGGCTGCTCGTCACCGGCCAGTTCCCAGCTGCTGCCGTCGAGCTCGGCGATGCGCAGCGTGCGGCCGCAGACGTAGGCAACGCGAGTCGCCACCGGGTCCGGCCGCGGGTCGTACACCGGGCCATCGACGACGAGTTCGCGGGCCTGCCCACTGAGCAGGCCGGCCACGTAGAGCTTTCCTGCGAGCGCGAAGGCCGTGACGGTGGCAGCTGTGTCAGTGGCGTAGGCGGTGATGCCACTGGCGCCCTCGCGCATCCGTTCGCGGCGCAGACGCTCCTCGGCCGGCAGTGCTTCGTCGTCGACCGCGCCCAGCAGCTGCAGCGGGTCGCCGACGAGGCGCTCCTCACCGGTGGCAACATCCAGGACCCACAGACAGTTCACGGGGTCGTCGCCGGCGCGGCTGCGGGCAAACGTCACGCGCTGCCCGTCGGCAGAAACACTGATCGTGCGCGGGTCTCCGAGGGTGAACCGCTGAGTGCGTGCGTACTGGCGTGGAAACGTGTCGCTCATCGCCGCGAGTCTGCCAGGTCAGGTGCCGGGGACGACCAGGATCTTGGCGTGGTGTTCGGGGTCAGCGAGGTCTGCGAACGCTTGCGGTACGCCGTCCACGCCAACCGTGCCGGTGAGCCACGGCGAGAGGTCGGTCTTGCCCTCGGCGATTGCCTGCAGCGCGCCGGAGAACTCCATCGGCTCGTAGCCGAGCACGAACTGAATGCTGAGCTCGCGACCAATACCCAACATCGGATGGATGCGGTCCTCCTGCATGCATGCGCCAACCACCAGAATGCGCGCATCCTTGGGTGCCATCCGCATCGCCTGTTCGATCATTCCAGGCACGCCGACTGCTTCGAAGATGACCAGCGGCCGTACTCCGTCGATCTTGCGCCACGCCTCGATAGCGGGTGTTTCGCGCGGGTCGACGACGACGTCGGCTCCCAACAATACGGCCAACTCGCGACGCTTGGCGGAGAAGTCGGCCACCACGATCGGGCCGATGCCGCGCATGCGCAGTTCGGCAACGCACGCCAACCCGACTGGGCCGGCGCCGAGCACGATTGCGCTGTCGCCGCCAGAGATGCGACTCTTTGCGACTGCGTGGACACCCACAGCCAGCGGCTCGGTCATCGCGGCCATCTCCGCCGGAAGACCGCTGGGAACCTTGATGCCGGTGAGTTCGTTGAACACCATCAGCTCGGCGTAGCCACCGTTGTAACGGTTCGAGTAGCCCAGCGGGTGTAAGCCCTCGACGTCGAATGCGACCGGCAGGCTGACGACGACATCGCCGACTGCCAGATTGTTGCAACCAGGGCCCAGCTCGACCACTTCGCAGCAGAACTCGTGGCCCATCACCGTGTCAGCGTCCGGCTCGAACATCTTCATGCCCATCGCGTCGGGCTGTGCGTCAGCCTGCAGTTCTTGGGTCAGTCGTCGCGATTCCTCACCGTGGCGCAGCATGTGCAGGTCGCTACCGCAGATGCCGCAGGCGAGCACCTTGGTCAGCACCTGGCCCGGCCCCGGCACCGGGTCCGGCACGTCGTCGACTCGGAGTTTCCAGTCCTTCATCACGGCTGCTCGCATGCTGCGCAGCGTAGGTGTGCGCCCACGACGTCGAGCTAGTCGGAGCGCCCCGAGCCCCAATGGAGGGTTTCGACGACCTGGGAGGGGCTGGAACCCTCCATCGGGCGTCAGTTCGAGAAGTGTTGGACGGCTTCGACGACCACTTGCCAGGCGGCATCGGCGTTGATGCCGGTGATCCAGTCACAGTTGGCGTCGAGGACCTCGCGCAGGTCGCGTTGATCGATGATGGTCATGCCCGCAGTGAGGCGGCCCTGAATTTCGATCTGAACGTGAGCCAGCTTCCGCTCGAACAGCTGCGGATGGGTGAGTGCCAGCACTGCGATCGGATCGTGCACGGGTGCGCCGAGAATGTGGTGATGACGAGTGGTGTACGTGCCGCTGAAGAACTCGAACAGATCCGCGAGGACGGCGGCCAGCCGACCGGGCAGTGCTCTGATCATGTCGACACGCTCGGGCACCGCCTGGAACTGATGCGTCACATCGAGACCGGACATGATCAGCGGACCGCCGTAGGAGAACACCATGTGCGCAGCCTCCGGGTCGCACCACAGGTTGAACTCGGCGGCGGCGGTGCGGTTTCCGAATGTGCCACCTCCCATCAAAGAGATACCGCCGATGTGACTGGCAAGGTCTGGCGCAGCGCGCAGGGCCAGGGCGATGTTGGTGAGGGGGCCGGTCGGCACCAGCCAGATTCCCTCTTCTGCGCGACAGGTGTCGATGATGAAACCGATGGCATCGTGACTGGCGGGCGGACCGCTGGGCTCCGGCAGGTCCGCCCCATCCATGCCACTTTCGCCGTGGACGTAGTCTGCATGCCGCGGCGCGCGGGTCAGTGGGCGGTTGGCGCCGGAGTGGACAGGGCAGTCCAGCTGCAACAGGTCGCGGACGATGATCGCGTTGCGGGTGATGGCGTCGAGCGGAGCATTGCCGGCGACGGTGGTGATGCCCACCAGGTTGGTGTGCCGGGCCGCGACGAGGATGGCGATGGCATCGTCGTGGCCGGGATCGCAATCGACAATGACGGACAGCGGTGTTGACGACATATCCCCAGAGCATGCCACCACTGCGACTCCTGTGACTCGCTACACAAAGAGCGTGCCTGCGGCGTCGAGCTCGGCGGTGTGGCCGACCCATTCGCCCTCGCACATTGCTGCAGCCAGGGTTGCGTCCGAGGAGGTGCCCCACGCCCGGTGACCGTCGGCCAGAAGGCAGGCGGCCAACGTGGTTTCCGGCTCGCCGTCGCGCGAGAACATGACGGTGTACGCCTCGATCGTTGCGCTGCCCTGTGCATCGGCGGGCTCGGCCAGTTGGCGGCGCGGCATCACATCGATCTCGTCCTGCGGGTACGCATGCTGAAACGAGATTGGGGGAGAGGTGCTGTAGACGCCGAACGAATGCTTGGTGGCGTACCCGCCATTGGCCCACACCAGGCCCTTGGCGCCAGGGCGGTCGCGCAGGTCGTTCATCACCGTAGCGATCGCGTGCATCACGTAGTTGTTCCAGGGGCCGCCGGCGAAGGCGAGACCGCCGGTGCGGGTGACCTGACGGTCCAGCGAGATACCCAGGCTCTGCGCGCCCAGCTGCACCGCCGACGGGAAGCACGAGTAGAGATCGATGATCTCGATGTCGTCGATGTCGACACCGGCAAGCTCGAGCGCGCGTCGACCGCCGAGTTCCACAGCGGGCGTCTCGGCGAAGCTCCACCGGTTGCTGATGTAGTTGTGCTCGTGGCAGTCGGCGCCGGAGTGCGGAAACACCCAACGGTCGCGAGGCACGCCGAGGGCCTCTGCCTTCTCGACGCTGCACATGATGAGTGCAGCACCCATGTCGACGTCGTTGTTCGAGTTCATGTACTTCGGGTACGGGAAGCCGATCATGCGGTTCGTGGCCGACGGCGTGCGAATCTCTTCGGCGGTCTTGGCGTCACGGATCCAGGCGTACGGGTTCGCTGCCGCGACCTTGCTGAACTTCGCGTACAGCTCGCTGCTCAGTGTCTGTTGTTCCTCGACAGTGCGGCCGGCAGCTGCCCGCACGGCGGTCTCGAACATCGGGTACACCTGCACGGGCATGACGATGTTACGGGCACGTTCGCTCGGGTGATTCATCTCCAGGTCCTCGCCCAGCAAGCGCGGCATCTGGTCGGCTGGCGCCGTGGGCCAGTGCAGTTCCACTCCGGCCTTGCGGGCGCGCATTCGTGTCCTCCAGGCCTCGCCGCCGCACAGGATTGCAAGGTCCAGCTCGCCGCGCTGGATCTCCATCGCCGTGCCATTGACCAACGTCTGCGGGCTGTTGCCACCCATCGTGGTGGTTGCGGTCTCGCGCGGGGTCAGACCCAGTTGGTTCGCCACGACCCAGGCCGGGTCGCCGTACTTCCAGCTGAGCAGCCCGACCACCCTCACCGAATCCGGGTTCGGCACCTCGGCAAGACCTGCGTCGGCGGCCGCCGAGCGAATGGCTTCGCACATCATCGCGGATGCATCGAGCGAGTCATCCAACCCTGCCGCACGGTGAACGAATTGGCCGGCACCGATGAGGACGGGAGTGCGAGGGTCGAGCAACATGCCGCCAGGGTACGAACTGAGCTCGACTATCAGCGAACCAGCTCGGTGTTCAGCGTTTGTGCACTTTCGGTCGCTCGGCGGGCGGAAGTGCACAAACGGGGGGAGGGCTGGGTTCGCGACCGGCAGTGTCACCTACACTCGCGTCGATGTCTCTGATCGCGATTGGCTCGGATCATGCCGGGTACGAACTCAAGCAGCACCTCGTCGAGGTGCTGCAGGCAGGTGGGCACGATGTGCTCGACCACGGCACGCACAGCACAGAGGCAGTCGACTACCCAGAGATCTGTGCCTCGGTCGCCCGCACCGTGCGCGACGGCAATGCGTTGTTCGGCATCGTCATCGGCGGTAGCGGCCAGGGCGAACAGCTGGCTGCGAACAAGGTGCACGGCGTGCGCGCTGCGCTCTGCAACGACCTCTACACGGCTCGCATGGCTCGGCAACACAACGATGCCAACGTGCTCAGCATCGGTGGTCGCGTGGTGGGTACTGGTCTCGCCGATGAAATCGTCCAACTGTTCCTCACCACGCCGTTCGAAGGTGGCCGCCACCTGCGCCGCGTCGAGCAAGTGATGCAGATCGAGCGCGACGAAACCGCACGCGCCGACAACGACAACGACAACGACAACGCCAACGCCAACGCCAACGACAACGACAACGCCAACGCCAACGACAACGACAACCCGGAGTTCTGACATGCCGTTCCCCAGCGATACCAAGCCCGACACGGTCATCTTCGACCTCATCGACGCGGAGGTGCAGCGTCAGTGCACCGGTCTGCAGCTCATCGCCAGTGAGAACTTCACCTCCCCGGCTGTCATGCGAGCGGTCGGCAGCGCCCTGACCAACAAGTACTCAGAGGGTCTGCCCGGCAAGCGTTACTACGGCGGCAACGCCATCATCGACGAGATCGAGTCGCTCGCCATCTCGCGGGTCAAGGAACTGTTCGGCGCCGATCACGCCAACGTGCAACCGCACAGTGGCGCCAACGCCAACATGTGCGCCTACCAAGTCATCCTGCAGCCGGGCGACACGGTGCTGGGCCTCAGCCTCGACCACGGCGGCCACCTCACGCACGGCTCGCCGGTCAACGCCAGCGGCAAGCTCTACCGCTTCGTGCCCTACAAGGTGACGAAGGGGGAGGAGCGCATCGACATGAACGAGGTGCGTGACCTCGCCTTGCAGCACCGCCCGAAACTCATCGTTGCAGGTACCACCAGCTACCCGCGGCGCCTCGACCCGGCCGCGTTCAAGGCGATCGCCGATGAAGTGGGCGCGCTGTTCATGTTCGACGCCGCGCACCTGGCGGGCCTGATCGCCGGCGGCGCGCACGCCAACCCGGTGCCGTACGCGGACATCGTCACGTTCACCACGCACAAGACCCTGCGCGGGCCCCGCGGTGGTTGCATTCTCAGCAAGGCCGAGTACGGCGCCGCGATCGACAAGGCCGTGTTCCCCGGCTGGCAGGGTGGCCCACTCGAGCACGTCATTGCCGGCAAGGCAGTGGCGTTCTATGAAGCCATGCAACCCGAGTTCGAGGACTATGCGCAGCAGATCGTGAAGAATGCCGGCGCGCTCGCCGAGGCATTGGTGCACCAGGGTTTCCGTCTTGTCAGCGGTGGCACCGACAGCCACCTGATGGTGGTCGATCTGCGTCCGTTCGATGCCGAACTCACGGGCAAGGAAGCTCAGGCCGTCCTCGACGAGGGTGGCATCACCCTCAACAAGAACACCATCCCCGACGACCCGCGCAGCCCGTTCGTGACCAGCGGTGTGCGCATCGGCACTCCGTCGGTGACCACGCAGGGAATGAAGGAGGCGGAGATGACGGTGATAGCAGAACTGATCGCTCGCGTTCTTCGCCATCGTGCCGACCCCACCGCCGTGATGGCGGCCAAGGCCGAAGTGGCCGCGTTGTGCGCGCGGTTCCCGCCGTATGCCTGATCGCTACAGTGATCGCTCGTGAGCAACGTCGCTGGCAACCCTCAACCCGCGCGCTCGTTGCGCCGGGGCGTGTTGTTCGGTGTCATCGCTGGTCTGTTCGCAGGCCTGGCCTGGTTCCTGATCGTGATCGGTACGCACTCGACGCAGGCATACCTGATTCCGCTGTTCGGAGTGGTCGTTGCGTATGGCGTTCACGCCGGCATGCGGAGTCCCGGACGTCGTGCTGCCGCCGTTGCAGTAGCTGTCACGGCTGCAAGCCTGCTCCTCGCGATGTTCTACGTCGAGCGTCATCTGTTGGTGAAGCTGTTCAGCGACAATGACGATGCGCTGCACATTCCCCTTGTTCCCTACCTCGACTGGGTGGTCGCTGTTGTGCGCCACGCGATGAGCAAATCGCCGTCTGTCCCGGTCTACTCGCTGTTTGCGCTGGTGGCGGCCGGCTGGTTCGGGCACCAAGGTTTCGAAGCGCACGACCCTCTACTCCGGCGTCCGTGATGCCAGGCACTGGCGCGTATCTTCTCATCGGTGCCATCGCCGCGCTGGTGACATTCGTGGCAACGCCGATCGTCGGCAGGGCCGCGCGGCGACTGGGATGGGTGGTCGAGCCCGACGATCGGCGAGTGCACAAGGTTGCAACGCCCGACGTTGGTGGCATCGCAATGTTCGTCGGCTTCATCGTTGCGTTTGCTGCCTCGCGGCTCATGGACGTCTTCGATCCGCTCTACGCAAACTTCTCCGAACCCCGCGGGGTGCTGTTCGCTGCCACTGCCATCTTCCTGATCGGCTTCATCGACGACATTCGTGAGATCTCGGCACCGGCAAAGGTGATGGGCACCATCGCCGCCGGGGCGATCCTCGTCTACTACGGCGTTCAGATGTACAACTTCCGTGTGCCGTTCGTGGGGGTCCTGGTCCTGAGTAGCGACTGGGCGCAGCTGGTCACTGTGCTCTGGCTGCTGGGTATGACGAATGCCATCAACCTGATCGACGGACTCGACGGCTTGGCAGCGGGCATCGTGGCCATCGGCGCCGGCGCCTTCTTCCTCTACAGCCAGCACCTGGCCGAGATCCCGGGCATGATCACGCAGCCCAACATCGGGTCACTTGTCGCCATCCTTGCCGTTGGCATCTGTCTCGGCTTCCTTCCGTACAACTTCAATCCGGCGCGCATCTTCATGGGTGATGGCGGGGCGCTGCTGTTGGGTTTGCTGATGGCCGTCAGCACCAGCGTCGTCGGTGGCCGAGCCGACCCGAACGACCAGCGGTTCGTGGGTCAGACGTACTTCTTCATCGCCCCGTTGCTCATCCCGCTCATCATCCTTGGTGTGCCCATCCTCGACACGCTGTTCGCGATCATCCGTCGCACGGCTCGCCGCCAAGGGGTCGCATCGGCGGACAAGGGCCACCTTCATCACCGGTTGATGGAGATGGGTCATGGCCAACGCCGGAGCGTGCTGATTCTTTGGGCGTGGACTGCGTTGCTGTCTGCGTTCGTGCTGTACCCGGTGTTCACCGGCAGCGGCACCAGCTACATCCCGATTGGTGTGGCCATGTTGGGACTGGTGCTCTACACGATCTTGCACCCGCAGATCCGACGTCGCCGGGCTTAGCTCGCTCGATCTCTCGTCGGGTTTGCGTGAGGTGGTGCGCGTTCGACTAGATTGTGTGCGCGTTCACAAGCTCGGTCACAACGTCGTGGCTGGCACGCTTCCCGAGGAACCCAAACGCCCCCGTGAAAGTCCTGCCCGACCAGCGCAAGATCTCTGAGCATCAGCAGTCCGGCCAGACGCTGGGCCGCGGCATGGACTTCGCGTTGGTCGTACTGGTGTTCCTCGGTGTCGGCTACGGCCTCGATCGCTGGCTGGACACACGTCCGACCTTCATGGTCGGCCTTGTCGTCTTCAGCGTGATCGGCCAGTTCATCAAGATGTATTTCGAATACACCAGCGCGATGAAGGTCCACGAGGCCGAGCGCCTGGCGGGCATCCAGAGCCATCCGCGCCACAAGATCGTCGAAGTCGACACGACGGCTGCGGACACGGGTGTGAAGGGCGAGGCGCTATGAACGACGCCCTGGTCGCCACCACCGCACTGTCGGGCCCTGCGCCAGAAGTAGCGGTCACCAAGGACATGGTGCGTCGTGGGCTCATCGTTGCTCCCTTGATGATTTTGGTCTGCGGCGTCATCTGGGGCATGAACGGTGCGTACAGCAGCGGCTACGCAATCGCGATTGTGCTCGTCAACTTCTCGTTGGCGGCTACGCTCGTGGCCACTACCGCCCGAATCAGCCTCGGTCTCATGATGGGGGCCGTGTTGTTCGGGTACCTCATCCGGCTCGGTCTCATCTTTCTCGCAGTGTTTCTCGTGAAGGACGCCGGTTGGATTTCACTTCCGGCACTCGGAACGACCATCATCGTCACGCACCTTGGTCTGCTGATCTGGGAGATGAAGTTCGTTGCTCTCTCGCTCGCACACCCTGGGCTCAAGCCCGCCCGCCAGTAACACCTAATCGCACCCGCCCGCCTCGAACCCACAGGAACACGTCGTGATCGCCGAAGCCTTCTCCTTCCCAGAGATCAACTCGATCTTGCGCTGGAAAGATCTGTTCAGCACCTTCAACAAGGTCGCGCTCATTGCGGTTGCCGCCGCAGTGATCGGTTCGATGATCTTCATTCTTGCCGGTCGCAAGAATGCGCTGGAAGCCCCCAAGGGTGTGCGCAACCTGGCCGAGACCTCGGTGGAGTTCATCGAGAACGGCATCGTGATGCAGACCATGGGTAAGGACGGCCTCGGCTGGACGCCGTTCCTGCTCAGCCTGTTCCTGTTCGTCTACCTCTGCAACGTGCCTGGCATCATCCCGTTCCTACAGATGCCGGCAACAGCACGTATGGCCATCCCGATGTTCTTGGCCCTGCTCGTGTGGGTCATCTACAACGGTGTCGGCATCAAACACCAAGGCCTTGGTGGGTACCTGAAGAGCACATTGTTCCCGCCAGGCGTCCCGGCGTTCCTCTACATCCTGGTGACTCCCATCGAGTTCATCTCCAACATCCTGGTGCGCCCGTTCTCGCTGATGGTCCGGTTGTTCGCCAACATGCTCGCCGGCCATATCCTGCTCGTCACCTTCGCACTGCTCACCAGTTCGCTGATCACCGCCGAGACATCGCAGTTCCTGCTCAAGCCGATGGCCATCCTGCCCTTCTTCATGCTCGTCTTCCTCACCGCCTTCGAGGTGCTGGTGGCATTCCTGCAGGCCTATATCTTCACCATCCTCACCGCCGTGTACATCGGCGGAGCGGCACATCCCGAACACTGATTCGCACGTTTCAACCGTCTCCACTACCCAGATCACTCACTAGGAGAAATACCAAAAATGGAAGCACTCGCCCGCCTCATCGTCACCGAGCCGCCGCAGACTCCTGCTGACGTCAAGGCTGCAGCCGCCGCCACGTCGGCCGGTTTCGCATACGGCCTCGCCGCCATCGGACCTGGCATCGGCATTGGTTACCTCGTCGGCAAGTCCGTCGAGGCCATGGCCCGTCAGCCAGAAGCAGCCGGCATGGTGCGCACCACCATGTTCCTCGGCATTGCCTTCACTGAGGCACTTGCCCTCATCGGCTTCGTGGTCTTCATCCTCATCGGTCTCTGAGCCGTCTCGAAATTGTCCGTTCAATCCGAAGGAGCTGACGTGCATTCCGCCGTCGTACACCTCCCAGCCATTTACTGGCACGGTTCCTCGGTTCACTTCGTCGCTGCTGACGAATCTGGTGCAGCAGAGACAGTGAGCAAAGAGCCGGGACCCATCGTTCCAGAAATGAAAGAACTCGCGTGGGGCGCGGGTTCCTTCATCGTGTTCGCACTGCTGATGCGGTTCGTGCTCTTCCCGAAGGTGAAGAAGGGCATGGATGCCCGTTACAACAGCATCCAATCCTCGCACGACTCCGCCGACGCCGAGCGCTCCTCAGCTCGCGCCGAGATTGCCGACTACGAAGCGCAACTGGCCGGCATCAAGGCCGAAGCTACACAAGTGGTCGACGCTGCGCGAGCAACATTGGAGTCGGAACGACACGCCAAATTGGCCGAGGTCAACGCCGGCATTGCCGAGCGCAAGTCAGCAGCAGCGGCGCAGGCAGAAGACGTTCGCGCCGCAGCCCGCGACCAGATTCATGCCGCTGTCAGTGATGTCGCCGGCCGCGCCGGCGAACTGGCGACGGGCCGTCGCCCCGCTGCTGCAGTCGTCGACCAAGTTGTCAGCGAGGTGATGGCGCGATGAGCATCATGAGCATTGCAGCAACCGCCGGTCGCGTCATGGCCGAGGAAATCGTCACCGACGCCGATGGCCAAGTCACCACTCACCATTGGCTGCTTCCTGAGACAGCCGAGATCATCTGGGGTGGCCTGGCCTCGGTCATCATTTTCTACGCGCTGTACAAGTTCGGTGGCCCGCCCATCAAGAAGAGCTTTGCTGCCCGCACGGCGAAGATTCAGGCCGAACTCGACGCCGCCGCTGCTGACACTGCTGCGGCATCCACCGAGGCTGCGGGCATTCGTGCCGCCAAGGGCGATATCGCTGCCGAGCGTGCTCGCCTCCTCAGCGACGCAGAGACACAAGCTGCAGCGGTGCTGGAAGACGGCCGGGCTCGCCTGGCGGCCGAGGTAGCCGATGTCGAGGCCAAGGCAGTCACCGACATCGCGACCTCCCAGAGCCGGGTTGGCGACGAGCTGCGCGCAGAGATTTCTCGCCTCTCGTCGGCTGCTGTTGACCATGTGGTCACCGGCTCGCTCGATGACGCCACGCAGCAAGAACTCATCGAGAACTTCATCGCACGGGTCGGAGCAAGCGCATGAGCGACAACCGCATCGAAGGCTACGCACGCGGTCTGTTCGAGATTGCTCGCGCCGAAGGCACCATCGACGAGGTGGAAGACGAGTTGTTCCGCTTCGCCCGCAGCTTCGAGGGCAGCGATGCCTTGCGAACTGCGCTCAGCGACGAGCAGATTCCGCCGGCCAAGCGCCAAGCCATCATCGAGGATCTTCTCGGCGGCAAGGCAACCAGTACCACCACGCAGCTGATCTCGATGGTTGTCGGTTCGGGTCGCACCCGCGATCTGCCCGCCATCGTCGATCTGCTCGTGGCTCGTGCCAGCTCGGCCAAGCACCAAGAAGTCGCCGAAGTGCGCACAGCAGTGGCCCTCACTGCCGACCAGGAAACCCGCCTCGCAGCTGCCCTGGCCAACGCCACTGGCAAACAGGTCAACTTGAAAGTCGTCGTCGATCCGTCCGTTCTGGGCGGTCTCGTCGCAACCGTGGGCGACACCGTCATCGACGGCAGCGTCCGTACCCGCATCGACCAGCTGAAGTCCCGCCTCTAACAGGCGCACAATCGGAGCAACGAAGAACATGGCTGAACTCACACTGAGCGCTAGCGACATCGCAGCGGCGCTGAAGAAGAATCTTGATGGCTTCGAGCCGTCGCTGGAGGCCCGCACCGTCGGCCGCGTCACGGCTGTCGGCGACGGCATCGCCCGCATCAGCGGCCTGCCCGACTGCGCTGTCAACGAGCTCCTCGAGTTCGAAGATGGCACCATCGGCTTGGCACTGAACCTCGACGAGGCCTCCATCGGCGCCGTCGTGCTCGGTGAAGGCTTCGAGATCGAGGAAGGCCAGACCGTCAAGGCCACCGGTCGCATCCTCTCGGTGCCGGTTGGCGACGCCATGCTCGGCCGCGTGGTGAACGCGCTCGGCCAGCCGATCGACGGCAAGGGCGACATCGTCGGCGGTATCCAGCGCCGTGTCGAGATCCAGGCACCCGGCATCATGGGCCGCAAGCCCGTGCACGAGCCCCTGCAGACCGGCATCAAGTCCATCGACGCGATGACGCCCATCGGCCGTGGCCAGCGCCAGCTGATCATCGGCGACCGCAAGACCGGTAAGACCACGGTTGCAGTCGACGCCATCATCAACCAGCGTGGCCTTGGAGTGAAGTGCATCTACGTCGCCATTGGTCAGAAGGGCTCGACGGTCGCCCAGACCGTCGAGACGCTGCGCCAGTACGGCGCCTTGGAGTACACCGTCGTCGTGGCCGCGCCGGCCTCTGACCCGGCGCCCTTCAAGTACCTCGCTCCGTACGGTGGTTGCGCCATTGGCCAACACTGGATGGAGAACGGCGAGCACGCCCTCATCGTGTACGACGATCTCTCGAAGCAGGCCGAGGCCTACCGCCAGGTGTCGTTGCTGCTGCGCCGCCCACCGGGCCGCGAGGCATACCCCGGCGACGTGTTCTACCTGCACAGCCGTTTGCTCGAGCGTGCCGCCAAGCTCAGCGATGAGCGCGGCGCCGGCTCGATGACCGCGCTTCCGGTCATCGAGACCAAGGCCGGCGACGTGTCGGCGTACATCCCCACCAACGTGATTTCCATCACCGACGGTCAGGTGTACCTGCAGGACAACCTGTTCAAGTCCGGTGTGCGCCCGGCCGTCGACGTGGGCATCTCGGTGTCGCGCGTGGGTGGTGCAGCGCAGATCAAGGCGATGAGGAGCGTGTCGGGTACTTTGAAGCTCGACCTTGCGCAGTTCCGTGAGCTGGAGGCGTTCGCCACCTTCGGTTCGGAACTCGATGCCATCTCCAAGGCTCAGCTCGAGCGTGGCTACCGACTGGTCGAGCTGCTCAAGCAGCCGCTCAACAGCCCGATGCCCGTTGAAGAGCAGGTCGTTGTGCTGTTCGCCGGCACCAAGGGTTACCTCGACAGCCTGCCCGTGCCCGACGTTCGCCGCTTCGAAGCCGAGCTGCTGGCACACGTCCGCAGCACTCAAGGCGGCCTGCTGGCCGGTATGCGCAGCAACCCGAAGGCCGACGTGCCCGGTGAGCTCGCTGACATCGTCGCTTCCTTCAAGGAGACGTTCGTTGCCGCCAGCGCCGTGGCTGCCAAAGCCGCTGCCGATGCCACCGCCACCGATGCTGTTGCAATGGGCGAAGCTCACAGCAACAAGACGCTGGCAACGGAGTAGTCATGGCCGGTGGTCAGGAGCGCATTCTTCGCGGACGCATTCGTAGCGTCCAGGCAACGAAGAAGATCACGCGCGCCATGGAACTCATCGCAGCATCTCGCATCGTCAAGGCGCAGCAGCGTGTTGCAGCGGCGGTGCCGTACAGCGAGCAGATCACCGAAGTGGTCAAGGACCTTGCTGCAGCCGGCGGTTCGTCGCAGTCGCCGCTGTTGGCCGGCCGAGGCGAAGTTCGCAAAACCGCTTACGTGGTCATCACTGCCGACCGTGGCCTGTGCGGTGGGTACAACTCGGGCGTGCAGCGTGCCACCGAAGGCTCGGTGAAGGCCGACGTGCTCGACGGTAAGAACTATGCGCTGGTCACCGTCGGTCGCAAGGCCGAAGGGTACTTCAAGTTCCGTGGCTACAACATCGCCACCTCGTACGGTGGCTTCAGCGACAGCCCCTCCTACGCCCAGGCTCGTGCAATCGGCGAAGATGTGGTCGCCCGCTATGTGGCCGGCGAGTTCGACCGTGTCGAGTTGGTCTACACCCGTTTCATCAGCGCCGGGTCACAAGAAGTCGTGCTCCGCCCGCTGGTGCCTCTGGATCGTGCGACCGTGGCCGGTGGCGATGGCAAGGCAGTCAATGCCGATGGCGCAGCAGCCGACTACGAGTTCGAGCCGGACCCGACGACCATCCTCGACACGCTGCTGCCGCGCTATGTCGAAGCCCGCATCTATGCCGCGCTGCTCAACGCAGCGGCCAGCGAGCATGCCTTCCGCCAGCGGGCGATGAAGAGCGCAACCGACAACGCTGAGGAACTGATCAAGAACCTCAGCCGCATCATGAACCGTGCCCGCCAGGACAGCATCACCACCGAGATCATGGAGATCGTCAGTGGTGCCGAAGCCCTCTCCGGGGGCAAGTCACAGCCGAAGGTCGAGTTCATCGATCTCGGACCCTTGAACGACAGCCCGCTCGACGCCGATTCCCTCGTTACCTCTACCCAGCACTCTCGCGACTGACGCAAGAAAGAGCTATTGCTATGACCATCACAGAAGATCGCAAAGACGGCCGCGTTGTCGGTATCGCCGGCCCCGTCATCGACGTCGAGTTCCAGCCAGGCTCGCTGCCCGAACTGAACAACGCGCTCGAGTTCACCGTCAATGTCGACGGTCAGACCATCACCGTGCTGGCCGAAGTGGCACAGCAGCTTGGCAACAGCCGAGTACGCGCCGTGTGCATGAAGCCCACCGACGGCCTGACCCGCGGCACGTCGGTGCGCGACACCGGACGTGGCATCAGCGTGCCCGTCGGCGACCGCACCCTTGGCCACGTGTGGAACGTGTGGGGCGAAGTGCTCGACGCCGACAACGCAGACTTCGACGACGTCGAGCGGTGGGAAATCCACCGTCCGGCCCCTGACTTCGCCGCCCTCGAGCCGTCCAAGCGCCTGTTCGAAACCGGCATCAAGGTCATTGACCTGCTCACCCCCTACGTCGCTGGCGGAAAGATCGGTCTGTTCGGTGGTGCAGGCGTCGGCAAGACCGTGCTCATCACCGAGATGATCCGACGCGTGGCGCAGAACCACGGTGGTGTGTCGGTGTTCGCCGGTGTTGGCGAGCGCACTCGTGAGGGCACCGACCTCATGATCGAAATGACCGAGTCCGGCGTGTTCGAAAAGGCTGCCCTCGTCTTCGGCCAGATGGACGAGCCACCGGGCGTGCGCCTGCGCGTCGCCCTCTCGGCGCTCACCATGGCCGAGTACTTCCGCGACGTGCAGAACCAAGACGTGTTGCTGTTCGTCGACAACATCTTCCGCTTCGTGCAGGCAGGTTCGGAAGTCTCCACCCTGCTCGGCCGTATGCCGTCGGCGGTGGGCTACCAGCCCACCCTGGCCGACGAAATGGGTCAGTTGCAGGAACGCATCACGTCCACCCGTGGCCGCTCGATCACGTCGCTGCAGGCCGTGTACGTGCCCGCCGACGACTACACCGACCCGGCCCCGTTCACCACCTTCACCTTCCTCGATGCCACCACCGAGCTCAGCCGTCAGATTGCCTCGTTGGGCATCTACCCGGCCGTGGACCCGTTGGCCAGCACCTCCACCATCCTCCAACCCGAGGTTGTCGGTCAGCGGCACTACGACGTGGCCCGCCGCGTGCAGGAGATCCTGCAGCGCTACAAGGAGCTACAGGACATCATCGCCATCCTCGGCCTCGACGAGCTGTCGGAAGAAGACCGCCTGACCGTGTCGCGTGCCCGCAAGGTGCAGCGCTTCCTCAGCCAGCCGTTCTATGTGGCCGAAGTCTTCACCGGCGTGGCCGGTGAGACCGTGCCCGTGGCCGAGACGGTGGAGAGCTTCGAAGCCATCGTCAACGGTGAACTCGATGAAGTGCCCGAGCAGGCATTCCTCAACGTCGGTGGTGTCGAGCAGGTGCTGGCCAAGGCCAAGGCGCTGCAAGAGGGAGCAGCCTGACCATGGCAACGATGCAGGTCGAGCTGGTCTCACCGGAGAAGATCATCTTCTCCGGTGAAGCCACACAGGTCATCACCCGCACCCTTGGTGGCGGCGAGATCGCGTTCCTGCCCGGTCATGCGCCGTTCCTCGGTGCGCTGGTGGAGAGCCACACGCGCATCACCCTTGTTGATGGCGCGGTGCTCGATGTTGCCGTGCACGGTGGCTTTGTGCAGGTCAGCGGTAACACCGTCAGCATTCTCAGCGACACTGCCGAGCTGGGTGAGCAGGTCGACCGCCCCCGTGCCATGCGGGCCAAGGAAGGCGCCGAGGAGGCACTGCGCCACGAGCAGGACGCCGATGCCGTTGCCGCGCTCAGCCGTGCCCACGCCCGCTTGAACGCTTCCGGTGGCATCGCCGGTACCTCGCAAGGCCAGCACTAGCTACTCGGTCCTCCGCAAGTTCCCTTTCTGTGTCACGGCACAGATCGGGAGGGCACTTCAGCGCGAGGCGTAGCCTTGGGCAATGACTTCCTTCCCGTTTACTTCTGCACTGGTCACTGGCGCATCGAGCGGGATTGGTGAGGCGATGGCCGAGATGTTGGGCGCTGCCGGTATCCCGACGGTCGTCGTTGCCCGGCGCACAGACCGTCTTCAGCAGCTCGCCGAGCGGTTTGCGTGCATCGAGGTACTCGCTGCTGACCTCGGCTCGCCCGACGGCCTTGCCAATGTCGTGGCGCGTATCGAGGACGAGGCGGCGCCCATCGATCTCGTCGTGAACAACGCTGGCTTTGGTACGTCCGGCGAGTTCCACGAACTCGATGCCGACCGTTTGGACGCCGAGGTGCAGCTGAACGTCGCGGCCCTCACGCGTCTGAGCCGGGCAGCACTTGGTGCGATGGTGCCTCGCGGTCGCGGCTACCTGCTGAACGTGAGCAGCGTGGTCAGCTTTCAGCCGGCACCGAAGTTGGCTGTCTACGCGGCGACCAAGGCGTACGTGACCAGTTTGACTGAAAGCCTGCACGAGGAAGTCCGCGGCACCGGTGTGCACGTCACGGCTCTGTGCCCCGGCCTGACTCGTACCGAGTTTCAAAGCGTGAGCAGCACGGAGAGCTACGCCACCGACTACCCGTCATTTGCGTGGCTCGAGCCCACCGAGGTTGCCAAAGCCGGACTCGAGGATGTGGCGAAGGGCAAGGCACTGTCAATCCCGGGCGCGATGTACAAGGGAATGGTGGCGGGTGTCAGCATCATGCCGCGGGGTCTCACCCGCCGCCTCAGCAGCCTCGTCCAGCGCAGCTGAGTGTGGCGCTCAGTACTCGACGGAGGCGAAGGAAGCGAGCTTGTCGATGCGGTGACGGGCATCGATCATGCGCACCGTGCCACTGCGTGAACGCATCACCAGGCTCTGTGTGCGGGCGCCGCCATGCTCGTAGCGCACGCCGCGCATCAGCTCGCCATCGGTGATGCCGGTGGCGGCGAAGAAGCAGTTGTCGCCCTGCACCAGGTCGTCGGTGTGCAGCACGCGTGACAGGTCGTACCCGGCGGCAATCGCGGCATCGCGTTCCTCGTCGGTGCGAGGCGCGAGCAGTCCCTGGATCTCGCCGCCCATGCCCTTCAGCGCTGCGGCGGAGATGACGCCTTCGGGCGTGCCGCCGATACCGATCAGCACGTCGACGCCGGCGTCCGGCCAGCCGGTGGCGATCGCGCCGAAGATGTCGCCGTCGCCGATCAGTTTCACGCGCGCGCCGGTACTGCGAACTTCCGCAACCAGCTCGTCGTGGCGGGGGCGGTCGAGGATGACAACCGTCAAATCGCGCACGGCCTCGCCCTTTGCCTTGGCAATCCAGCGCAGATTCTGGGTGGGGGTGGCAGTGATGTCGATGCTGCCAGCGGCCTCGGGCCCGACGGCAATCTTGTGCATGTAGACGCACGGGCCAGGGTTGAACATGGTGCCCCGTTCGCCGACGGCGATGACGGCAATGGCGTTCGCTCGACCATAGGCCGTGAGGGTGGTGCCGTCGATCGGATCAACAGCGACGTCGGTGAGCGGCGCAGTGCCGTCACCGACGCGTTCGCCGTTGAACAGCATGGGTGCTTCGTCCTTCTCGCCTTCGCCGATGACGACGATGCCGTCCATGGGCACCGTGGCAAGCACGGTGCGCATGGCGTCGACAGCGGCGGCATCGGCTCCGTGCTTGTCACCGCGGCCAACCCACCGTGACGCGGCGAGTGCGGCTGATTCGGTGACACGCACCAGTTCGAGAGCGAGGTTGCGGTCTGGCTTCTGCGAGTTGGCGATCATCATCTCCCACCGTAGTGGCTGGCGATGGTTTCTAGGGTTGTCGGTGAACGAGCGGCTCGTCGTTGACGGGCTCCGGCCGGCGAAGCCGACTGTGAGACCGAGTCCGGCGAATGTGATCGTGACGATCGCGAACGAGCTGGTGCATGACGATGGATGAGTGAGTGAACATGGGAATACTCCGTGAGAGATGGTGAACAAGTAGGGGTGATGTGGTGCGGCCGGCCGGGGTTGTCGAACGGCAGCGCCAGCGACGCAGGCCATGAACGGCCGACAGCTGTTTGGGGCGGGTCAGACGCCGGCGGGCAACGCGCCAGCGAGGCGGCGCGCTCCGACGTCGTGGCGGATCAGTTGCTGCAACATGGGGCACCTCCTCTCCTGGAATCGCATTGAAGCCGACATCCTGGCTGGCTCGACCGGGTCATGTCCAGCGATTAAAGCGCGAGGCCGATGGGGCTGTCTCGGGTGACAGTTCTAGAGTGAGCCGGATGGAACCGATCGCGGCGGAGAGGTGTCTCGGAGGCAGCGATCTCACCGAACCGCGGCTTGCTGCCGATGGCGCGCTGTTGGTCTACGCACGCTCGACAGACGGTGTTGCCAGTCTCGTCGTGCACCGCTTCGATGACGATGTCGATGTCGATGTCGATGTCGGTGTCGGTGTCGGTGTCGAGGGTCAGCTGGCCGTGTGGCCCGCTTTGCGACCTGGTCGCGGTATGGGCGGAGGAGCCTGGACGTTCAGCGCCGACGCGCAGTCGCTGGTCTATGTCGCCGCCGATGGTAATCTGTGGCAACAGGCGATTCACGGTGGCGCGGCCGTGTCGCTCACAGACCACGGTCCCGACCGTGCGGCGAGTGGTCCGTGCGTGAGTGGCGACGGTCGGTATGTCGTCTTCGTGCTCGACTTGGCGGAGGTGCATGTGCTCGACATGCCCACGGGACGAACCCGTCGATTGGACGATGGCAGCGCGGACTTCTGCATGGATCCGTTCGTCGATGCAACGGGCACCGTGCGTTGGATGGCGTGGAACGTTCCAAACATGGCGTGGGACGTCAGCCGAGTTCAATACGGCAGCCTAGATCCTTTGCAGCTCGAGGCACCAACCGCATCAGTTGCTGACCCCGCCGCCACGCCGTCGTGCATCCAGCAGCCGCGCGTGCTGCCCAGTGGCGTGCCGATCAGCGTTCGCGACGAACGCGGTTGGCTGAATGTGTGGATCGGCGACGAGCCGTTGGTCGACGAGCCGTTCGAGCATGCCGGACCGAGCTGGGGGCCGGGCCAGCGGTCGTATGACTGGTCGCCAGACGGACGGTTCGTGGCGGTGGCACGCAACGAGGCCGGCTTCGGCCGTCTGTGCATCATCGACAGTGCGACAGGGCAGGTGCGGGAGGTTGCTCGCGGTGTCCATGGGCAGTTGTCATGGCAGGGTCATCGGCTGTCGGCGATGCGCACTGGCGCGCGTACACCGACTCAGGTGGTCGTGTATGACACCGATACGTGGGAGCGTGAGATCGTCGCAATCGGCGCCGCCTCCGAATGGTCGGCTGATGAATTGGTCGAACCCGAGCTGGTCGAGATCCCGGTGAGCGATGGTGCGCTGCACGCTCGCCTGTACCGTGCCGAGGAGTCCATGGGACGTTTGATCGTCTGGTTGCACGGCGGGCCGACCGATCAGTGGACGGCCTCGTTCATGCCCCGCTTCTCGTACTGGTTGTCGCGGGGTTGGTCGATTCTGGTGCCGGACCACCGCGGCTCGACCGGCCATGGCCGGGCTTATCAGCAGGCACTGCGCGGTCGCTGGGGTGAGCTGGATGTTGCCGACACGTTGGCCGCTGCCGAGTTTGCTCAGGCCGCTGGCTGGTCTGTCCGCGGCCGGGCAGTGGTCTTCGGCAGTTCGGCGGGCGGGTTCACTGCCCTGGGCGCGATGGCAGCCGCCCCAGACTGTTTTGCTGCGGGCGTGGTGCTGTACCCGGTCAGCGATCTCATCGAACTGGCAGAACGCAGCCACCGATTCGAACGGCACTACACCGACAGCCTGGTCGGTCCTTTGCCAGAATCGGTGGCGCTGTACCGCGAGAGGTCGCCCGCCTATCACTCGGATCAGTTCACGCATTCTCCGATCCTGATCCTTCACGGCGAGTTGGATGCTGTGGTGCCGGTGCGTCAAAGCCGGGTGTTCGCGCAGCGAGTGCGCACCGCCGGCGGCGACGCGCAACTGCACGTCTATCCAGATGAGGGCCACGGCTTCCGCCAGCCCGCAAACCAACTCGACGAGTATCGACGCGCTGAAGACTTCCTCGCTCGCCACGTGCCGGTAGCGTCTCGGTTGTGAGTGACGAGTGGAATCCCAACGATCCTGACGCAACGCGAGTGTTGTACGACCTCAGCAGCTGGACGTTCGACCAGCAAGCTGAGTTGGCGGCCGAGCTTGCCGACGCGGAAATCCCGCACACATGGGATGGCACCGAGTTGGTGGTTCCGGAGTCGCACGAGGCCGTCACCGATTCCACCATCACCCGTGTTGAAACGCGACTGGGTGTCGTCTACGACGGCGACCCGGAGGCCGCCGATGACAGCGATAGTGACGACGCAGATCAACATTCCACCGTCAATCGCAATGAGCCGCTCGACATCCCCGAGGGCGAAGCCACCACCGAATACGACCTCGCTGATTGGCCGGAGGGCGACCGCCAATCGATCACACGTGCGCTGACCCGCCAATCGGTCCCGTACCGCTGGGAGGACGACCTCCTAGTGGTGCCGACCGCGAATGAAACGTTGGTCGAGTCATTGATGGACATGATCGAGCAGGGCAAGTTCACCGCACACGTCGACGACATCGATAGCGAGGATGGTGAGCGTCTTCCATTCGAGACCCTCACCACTTTCTTCCTCGCCGGCGTTCGCTTGCAGAAGAATCCGATGGACGCAGACGGGTTGGAGCAGCTGCTCGCCGCCACTGAGCTGGCTGACCCTGCCCGCCCTCCGTACGGCGTGGACCTTCGCCTGTGGCAGCGGACGTGCGAACTCGCCGATGAGCTGGCGGGGGCATTGGCCGACGCTGACGAGCCGGACCGCGACGAAACTGTGGCCGTGGCCAGCGAGCTGCACGACCTGCTGCGCCCGTACATCTGAGCCGCGGTCGCGAACGACATGTTGCTTGCTGAGCTGCAGCTGTGGCATACCCGCCCCGTGACACCCACCCGTCGTGTCGCGCTCGGTCATCTGGTGTTGCCCACCGACCCTGCCCCGGGCCTCGGCGGGGTTCTGCTGGCAGCTGTAGTCGCTGCATACCTTCCCGACGTCGATGACGATCTACACCCCGACGTCGGGCGATTGATCGACCAGGTCGCTCGCGGGGATCGCGTGGTGCAGCCGCGGCTGCAGCATCGCTATCAAATCGACCGCCATGGCCTCGCAGCCAGTGTCCACCAACTCAACGGCGACGCCGACCACGTCGAGTTCGATCTCCATTCGATGGGCCGACCGCTGTCGCAGGTGCTGGGGGCCATCTACGCGCTCGAGCGCATGAACCTCGAAGCCCGCCGCAATGTGGCGCCAGTGCTTCACCGTGCGATGCGCTGGCGTGGCCCGATTGGTCCCTCGTTCGTTGCTGACATCACCGGTGTCAGCCGAATGGACCTCGTCGGAATCGCCGATCCGCGCATCTGGGCGCTCGATCTGCTCGGCTTCCCGATGGGCACCGCCAATGTGACGAAGAAGGAAGTGATGGCGCGCTTTCGCGTGCGACTGCGGGAATCGCACCCAGACCATGGAGGCGATGAGAACACCGCTGCCAGCGACATCGAACGACTGGGCGAAGCCCGTCGCATCCTGCTGGCTCAGTGAAGCGCCTGCTGCTCTTCCCCGGCGCCGGCTCGGACAGCACACACTCCAGCCTGCTGGCCATCGAGGCCGCAGTGGCGCCGAGGCCCTGCGTCCGCGCCGACTTCCCGTATCGCAAACTGGGTCGCAAGGCGCCCGACCGACCGCCGGTGTTGCTGCAGGCCGTACGCGATGAAGCAGCGCCGCTCATGGCCTCCGCTCGCGACACGTTGGTATTGGGCGGCCGGTCGATGGGTGGCCGAATCTGCTCGCTGGCGGTCGGTGACGAGGAAGCCCCATTGCGGGCGAAGGGTATGGTCCTGATCTGCTATCCGCTGCACCCGCCCGGAAAGCCCGAGCGGTTGCGGGTGGAGCACTTTCCACGGCTCGATGTGCCGTGCCTGTTCATCTCGGGCACGAAGGACACGTTCGGCACTCCGGCAGAACTGACGCAGTGGACAGCCACCATTCCTGGCGCCGTCACTCACGAGTGGATGGATGGCAAAGGCCACGACCTCAAGGGCTGCGACGACAAGATCGCGGCCATCGTGGCTCAGTGGATCTCAGGTCTCTGACGCTTCAGGGCTCGGAGAGGGTCGGGTCCCCTGGGTTGAGCTGCTCCAGTTCGAGATGGGCAGTTTCGGGGTAGCGCTGAACGGCGATGTAGGCAGCGACCAGTTGGCCGACACCCATCGCGGCCATCAACGCACCAAAGCTGGCGCCGCGGTCGCGGAAGAATCCGACGATCAGGATGCCGACACTGCCACTGAGCAGGGCCGTTGCCGTCACCAGACCGTTGGCGGTGCCGCGGTTGCCGGTGGGGAACAGCTCCGCCCGATAGACAGCGAACGCTGGGTACGCCATTGCTGCGGTGAAGCCACCGCCGAGCGAGAGCGCCCACATGGCCGGACCGCCGACGAAGAACGCGCCGACGATGCAGGCGGTGGAGATGGGTGTGCACACCGCAATCAGTCGACGGCGACCGATTGAGTCGGCGAGCTGACCACCAACGATCAGCCCGATCGACGCCGGCGTTCCCGTCGCCAGGGTGAAGAGTGCAATGCCCCCACCGCTGTAGCCGCGGATGTCGTCGAGATAGCGGTTCTGGAAGAAGGAAGCGGGCGCGACGAAGAGGTTGGCGGAGAGGGCGACCCCCGCGATCAGGGCCAGCCGCCGGCGATTCATGGATGGCGCGATCGGGTGTGCCATCTCGAATCGCCGGGTCTCTGTGAGGTGGCGGGCAAGGCTGACAGCGATCGGCAACCAGATCAGCGAGAGCAGATAGACGAACCGCCAGCCTTCCTTGCCGATGTCGGCCAGCTTGAGGGCACCGACGGCGACGCCGGCGCCGAGGCCTGCCGACATCGCCAGCACGCTGACGGCGTATGCCCGACTGTTGCGCGGCATGTCTTCCGCAGCTGCGACTGCGGCCAACAACGCAAGTGCGATGCCCAGCGGGCGGGCGACCGTTTGTGAGACGACGAGCACCCCGAATGTCGGAGCCAGAGCACCTAGCGCACAAAACAGCGGCGTCAGCCATGCAAGAAGGACGATCGTTCGGCGGCGCCCGACCCTGTCGGCCATGACGGCAAATGGCAGCGCGATGACCACGCCGACACGAACGATGGCGCCGCCAACGCTCTGCCCTGTATTGGAGATGCCAAAGCTGTTGGCAGCGAAGCTGGCGGTCTGGGTGAACAGCGTGTTGGCGAACGCTGCCGAGCTGGACGCCACGGCTAGCAGTGCGAGCGTACGCACCTGGCGTTCGTTGAGACGATCGGGCGGTGCCCACCACGGGCTGCCTGCGCCAGCCGGTCGACGGTGGCGAAGCGCGCGCCGAATGGGCAGCGCAAACAGCCACCCGAACCACGGAATCGCAAGGCGATACGTCGTGGTCTCCACGACACTGCCGTTGTCGGCGTGTGTGACTTCGCGTCGATACTGGCGGAAGGGACCCGTCTCCTGCGAGAACGATCCATCTGCCTCGATCCGTTCGTCGAGCACGTCACTGCGCTCCGCGCGAGCCGCGGAGGCCTGCGGCGAACCAGCCGCCCACACCCGGGTGATGGTGCGCGGAGTGTGAGTGGACAGCCGCGGCACCGCCCCAACGCTAGCCCTTGGGCCTTCACGGGCCATCGTGGTGAAGTCCGCGTGCTCGACGGTGGGCGTGGGGATTGGGGCATACTTGACGGCGCCATGAACGAAGAACGTATTCTCATCCGGCGTGCCGGCCCCCTCCACGGTGAGGTCGTCATCCCCGGTGCGAAGAACTCGGTGTTAAAGTTGATGGCCGCCACCCTTCTGGCCGACGGCGTCTCCACGCTCACCAACGTGCCCGACATCGCCGACGTCAGCATCATGAGCGACTTGCTGGCAGCCATCGGTGTGCGCAGCGAGTTCCTCGGCAACGGCACGTTGCGGATGACGAACACCGGCGACATCTCTCCCATTGCACCGTACGAACTTGTCGAGCGCATCCGAGCCAGCATCAACGTGCTCGGCCCGCTCCTCGGTCGCTTCGGCCGCGTGTCGCTGTCGCTGCCCGGCGGCGACGATTTCGGTAGCCGACCCATCGACATGCACCTCAAGGGTCTGGAAGCAATGGGCGCCTCCTTCGAGCTGCAGCACGGGGTCGTGGAGGCCCGGGCCGACCGCCTGCACGGCGCAGAGATCACGCTCGAGTTCCCAAGCGTTGGTGCCACTGAAAACATCCTCACCGCGGCCGTTCATGCCAAGGGGTACACGGTCATCGACAATGCTGCGCGTGAGCCAGAGATTGCCGACCTGTGCTTCTTCCTCGTCGGAATGGGCGCCCAGATCACGGGTATCGGGTCATCGACACTCGTCATCGAAGGCGTCGAGCCCGGCGAACTGCACGCCACCGATCACCAGGTCGTGCCCGACCGCATTCAGGCAGCGACCTACCTGGCCGCTGTGGCCGTCAGCGGTGGTGAAGTGGTGCTGCGTGGCGCTCGCACGGACCACATGGAGATGCTGCTGCGTCGTTTCCACGACATGGGTCTGACGGTGACAGCGGTGGGCGACGGTCTGGCTGTGTGGGCCAATGGGCGCCTCCGCAGTACCGACGTCGCCACGCTGCCCTACCCCGGTATCGCCACGGACTACAAGCCGTTGATCGTCACCATGCTGGCGGTTGCCGACGGCGTGGGCATCGTGACCGAGAACCTGTATCCCGGCCGCTTCCGCTACGTCGAGGAACTGCAGCGCATGGGTGCCGACATTCGAGCCGACGGCCATCACGCGGTCGTGCGTGGGGTACCGCACCTCAGCGGTGCCCCGGTACGGGCCCCCGACATTCGTGCGGGTGCAGCGCTCGTTGTTGCCGGGCTCGCCGCCGAGGGCGAAACGGCAGTGACGGGCGTGCACCACGTCGACCGTGGCTACGACGATCTGGTTGGTCGGCTTGCCGCGTTGGGTGCCGACATCGAGCGAGTTCCGGCGAGCTAGCCGTTGTCGGGCGTGTCATGGGTGGGTTGCGCGTCGCGATCGCGATCGACCCGGTTCTTGGCCAGCTTGAGTAGGCCGATGATCACCGCAATCGGGCCGAGCACCAGCAGAATTTCGTCCCAACCGCCCTGATGCGCCAGCAGCGCCATCACGTTGCCTCGATGACGACGAGCACATCCTCGGTGATGTGACTCTCCACCTCATAGGTGCCTGGCGCGTCGATGGTGAAGTTCAGCGTGACCATCTGGCCGGCTTCGGCCGCTTGCTCGAGGTCGATGCCATGCACATGGAACTCATCGGCGGCGTCAGGATTGGTGATGTTGAGCGTTATGTCGGAGCCGACAGTGACGAGCTCGATGCGCTCCGGGTCGCTGTCGCGACCGACCACGACGTCGATCTGCACCGGCCCGCTGAGCGGCACATCCGACGACGAATCCTCCGCTACAGCGGTGTCGACGGTGGTGGAATCGGGCATCCGCAGCGTGGTGTCCGCCGCTCCAGTCGCGGGGGTCGACTCGTTGGTCGAGTCGCCGCTGGACGAAGAATCGTCCCCACAGGCACTGAGCATCATCAAGGCCACTGAGATAAGGGCCAGGCACCGAACTGTTCTCATTGTCGCAATCCTAAGGTTTGTCCTGCTTCAATGGTCGCTCGGCTCCTCGCGAAAGTTCCCCATGCGCACCCAAGTGGAAGAAACGATCGAAGTGATCCGTCCGGCGCTACAGGCCGATGGCGGCGACATCATCCTGCGTGATGTCGACGAGGCCACTGGCATCATCACGGTCACATTGATCGGCGCCTGCGGTACCTGTCCGGCCAGCAGCCAGACGTTGAAGGCAGGCATCGAGCGGATCATGCGCGACCGCATTGATGGCGTCACGGAAGTCATCAACGTTGTTCCCGACGAGCTATGAGCCGTCGGTCAGCGCCGGTTTCGGAACTGTTTGCAGCCGCCTGTAGCGGCGACCGTGGGTCGCTGGCCAGGTTGCTGTCGCTGGTGGAGCGCGGCGGCGATCAGGCGCGCGAAGTCAGCCGGCTCTCGTACCCGCTGTCCGGTGCTGGTTACACCGTTGGTCTCACCGGTGCCCCGGGTGCCGGGAAGAGCACGCTGACCTCCGCAATCATCGGCCATTTGCGCGCCGGCGGTCAGGAGGTTGCGGTGCTGGCGATCGACCCGTCGTCACCGTTCACGGGTGGTGCAATTCTGGGTGACCGGGTGCGAATGCAGGACCATGCCACCGACCCGGGCGTGTTCATCCGCTCGATGGCCACGCGCGGGCATCTTGGAGGTCTGTCGCTGGCGACGCCCGAAGCGGTGCGCTTGCTCGATGCAGTCGGTCGGCGATGGACGCTGGTGGAGACGGTCGGCGTCGGCCAGGTGGAAGTGGAGATTGCGGGCAAGGCCGACACGACGGTCGTGGTGGTCAACCCTGGTTGGGGTGATTCGGTGCAGGCCAACAAGGCCGGGCTGATGGAGATTGCCGACATCTTCGTGATCAACAAGGCCGACCGCAAGGGTGTGGAAGACACCCGCCGCGACCTGGAACAGATGCTCGAGCTCAGCGACCTTTCCCACGAGGCTTGGCGTCCATCGATCATTCCCGTGGTCGCCACCGAGAAGTCCGGTGTGCCCGAGCTGTGGTCAACGGTGGAAGCACACCGCGCCTTCATCGAAGCCAACGGAGAGCTGACCCGTCGCCGCGAGTTCCGCCTCCGCGAAGAGTTGCGTGAGATCGTGGCGCGCCGCTTGGAGCAGCGCGCCCGCGAGCTGGCCACCGGCGACCGCTGGACCGAGCTGCAAGAAGCCGTGTTCAACCGCACCATCGACCCGTGGACTGCTGCCGATGAGATGCTGAAGTCGGTCGGCGCCTAGAGCGATTTGGCGAGCCGCACTAGGGTGCGGCCATGGGTGAACTGGTGTTGGTCGAGCGGCGTGACGATGGCGTGGCTGTGGTCACGCTCAACAGTCCAAAGGTGAATGCGTTGTCGCAGGCACTGTTGGCCGAGCTGTACGAGGTGGCGATCGACCTGACGCAGAACCCGGCGGGTGCTGTCGTGATCACCGGCGGCCCGCGGCTGCTCGCTGCCGGCGCCGACATCAGCGAGTTCGGCGGCGCCGATGAAGGCCGCGTGATAGGTGAAGAGTTCCATCGTGCACTCGACGTCGTGGCCGCGATTCCACGGTTCGTCATCGCAGCCGTCAGCGGGTACGCGCTGGGTGGTGGATGCGAACTGGCGCTTGCGTGCGACTATCGAATCGTCAGCGAGCGTGCCGTCTTCGGCCAGCCGGAGGTGCTGCTGGGCATCATCCCCGGTGGTGGCGGAACGCAGCGGTTGCCGAGGCTTGTGGGCGCCAGCCGAGCCAAGGAGATGATGATCACCGGCCGTCAGGTGAAGGCGGAGGAAGCGCTGCGCATCGGCCTCGCCGACGAAGTGGTACCGGGCGACGAGCTCATGGACCGCGCGCTCACCCTGGCCGCCGAGGTCGCCAAGGGTGCCGTTCAGGCGCAGGCATTGATCAAACGGGCGGTCGACGAAGGCGTCGAAACCGATCTTGCCGGCGGCCTGGGTGTGGAGCTCGGTCTGTTCGAGGCCATCTTCCACACAGAGGACAGCCGAATCGGCGTGGCGAGCTTCCTCGAGAGTGGCCCCGGCAACGCAAGTTTCACCGGGCGCTAGCCCCGCCACCGGCGTTCCCAGGAAGGTTCTGGGTGTCCTCAGTTCCGGAAGCCGGAAACGGCGACACCCAGTCCCGCCACCGAAACGTACGACACCCATTTGCGCGCGCAAGCAGTTTCTGGGCAGTAGCAGTCCCAAAGCTGGTTCTGGGTGTCCTCAGTTCCGGATTCCGGAACTGGCGCCACCCAGCACCACCAGCAGCAACCTCAGCGGCGCCAGATGTCTTCGTCGCCGGCGATCATCATCGGCGGCGGCGTAGGAGCGGGCGCTGGCCTGGCAGCGAAGTTCGTCGGCGTCGCGGTGGGTGTTGGCGAGGCGGGCATGGAGTCAGGTAACCCGACCGGCGCCTCCGGCAGCCGGGCTGCACGAAGGCCGACAAGCTCAATTGCGATTGCCGCCGCCAGAATCAGTGCAGCCCACGCAAGGTTTCCGAGCGCCGCATTGAGAAACTGCTGAAGCTTCCACTTGAACGGAAAGTCAGTCGAGGGTCCCCCGTAGAACTCGCTCTGATCGACGGTCGCCGCAAACCAGCCATTGACGACTGCGCCGACGACGATGGCGACCGCTGCGATCTTCAGGATCTTGGCCCCTCGCCGCGCAACGCGGGAGATCTGTGTCGTCACGATCTCCTTCGAAAGAGTCTCCACCTCGTTCATTTCGATCATTCGGTGTGCACTTCCAGGGTTCAGCTGGCCCAGGCGATGAGGCCGAGTTCCACCGGGGAGATGAGGTTGGGGTGGAATGGGACGGCGCGGACGGTGAGGCCGTAGGGGCCGGCTTCGCCCACGGTGTACGTGGCTTCGAACATGCCATCGCCGACGAAGCTGAGATTGACGACCGCTGGGGCACCGACGAACTCGCCCTCCGAGTCGACGGCGCCGTGCAACACCTGCACCGCCATGTCGTCGACACCGAGACCGTCGAGGTCGACGTGTGCGCGCACCTGCCGTTGGTCACCCTCGTTGGCAGGGATTGTGTCGGATTCGACCGAGACAACCTTCACCGACGGCCAGGCAGCACGAACGCGATGTTTCCACTCGGCCAACTGCTTGGCCGGTTCTCCACCATCGGCATTCGCCAGACGCGACCCTGCGGCGGCCGGCTCGTAGAGGTCGGTGGTGTAATCACGCACCATTCGTGCTGCGGTGACGAACGGCCCGAGCGACTTCCAGTTGTGCTCCATCTTCTGGATCCAGCCATGGGGCAGCGCGTCGTCGCCACGGTCGTAGAACAGTGGCATCACTTCCCGCTCGAGCAGCCCGAACAGGCTGGTGGCCTCGCGCTGGTCGCGGCGACTGGTGTCGGGGTCGTCGTCGGCGGAGTTGATGGCCCATCCGTTCTCGCCGTCGAAGCACTCGTCCCACCACCCATCGAGGATGCTGCAGTTGAGTGCGCCGTTGAGTGCAGCCTTCATGCCGCTGGTGCCACACGCTTCGAGCGGGCGGCGGGGGTTGTTCAGCCACACATCGCAGCCGTGATACATGATGCGGGCGACCGCCATGTCGTAGTCGGGTACGAACACGAAGCGATGGCCGACGTCGAGCTGGCGAGCGAACAGTTCGATGTCGCGGATCATGTCCTTGCCTGGCTGGTCGGCAGGGTGTGCCTTGCCGGCGAACACGAACTGCACCGGACGATCGGCGTCGAGCAGCAGGTTGCGCAGACGATCGGGCTGCGAGAGCAGCAGCGTGGCCCGCTTGTACGTGGCGAAGCGACGGGCGAAGCCGATGGTGAGTGCCTTCGGATCCAGCAAGGCATCACCCAGTCGCGAACGCACGAATGTGACCAGCTCGGCTCGGCCCTTGGCGCGTGCCGCCCACACTTCGCCGGGGTCGAGGTGGTTGACGCCGGCCCACGAAGCTTCGTCAGCGCCGTCCCACACGGGGCCAACGCTCTTGGCGAGCAGGGGAGCGATGTGGCTGCTCACCCACGTGGGTGCGTGCACGCCGTTGGTGATGGCCCCGATCGGCACTTCCTGGTGTGGCACGTCGGGCCACAGCTCTGCGAACATTTCGCGGCTGACTTCGCCATGAAGTTGTGCGACGCCATTGGCGCGGCCGGCCAGGCGAAGGCCCATCACGGCCATGTTGAACTTGCCGTCCTCGTCGTCGGGACGGCTGCCGATGCCCATCAGCTCGTCGAACGTGAGGCCGTACGACTCGGCGAAGCCGGCGAAGTACTTCGTCATCAGCTCGGGCGAGAAACGGTCGATACCGGCGGGCACCGGAGTGTGCGTGGTGAACACTCCACCGGCGCGAACGGCCTCGACGGCTTCGCGGAATGTGAAACCGGTGGCCACCAGCTCGCGAATGCGCTCCAACGACAGGAACCCGGCGTGGCCTTCGTTGGTGTGGAAGACCTGCGGCTGCAAGCCCAGAGCGCGCAGCGCGCGAACGCCACCGATGCCCAACACCATCTCCTGGCGAAGTCGATGCTCGGTGTCGCCGCCGTACAGGCGGTTGGTGATAGCGGCTGCCTCGTGGCTGTTGCCCTCCACGTTGGTGTCCAACAGGTAGAGCTGCACACGACCGACCTCGACGCGCCAGACTTTGATCTTCACGTCTTCATCACCGATCTGCAGCGTTACCCGCACGTCGGCGGGGTGCAGCGCCAGGCCCAACGGGTCGAGGGGTGGGTAGCGCTCTTCCTGGACGCCGTCGGCGTTCAGGCTCTGGCGAAAGTAGCCCTCGGCGTACAGCAGGCCAACGGCAACCAGCGGCAACCCCAGGTCGGAGGCAGCCTTCAGATGGTCGCCGGCGAGAATGCCGAGGCCACCCGAGTACTGCGGCAACGTCTCGGAGATGCCGAACTCGGGGGAGAAGTAGGCCACGAGGCCCAACGGCGATTCGGCACGGCTCTGGAACCAGCGCGGCGCCTCGACGGCATCGCGTAGGCGAGCGGCGGCAGCGTCGGTGGCGGCGATGACCTCAGGGTCGGCGGCGAGCGCTTCCCAGCGAGTGGCGCTGATGGCTGCCAGCAGGCGCAGCGGGTCGCGACCGGTGGACTTCCACAATGTGGGGTCCAGCCGCTTGAAGAGTGCCTGCGTCTCGCCGTCCCATGTCCAGTGCAGGTTGAAGGCCACCTGCGACAGCGCCCCTAATGCCGATGGAATGGCGGGGACAACATTGAACTCTTTGACTGCACGCATCCGGTAGAGACTAGTTGAGGAGCGACCCACCGGGTTCTGAGACATGTGCGACACCGTGACGTTCCGAGGGCAAACCGCACGCGCCCCGGTACACGTGCACTGTCTCCACAGCGATGGCGTCCCAGGTGTAGGTCTTGCCCAGCAGTGCTGCCGCATTGGCTCTCATCCGATCAGCCGCTGTCGGATCGGCCAGCACGTCGGCGATGCGATCGGCGAGTTCGTGATGGTTGCCGGGTTCGAAGAGCATGCCCGCGTCGGTGCCTTCGACGATTTCGGCGAGGCCACCCGTTTGGGCAACGATCGTCGGTGCGCCAGCGGCCATTCCTTCCAGGGCGACGATGCCGAACGGTTCGTACAGCGACGGAATCACGACGCAGCTCGCACGCTGCAGCATCTCGTGGAGCTCCTTGTCCGGCACGAACCCAGCGAGCTCGACGATGTCGCTGACGCCTTCCATGTCGATCTGCGTTTGGAGCTCGGGTAGATACGTGCCACGACCAGCGATCACACAGCGAACGCCCGGCACGCGCGGGCGAAGCTCGCCGATGGCGCGTGCCAGAACCTGAAAGCCCTTCTCGTACTGAATGCGACCCCACGCAATGACCAGCGGTTCTCGCTGGCTGGCCGGTGCGGGCACGGCGCCCTTCCAGCGATCGGTGTCGACCCCGTTGGGCACCAGGTGCACTTTCTCTGCGGGCAGTTCGAAGCTATGGATGATTTCGCGCAGCATGAAACGCGAACAGGCGATGATCTCGCGTGCCTGATAGGTGAGCCACCACTCGACGGAGTTGATGCTGCCCGGCAGGCCGGGGGGCAAGTGCCCTCCGTGGCGACCGCGCTCGGTGGCGTGGATGGTGGCCACCAGCGGCACGTCCAGCAGTGTCTTGAGCGTGTCGCCAGCCCACGCCACCAGCCAGTCGTGGGCGTGGATGACTTCCGGCTTCCAGTCGCCCAGTTGGGCCGACAGCTGCACGAGCTGATGGTTGGCCGACGCCATGCGTGCGACCAGATCGTCGTCGGGCAACCACGGCATGCCGGGGTCAGCGCGGAGCACGCGCACTCCGTCGACCACCGCATCGTCAGGTTCGTCGGGGTGGTGCAAACTGCACACGACCACCTCATGGCCGGCGCGCTGCATGGCTCTGGCCAGGCCGTCGACGTGGGCAGCAATGCCGCCAACGACGAGCGGCGGGTACTCCCACGACAGCATCAGCACACGCACGGCTGCGAACGTAGCAGCGGTGGGGGTGGACGGTGCCGTACGCTCGGACTGTGGTGCTTTCCGATCTCGACCTTCATCTCTTCGGCGAGGGAACTCACCGTCGCCTCTGGCAGCTTCTTGGTGCGCAGCCGCTTCCTGGTGGTGGCGTGCGCTTTGCTGTATGGGCGCCCAACGCGCGGTCGGTGGAAGTACTGGGCGACTGGAACGGCTGGGCATCGGGCACGATGCTCGAGCCGCAGGGTTCCTCCGGCATCTGGGCGTTGGTGTGCCCGACAGCCCAGTCCGGCCAGCGCTACAAGCTGGGTGTGACCTCA
>JBBQMG010000001.1:0-80171 GCA_038328705.1 Acidimicrobiales bacterium | reverse complement strand
GCGGATCGACGCGACGATGGTCTTTGCCTCACCCGCAGCGCTGGCCAACGTCGTGCGTACCGCAAGTGGCCCGTTACCCGCGTTGGCAAAGGTGCGCCTCGTGATGTCGGCCGGTGCGCCGGTGCCCATCGACACGTTGCGGGCAGTAGCCAAGCTGTGCCCGAATGCGGCGCTACACACGCCCTACGGCATGACAGAAGTGCTGCCCGTTGCCGACATCTCGTTGACCCAGCGTGTTGCAGTGGGCAGCGGTCGCGGCGTGTGTGTCGGCCGGGCGGTGGTCGGCTGCGACGTGCTGATTGCACCGACCGATCCGAGGGCCAGGGTCGAATCGCTGCCGCCCGCCACGACGGGTGAGGTCGTCGTACGTTCGCCGTGGATGTCGTCGGGCTACGACCGTCTGTGGCACACGCAGCTGGCGGCGCGACCTGTCAACGCCGGCGCCGTGTGGCATCGAACCGGCGACGTCGGTCACCTCGATGGCGATGACAACCTGTGGATCGAAGGTCGCGTGGTGCACCTCGTCCACACCGTCGACGGGCCGGTTTCGCCCGTGCCGATCGAGGTGGCTGCCGAGTCCGTGGACGGCGTGCAGCGGGCGGCCGCAGTCGCTGTCGGGCCCATCGGCGTGCAGCAGGTGGTCGTTGTTCTCGAGTTGGCCGAGCGCGCGGACGGCCATGCGTCCGCAGCGATGGCCGCCGCGGTTCGCGCCGCGTGCGCGCCGCAGTTGGTGGCGGCCGTGTGGACAGCGAAGGCCCTGCCGGTGGACATTCGACACAACGCAAAGATCGACCGCACCGCGCTCGGTCGCACGATGGAACGAGTCCTCGCGGGCGGCTCGAAGTGAAGGTGTTGGTCACTGGCGCCGGCAGCCTGCTGTTGGGTGGCGTCGCCGCAGCGCTTCACGCTCGCGGCGACGAAGTGGTCTGCCTGCAACGCCGCGCGGCGATGTTCGCGGGCAGCGACGACGTGCAGCAGGTGCTCGGTGACGCTCGTGATCAGACCGCAGTGAACCGTGCGGCGACAGGCTGCGACGCCATCGTGCATGGCGCTGCTCGGGTCGGCGTGGTGGGTACCTGGCCCGAGTTCGACAGTGTGAATGTCAAGGGCACCGCCAACGTGCTGTCCAGCGCGCGTGCCTGTGGTGTGTCACGGTTCGTGTACGTGTCCACGCCATCGGTCGCTCACGCCGGCCGCTCGATCGTCGGCGCAGGTGCGGACCCGGCGGTGGTTGGCCGCAGTGTCGATGGGCGTCACGGTGCGTTCTACGCCGAGTCGAAGGCCGTCGCCGAGCTGGCAGCGTTGGCCGCGAACACCGACGAACTGGGTGTTGTCGCAGTTCGGCCGCACCTGGTGTGGGGGCCAGGCGATACGCAGTTGGTCGGCCGCATCGTCGAGCGCGCCGCCGCTGGTCGGTTGGCGATGGTCGGAGACGGCAGCGCCCTCATCGACAGCACCTATGTCGACAACGCCATCAGCGCGCACGTTGCAGCGCTCGACGCGGTTCGACCAGGAGCGGTGTGCGCGGGACGCGCGTACGTCATCGCCAATGGCGAGCCGCGCACGGTGCACGAACTGATCGAGGGGATCTGCCTCGCAGCCGGCGTGCCGTTCGCCCCGCGGCATGTGCCGACGAAGGTGGCGCTCGGAGTCGGCTCGGTGGTCGAGCGGGTGTGGCCGCGTGTTCGTGACGACGAGCCGCCCATCACTCGGTTCCTCGCCGAGCAGCTGGGCACCGCGCACTGGTTCGACCCGCGGCCTGCCCGTGACGACCTCGGCTGGTTGCCCCACGTCTCGCTCACCCAGGGGTTCGAGCTGCTCCGCCAATGGTTCGTCGTCAACCCGCGCGCTACCGTTCGCGGATGATCATCGACAACGAAGGCGTGTCGTTGCACGTCGCCGAAGACGGCAACCCTGACGGCCCCACCGTGCTGATCCTGCACGGCATCACCTCCAGCACCGACACCTGGAACTGGCTGGTGCCGCACCTGGCGGCCGACTACCGGGTGCTGCGTCTCGACTTCCGCGGCCACGGAGCGTCAGGCCGCGCCGAGGGAACCTACGACTTCCCGTCGTACGTCTCGGATGCGGTCGCGGTGTGCGAACAGGTCGCTGGTGGCCCTTGCGTCGTCATCGGCCACTCCTTGGGCGGCGGCACCGCAGCAGCGATGGCCCAGATGCGACCTGACCTCGTTCGCGGTCTCGTGCTGGAAGACCCGGCCCTTTTCGGACCGCGCGAGCCCGGCGGTGAGGTGCCCGCAGGCGGTTTGTCCGACGCATTCACGATGCTGCGTCAAATGGTGCCGATGTTGCAGCAGAGCGGGATGACCACCGAGGCGTTGGCCGAGACGCTGGCCACGGTGCCCGGCACCAGTGGTGCACCGATGGGCGAGTCGATGCAGACCGACGCACTTGCGGCCATGGCGTCGGCGCTGCTGCAGTTGGACGTGACTGTGCTGGACCCGGTGCTCGACGCCTCGATGACCACCGCCTACGACCCCCACGCCACCATCCCGGTTCCCGGTGTCGTGCTGGCCGGCGACAGTGCGCAACCCGACACGATCGTGCGGGCCGGCGAGATTGCGCTGCTCGCCCAGCACAGCCCGCACATCGAGGTACGAGTAGTCGCCGGTGCCGGCCACTTGATCCACGACTCGTTGAGCTTCCGTGCGACCGAACTGGCTGCCGTGCAGGAGTTCCTCGCCGCCAACGCTCGCTGAGTGTCGGTGTGGCACGCTGACGCCCATGGTGTTCGAAACCGTTTCCGGATACTGCTGGCCGCAGTCGATTGCATCGGGTGGCACGGTGGCGTTCCACCTGTCGTCAGCAGGTGGTCGCGACGTACACGTGGAAGTCGCACGCGTCGGCGTCGAACGCGAGGTGGTGTGGAGCGACACCGTTCCCGCTGGCGACCGTCCGGTCCCGGCGCGTGCGTACGAGGTCGGGTGCGGCTGGCCGGCGGCGGCCACGCTGACCGCGGGTGCAGATTGGCGGTCCGGCTACTACGAGGTCGTATTGACCATCGACGTCGACGGCAAGCAGCGCCGCGATCATGCATTCTTCGTGGTGCGGCCGCCCGCTGACAGTGTCAACACGATCCTGCTGCAACTGGCCACCAACACCTGGCACGCATACAACGACTTCGGCGTCCACAACCTGTACACCGGCGCGACCACCGTCTCGCTGCAGCGGCCGATGTCGCACGGCTACCTGTTCAAGCCGCCGGGTGCCGGCCGGCGAGTCACCACCACGCATCCGCCCGATCCAGACATGAACTCCCACGTCGGGTACCTCCGTCAGAACCGGCTTTCGCCGTATGCGGGCTCGGCGGGTTGGCCCGACTGGGAGCTGCCTTTCGTGCAGTGGGCCGAGCGCGAGGGCTACGGCATCGACGTGTGCCTCAACTCAGATCTCGAGGACCATCCCGAGATGCTCGGCGGGAAGCGACTGGTGCTGTCGGTGGGCCACGACGAGTACTGGTCCGGCCCGATGCGCGACACGACGGAAGCCTTCATCGCTCGTGGTGGCAACGTCGCTTTCTTCTCCGGCAACACGGCGCTGTGGCAGGTGCGTATGGAGGGCCGCGTCGACGGTGGGCCAGCCACGCAGATGGTGGGCTACAAGGGGCAGTTCAAGAACGACCCGGTGTACGACACCGACCGTATGAGTGAACTCACCAGCATCTGGAGCGACCACCTGATCGGCCGGCCGGAGAACCACATGACCGGGGTCAGCTTCACGCGCGGCGGCTATCACCGCATCGGCAAGCGAGTCACCAACGGCGCCGGTGGCTACACGATTCACCGTCACGACCACTGGCTGTTCGACGGCACCGGCATTGGCTACGGCGACCTGCTGGGTGCGGCCGCCACCGTGGTCGGCTACGAGTGCGACGGCTGCGCGTTCACCTACGTCGACGGCCTGCCGTACCCCACCGGCGAAGACGGCACGCCGGCCTCGTTCACGATCCTCGGTTCCGCGCCGGCTGCGCACTTCACCCGCACGACAGCGGCCCGGCCGCCGAAGCCGAACGATCCCGCCGAGGACGAGTTCCTCGCGGCCCGCCTGTTCGGCACTCGCGACGCTGCCGCCGTCGAACGCATCTCGTACGGCCACGCGATCCTGGGCACCTACACGTCGGCCGCCGGCGGCACCGTCATCACCTCCGGCAGCACCGACTGGGCCCACGGCCTCGCCGGTCGCGATGAACAAGTCGAGCAGATCACGAAGAACATCCTCGCCCGCCTCGGCTAGCTCGTCTGTATCACTTTGACCCGCTCGTGCGTCGAGAGGTACATGCACACAGGGAAGACTGCCGCCATGCCATCGCCCGACGTGGGGTTCCCTGACTTCTATCGCGCCGAACTGGCCGGGCAGGTGCGGCGGGCATTCCTCATGTTGGGCGACAACGAGCAGGCGAACGATGTCGTCAGCGAGGCAATGACCGGCGTGTACCGCAACTGGGGCGCGCTGGACACGCCCGGCGCCTACCTGAATCGTGCGGTGCTGAACGGTTGTCGCGACGTGGGCCGCCGGCGGGCCTCGTCGCGACGGTTGCTGCAGCGGATGACCCCGGTCGACGCGCCCGCCGCCACGAATGACGTGCTCACCGACGTGCTGGCGGCCTTGCCGTTCAACCATCGCGCGGCGGTGGTGCTGCGCTACTACGCCGGCTACACGACCGGCGAGATCGCCGACGCGCTCGACTGCGCGCCTGGCTCTGCTGGTCCTTGGATCGAACGCGGTCTGGCCGCGATGAGAAAGGTGTTGTGATGGACGACTTCGAGACACGAGTGGCCGGACTGCTGCGCGAACGCGCTGAGGCCGCGCGACCGTTTGACGCACTGGATTCGGCTATCGATCCGTTCGACGTGCCGACCCGCCGAGAGGGCGGTGAACGCCGTCCGTGGAGCGTGTTGCTGGCAGCGGCGGCTGCCGTGCTGCTGGTCGCCGGGTTGCTCGCGCTGAACGGGCGTGACACACCCGAGTCCGCCGGTGGTGCGGGTGGCGATGGCTCGTCGCTTTTCTCGTTCGTCACCCCACAGGTGACACTGACCGCCGATGAGTTCTGGATCGAGGTGGGCGGCGAGCGGTTCACGTCCGTGGGTGCCGATGTCGATGTGCACAGCGATCCAGGCGACGAGCGGTACCAGACGCTGGAGCTCACCTGGACCGAGCGAGGTACCGAGATGAGACTCTTCATCTACTTCCAGTCCGACGGCGTCAACTGGTCGTCCAACGAATTGCGTACCTACAACGGATTGGACTCGAGGGCCGATTGGGTCACCTTCACCGGCGACTACTTCACGTCGCCGCTCGGTTCTCCGTTCGTCGGCACATTCGACGAGACGGCCGTCGAGGGCGGCATCACCAGTCATCTGCACATCGAGGGTCTCCGCCTACAGGCATTCCTCGCGTTCGGCCCAGGCGGGGCGCCGGTACCCACCACCAGCACGGTGGCGGCCGCCGGCGCGCCTTTGGTCGTCCCTCCGTTGGCCGCCGGCCTGCCGGACACCGGAAAGGCCTGGAGCCCGGCGGACTCGCTTGCACTCGGCATGGCCACCGAGATCCTGCAGCACGAATGCATGGTTTCCAAGGGTTGGGACTACCCGTTGCGAACGGCGGAATCATGGACGGCGGGCGTTGGCGGCTGGCTGCCCGACGGGGTGTTGGGCATCGTGTCGCCTGCTGGAGCTCGGGCGGCCGGCTACCACACGGTCGGCGACCCTTCGAGCGACCCCTTGACGATCTTTGCCAACTCGCTCTCCGAGACCGAACGCGCCCGTCTTTACAACGACCTGATGCCAGTCGAGCCGACAGTAGACATCATCGGGCCCGACGGCGCCGTGTTGTCTCAGCGAGTGGATGGAGGTTGCTTCGGTACAGCCGTAGCGTCCCTGAACCCGCTCTACGATTCGCAGGAGGGCCTGCGCCAGTCCTTGGAGGGTGAGGTGATGCAGTCGGCGTGGACGGTTGCGTCCGTTGACCCGCTGGTGGTCTCGACGCTGTCCTCGTGGAGCCAGTGCGTGCAGAGGGCGGTCGGTGAAACCGCCTCGACGCCCAACGAGTTGGCACGCCGCTATGCGTTCGAGGACGGCGCCCCGACGGCGCGCGAGAAGGAGGTCGCAGTCGCCGACGCCACCTGCCAGCAACAGGTTGACCTCTGGCACGTCTACAACGCTGCGCTCGCCGATGCCCAGCGGGCCGCACTCGGTGACCGAGTGACGGACTACGACGAACTCACCCGTCAGCGGGTCGAGTTCATCGCCCTGGCCCGCCAGCTGCTGGCTGACCGAGGCATTGTCGTCCCGTCCCTCGACTGACTCGTCGGACTCACCGGGGTCCGCTGGCGAAGAACGCGACAGCTTCGGCGCTGAAGTGCGGCTATACCGCACCTCAACGCCGAAGCTCGTCAGGGTCGCAGGGGCTTGCGATCCGTGGTGGCGGAACTTGCTCTCCTACCATCGGGCGCATGAGTGCGACGGAGATCACTGACCCGGCAGACCTGCGAGCGAAGTATCGCGCCGAGCGCGACAAGCGGGTCCGACCCGACGGCAACGAGCAGTACCTCGAACCGACCGGGCGCTTCGCACACTTCCTCGACGACCCGTATGTGTCGCGTGTCGAGCGCGAACCACTGTTCGATGAGGTCATGGTCGCGTTCATCGGCGGAGGCTTCTCCGGCCTCACGACCGGTGCCCGTCTGCAGCAGGCCGGTATCGACGACGTTCGCATCATCGAAGGCGGCGGCGACTTCGGCGGCGCCTGGTACTGGAACCGTTACCCGGGTGCGATGTGCGACACGGCGGCGATGGTGTACCTGCCGCTGCTGGAGGAGACGGGGCACATGCCCACCAGGAAGTACGTCTACGCACCCGAGATCCATGCGCATGCGAAGCGGATCGGCACCACGTTCGGCCTCTATGAGAATGCGCTGTTCTCCACGCAGGTGACCAAGTTGGAGTGGGACGACGACATTTCGCGTTGGGTCATCCACACCGACCGCGGGGATCGCATGACGGCCAAGTTCGTGGCGATGGGTACCGGCCCGCTGCACCGTCCGAAGCTGCCCGGCATCCCCGGTATCGACTCGTTTGGTGGCCACGCGTTCCACACCAGCCGATGGGATTACGAGTACACCGGCGGCGACCCGGCCGGCGCGCCACTGGCCAACCTCGCCGGCAAGCGCGTCGGCATCATCGGTACTGGTGCCACCGCGGTGCAATGCATCCCGCAACTGGCCCGCGACAGCGGCGAGCTGTTCGTGTTCCAACGCACGCCGTCCAGCATCGACATCCGCAACAATCACGAGCTCGATCCCGAGTGGTTCGACACGCTCGAGCCTGGCTGGCAGAAGCGCTGGCTGACCAACTTCGCCACGTTGCAGACCGGGGGCTTCACCGACGAGGACCTGGTGATGGACGGCTGGACCGACATCTCCAAGCGCATCCGCGACCGCGTGGTGGGCCTGGTGACCGAGGGCGCTGAGTTCGGCCCCGACATGATGCTGCGGGCGTACGAGGAGAGCGACGACGAGAAGATGGCCGAGATTCGCCACCGCGTCGACACCGTCGTTGCCGACGAGGAAACCGCTCAGCACCTCAAGCCGTGGTTTCGTCAGCTGTGCAAGCGCCCGTGCTTCCACGACGAATACCTGCAGGCGTTCAACGAGCCCGGCGCTCATCTCATCGACACCGACGGCAAGGGCGTGGAGCGCATCGACGAGACCGGCGTGTGGGTGGGTGGCGTGCACTACGAATTGGACTGCATCATCTTCGCATCGGGCTTCGAAGTGGGTACCGGCGCCGCTCGCCGCTCTGGTTTTGAAACCTTCGGCCGCGGTGGCGAGAGCCTGACCGAGCACTGGGCGGACGGGATGTACAGCATGCACGGGATGAACGTGCACGGCTTCCCCAACCTGTTCATCGTCGGCCCCAGCCAGGGCGCCAACCTGATCTCCAACATCACACAGAACCTCACCGAGGCCGGCTCCACCATTGCCGCGATCCTGAGCCACGCGCTCGCGGTCGACGCCGCCGAGGTGGAAGTCACGAAGGAGGCGGAGGACGCGTGGATCGCGCTGCTGGAGAGCAACCCGCGCTCGTTCGGTGGCAACCCGGACTGCACCCCGGGTTACTACAACAACGAGGGCAAGCCAATGGGGCGCCGAGAGCGGCTGAACTCCAGTGGCTATCCCGACGGACCGGTGGCATTCTTCACCTACATCGACCAATGGCGCAGCGATGGCCGTTTCGAGGGACTGAAGTTCTCCTTTTGACAGCGTGACATCATTATGACATCATTGTGACATCGCTGAAGGGATCCGATGATGTTTCCACTCCACCACAACCCCGAGCTGATTGCTGCAATCCACACCGATCGTCTGCGCCGTCTGCGCCGTCTGCGCCAGCAGAGCCGCCTGCGCCGCGACTCGACGCGTGTCGACGATCGTCGCTGGGGCTGATCCACCGTGCAGATTCAGCCCGTCATCAACGCGGTCCAGGCTGCACTGGCTGCGCAGGGGCCGCTGGCCGGTGGCGATGTCGCCGTCGAGGAAGCGCTCGACCATCTGGCCCAAGCGCTCGCCCCGGCCCTGCGCCAGGCGGCGATGGACCTGGCCGAGCAGGCCGCGTGCGAGGTGCGGGCACAGTTGCCCGACCGCACGGTCGATCTGTTGCTGGTCGATGGCGACCCCTCACTGCGCATAACTGAGCAGGCAGCGACACCCGAGCCGGTCGCAGCCGCTGAGGATCTCGACGCCCGTATCACCCTACGCGTCTCGCCGTCACTCAAGGTCCTGATCGAGGATGCGGCCGAAACCGCCGGCGCCAGCGTCAATGGTTGGGTGCTCGATGCGCTGGCCAAGCGGGCCAAGAAGCCGCCCGCCGAGCGGGGTTTCCGTGCAACGCACAGTTTCGACCTGTAGAGAGTTGTCATGATTCGTCAGGAACAGTGGCCGGTTGGCGAGCACCCCACGTTGGAGGTGAATGTCCCCGTTGGGGTGGTCGAGGTGCACGTCGGTGACGCTGGTTTCATCCTGCTGGCGCTCGACTCGTCCTCGGCCGCCGAATTCGAAATCTCCAAGACTGGAGACCGCGTCGCCGTCCGTCACCCCTCGCGATGGTCCATCCGTGGCCGCAGCTGCCGGGTGAACGTCGCGGTTCCCGCCGGCACCGATGTGTTCGTCGATGTCGCCACGGCCGACGTGCGCCTGTCGGGCCGTCTTGGCAACGTCCGCATTCGTACTGCGTCGGGCGGTATCGAGACCGACGGCGCTGCGCGGCTGGAGATCACCACCGCCTCGGGCGACGTCACCTGTGGTGCCGTCGAGGGCGACGTGTCCATCTCCACTGTGTCGGGTGACTGTTCGCTGCGCACCGTCGGTGGCAGCGTCGATGCCACGCTCACCTCCGGCGAGCTGCGCATCGACCGTTGCGCCGGCGATGTCAACGTGCGCTCCACCAGCGGCTCCACCCGCATCGGTCACTGCGACGGCAGCGACATCTCCGTGCGCTCGATCTCCGGCGACGTCCGCATGGGCCTGCCCAGCGGCATCCGCGTGGAAGCTGACATCTCGACCGTCAGCGGCAAGGCCTCCATGCCCGAGCCCGCGGCGCCAACCCCAGGCCAGCGTCGCCCGGTTCGCGTGAAGCTGAAGACCGTCTCGGGCGACATTCGAATCGTTCGTTCCGTCTGATCAGTCGAAGGCCCGACGCCGGGCCAGAATGTTGCACGGGCTGCGATATTCCGGCCCGGCGTTGGCCGTTCGTCAGCGCCGGACAGCGATGAGCACGGGAATCGTGCGCGACGTCTTCTCTTGATACTCGGCGTAGTTCGGGAACACTGCGACGGCACGGTCCCACCACAGCGTTCGCTCGTCGCCGGTGACTTCGCGCACGTTGACGGCGAAGGGTGCCGGGCCGTCTTGCACAGTGACGGTCTCCGGGTCGGCCACGAGGTTGTTGTACCAGACCGGATTGGTGGGTGCGCCACCCATCGAAGCGATCAACGCATACTCGCCCTCGTGCTCGACGCGCATCAATGCGATCTTGCGCACGTTGCCGCTGTTCTTGCCCTTCATCGTGACGATGATGACCGGGATGCCGGTGTCGCGCAGCGTGTTGGCTTCGGTGCCGCCGCTGCGTTCGTACGCTTCGATCTGATCACGAACCCACTGTGACGGACTTGGTACGTAGGTGCCTTCGATGCTCATCGCATCATGCTACGCCGGGCTGTCCGTTGCTCGTTCGAGAGCGCGAGACTGCCAGCATGATCGAACGCGAGCTCGAAGTGGTCACGGCCGAGGGCGAGATGAAGACGTTCATCTTCCACCCGGAAGGTGATGGCCCGCACCCGGTGGTGCTGTACCTGATGGATGCGCCCAGCATTCGCCCGCAGCTCAAGGACATGGCTTCGCGCCTGGCTACCGCCGGCTATTATGTGATGCTGCCGTATCTCTTTTATCGTGGCGGCCCGTTCCGTGAGTTCGGGATGAGCGACGAGGACATGCATGTCCGTCGCGACCTGATGGCGACCGTCACGCCCACCAACATCATCAGCGACGCCGAGGCATTGTTGGCCGTCGCCGCGGCAGACTCTGCTGCACGCGGCGGCAACGTCGGTGCAGTCGGCTTCTGTATGAGCGGCGGGCTCACTTTGGCGTTGGCGAAAGCGATGCCCGAGCGGATCGCCGCGATTGCGTCGATTCATGGCGCATGGATGGTGCGCGAAACGCCCGACTCGCCGCACATCGGTCTCGAAGCAGCGAAGGCCGAGGTGTACCTCGGCTGGGCTCACGAAGACCCGACCGCGCCAGCCGAGCAGTTGGACCAGCTGCGTGCAGCGATGGATGCCGGGGGAGTTCGATACCGGTTCGACCTCTACACCGACGCGGTGCACGGCTACGCGCCGCGCGGGACCGATCGGTACAACCGTTTCGCTTCCGAGCAGCACTGGGAGCGAGTGCACTCGATGATGCGCCGCAACCTGTAGCGCAGGAACGCGTTACGGGCAGCCGAGGCCGTTCAAGGTCGCGCACGGCGGGCACAGCCTCGCCGGGCCATCGGGTGTCTGCCAACTGTGCGCGTGCGGCGAACCGCAGCTGAGACACGGGCCTGCCGCATTCGGTGATGGTAGACGAGCAGTGTCGGTCATACCTGCGACCGTAGCGCCACTCCATAGGGTGTCGGTATGAGAGCCGCTGTCTACGAAGAGTTCCGAGGCCCGATCGAGATCGTCGATGTAGCCGACCCGACGCCGGCTGCGGGTGAGGCCGTGGTGGAGGTGCTGGCAGTCGGGTTGTGTCGCAGCGACTACCACGGTTGGCATGGCACGGACCCGGACATCGTGTGTCCGCACGTTGGTGGTCACGAGTTCGTGGGCCGCGTCGTGGCGGTGGGCGAAGGTGTGCGAGGGCTGCGACAGGGCGATCGTGTGGTTGCGCCCTTCGTATGTGGCTGCGGTTCCTGCGAGCCGTGCCTACTCGGCCAGCACCAGGTCTGCCGTCGGCAACAGCAGCCGGGCTTCACTCGCTGGGGTGCGTTCGCGACCCATACGACGGTGCCATTTGCCGACACGAATGCTGTGCTCGTGCCAGCTGACGTATCCGACGAGGCCGCCGCGCTGGTCGGTTGCCGAGTGAGTACCGCCTACCGGGGCGTGATCGAACGCGGGCGGCTGGTTGCTGGCGAAGTGCTGTGCGTGCACGGCTGCGGAGGTGTCGGTCTGGCGGCCATAGCGTTCGGTCGCGCGATCGGGGCGCAGGTGGTTGCTGTCGATATCTCGCCCGATGCGTTGGCACTCGCTGTCGCTCTCGGCGCCGATCTCACGCTCGACGCTTCGAGCATCGACGACGTAGGCGTCGCGCTGCACGACCTGGTCGGTGGCGTCCACGTCTCGGTTGATTGCCTCGGCCACGCCGCCACTTCCAGTAACTCGATCCTGTGCCTGCGGGCACTCGGGCGCCACGTGCAGATCGGGCTGTTCCCCACCGCCACGGCCGAGTTGCCGATCTCGCGTGTCATTCGCGACGAGCTGGAACTGCACGGCGTGCACGGGCTGTCGGCATCGCGCTTCGACCAGGTGTTCGCGATGATGGCGGCGGGTCAAGTCGACCCAGCCGCGATGATCACGCAAAGGTTGTCACTCGCCGACATCCCGACGGCACTTCCTGCGATGGGAGCATTCACCCAGCCAGGCGTGTCCGTCGTGACGACGATGTAGTCGGGCCGCTCCAGCCGTTCGTTGCTGACCAGATCGGAGCGACGATCGGCGTCGCGTCGACGACGGCGCTGATCGTCGTGGCCACCTGAGCGGTGCCACCGTCGACCGGCGCCAATCGAACGGTGGGCCATCTACCCCTCGGTCGCCAAGGCGCAGCCTGGGACATCGCCAACGGTGTGCTGTATCAGCTGAGCAACGAAGCCAGCTACTCAACGGGCAACAACTGGTGATCGACGGCGGACTGGCCACCATCCAGTAGCGGAGCGGCAGGTGACGGCTGTGATCGACGCTACGGTCGCGGGCCGAAGCGGCGGCGGTCCCACTTCATGGTCTCCACCACTTCACCGACCTGTGCCGACCACTGCTGGAACACACCGGCGTTGATGACCTCGACCGCATCTTCCAGCGTCGCGCCGCGATCCAGGAGCTCAGTGCGCGCGGCTGGCTCGGCGAGCACATCGCAGAGCTGCACGACATCGCCAACGACGGTGATGCATGGCGGGCGGATGGTGCCGTCAGCGCGGGTGCTGGGCAGCAGCAGTCGGTAGAAACGGTCCAGCCCGGTGTCGTCGATGAAGTAGCACAGGTTGTCGTCCCAATCCAGCCAACTGCGAATTGCCGATCGGCCAACTGCGGCATGGAACAGGGGGTACAGCGCCGCTGCCACACGCGGCGCGATTTCGTGGTCCTGCATCATCTGCTGCAGCGCGCGGTAGCCGTGATAGCGGCGAACCGTTTGGGCATTGTTGGCCGCGGCAGCGGCCAACGTGGGCTGGCTGTGGTGCACGCTCTGGCGATCGAGCATGCGCAGCAAATGGTCGCGTTGGCCCAGCAGCCACGGGTCGGCGCCCGGCTCGGTGGCATCACCCAACAGCGCGAGCACGAATGCCGGGTCGGTTTCGGGATGCGCGATCGTGACCGGGCAACTGTCGAACAGGGCGGTGACATCGGCTGTCAGCGGTGCTCCGTGGAACTCACCGGTGTCGGACAGCAACCGCAGCGCGGCGACATGGCGCGAACCGTCGATCACCACGAACTGGCCTGAGTTGTCAGCCAACGCCCTCACCAGAATCCGACCGGTGATGACATCAGGGTTGCGGGAGATCGTGCTGGTCAGGCCGTCGAGACCCGAGTTGCACAGCCGCTGATAGGAGCGCATCGGGACGAAGGCCCGCATGAATGACGCATCGGAAGCTACCGATGGGTCGTTGGCGAGTGACAGTTCATCACCTGGATCGAGTAGCAGGTCGCGTAGTGGAAGTCGGGTGACATCGAGCAGCGTCTGGACGCGACCGGACCACTCGCTATCCCCTTCACCGGGCTCCGGCCGCGGATCAACCGTTTTTACGGTCGGCCTGCTTTGCCTTCTTGACGTCGCGCTTTTCTTTGAGCGACTTTCCCGCCTTCTTGGCGGCCGGCTTTTGAGGTGACTTTTCGGGCATGTGCCCTCCCTTGGGTTCTTGCTCAGGCAGTCGTATCAGGAATCAGGCGGCCAGCTTCGATCGCGACCATCGGATTGCGGTTTTCGTCACCCGGGACGCCCAGCGATTCACGAAACAGGGTGATGGCGTGCATCGTGCCGGCTTCGTGCAGGCCAGCGTTCATGATGCGGTTGACCGATGGGCTCAGATCGCCGAACTCCATACGGATCGCGTGCGCAATGGCTTCGCTGGGAGTGTGATCCTCAGCGAGTACCGAGTTGGGCTTGACGCCACGCTTGGTGGCTGCCTTGCGCGGCTTGGCCGGCGCCTTCACCGGAGCGGCCTTGGCAATGATCGGGCGATCTTCGGCGAGTTTGTCGTCTGCGGTCTTCTTGGTGGTGGGCATAGGTTCCTTCGCGGCAAGAGGGCTACTGACCCCTGGCGGACGTCAAAATAGGACCGGCACGAGACTTTGACGAGCCTACCGCCGTCAGCCACCCGTCAGATCTGATACCTCACCCAGCTTTCAGGAAGTCGCCGACGCTGGTACCGAATCTCAACGTCTGGGCAACATTCCGAACCAGCGTGGAACCCTGCGGTCGAACGTACGACTCGGGCGATCATGGGTTGTGGCGCCGGCAGCGGCGACCACTCGATGGACATCGCTCGCATGGCGGCGCTCGACGCCGGGTGGAGCGTGCAGGCGCCGGGCGTCACGCTCAACCGCTTCTGCGGCAGTGGCCAGCAGGCCGTCAACTTTGCCTCGATGGGCATCCTCGCCGGCTTCCAGGACATGGTCGTGGCCGGGGGCGTGGAAAGCATGTCACGTCCAGCACCGATGCATGTCGACGGCTTCACCGCCAACAACAACCACCTGCGCGACCAGTACGACATGGTGCCGCAGGGCATCAGCGCCGATCTGATTGCCAGCGTCGAAGGCTTCTCGCGCGAGGAGCTGGACCAGTTGGCCGTGGACAGTCAGAACCGTGCCGCCGAGGCCATCGCCGAGGGCCGCTTCGAGCGCTCGCTCGTGCCGATCTTCCACGACGACGGCACACTCGCTCTCGACCACGACGAGCACCCTCGCGCCGGCACCACTTTGGCCGACCTCGCCAAGTTGGCGCCTGCGTTCGCCGGCATGGGCAACCACACGATGGGCGGCCGTGAGCTGACCATCGACGAGACCGCCCGCAAGGCGTACCCGCACATCGGCGAGATTCGCCATGTGCACCACGGTGGAAACTCGTCAGGTGTCGTCGACGGTGCTGCCGCAGTGCTGCTCACCTCTCCCGAATACGGGCGTGCGCAGGGTTACACACCGCGCGCCAAGGTGACGATGGCTGCGACCGCCGGTGACGAGCCCGTCATCATGCTCACCGCCCCTGGGCCAGCTACCGACCTGGTGCTGAAGAAGGCCGGAATGACGCTCGCCGACATCGACCTGTTCGAGGTCAACGAGGCATTTGCCGCCGTACTGCAGAAGTGGCTGCGACACACCGGAGCCGACTGGAACAAGGTCAACGTCAACGGCGGCGCGATGGCGCTGGGTCATCCCATCGGCGCTACCGGCGCGATGCTGATCGGCACTCTGCTCGACGAGTTGGAGCGACGCGACCTGCAGACTGGTCTGGTGACGATGTGTACCGGCGGCGGCATGGCCACGGCCACCATCATCGAGCGCATCTAGGGCGAAGCGGCTTCCAACTCGTAGAGCGGTATCGTGCCGTGGCGCACCCACAACCCGGCGCCCGCCTGTTTGAAGTGCTTGTTCAGTCGAGCCCGGTACCAGTCGCCGCTGCGATGGTGCACCTCCATGTCGGTGCGTTCAGGGTCGACGACTTCCGCAAGGTCGTGCGCGGTGGGTAGCTCGAGATAGATCACATTGCGGGTGGCCGCTGCGAGGTTGACGATGGCGTTCTCGGCACCGCTGTCGTCGAGGTAGTGCAGCACGCCATGGCACACCACGAGGTCGAACTTCTTCGACGGCTTCCAGATGGAGATGTCGCGCTGCTCGTGACCCCACTTCGAACACGCGTGTTCGCTGATGTCGACCGACAGGGTGCGCACTGCCGGATGCTGCGTTCGATACCAGTCGCGCCACATGCCCAGTCCGGCGCCAACATCCAGCACGGACGTCGGTGGCACGCCCCACCACGCGCACATCTCGTGCACCGCCGTCGCCAGATGGCCGATCTGCTCGTGGTCATGCACACCCACGGCGCCGTAGAAGCGTTGGTAGTACTTGTCGTCGAAGCGCGGCATCGGGCGGGATAGTAGGCGAGGCTGGTACCTACCGCGAGCGCTCGAGTTCGCGCAGAACATCGAGTGACTCCCGGTACACATCGTCGTTGTCCACCCATTCGGCGGAGAACGCGGACGCATCGAGCGTGGCGGCCAGTTCGTTGGCGGCAACCGCGTCGAACACCACCGCCAGCGCTGCATTCGGTGCGTTCGGCTCCGCCCCTCGTTGGACCGCAGTGGCGACGAAGCGATCCTGCAGCACACCCCACTTGCCGCGTCGTCGGCGCTGCCACCAACGTGCGAGAGCTCGACCTACCAACAGCAGCATCGCAGATGCCAGTGCGGCGAGCACGATGACCGTGATGTGGTTGCTGATGGCACGAGCGAGCGCTTTGGCAACCTCTGCGCCGATGCTCGGCCGCGCTGCCTCGCCGGACAACGGCACCGAGGCAGTCGGGTCGAATGCCACCCAGCCGTAGTTCGGGAAGCGCACCTCCACCCAAGCGTGCGCGTCGCTCGCGCGGCTGATCCACACGCCGGCAATCTCGTCACGGCCACTCGGCACGTAACCGGTGGCGATGCGCGCTGGCACGCCGAGGGAGCGCAACATGATTGCGGTCGCGGTCGCGATCTGCTCGCAGAAGCCTTTCTTCGACTCGAACAGGAAGTTGTCCACGGCGTCGGTGCCTTCGGGCGGAACGGGTGCGAACAGGTCGTAGCTGACGTTCAGGGACAGCCATGCCTGAATCGCAAGAATGGTGTCGTAGGTGGTCGGTGCAGCCAACTGCGCTGCCAGTTCCTGCGTTCGCGAAGTTGTGCTTGGCGGCAGCTGTAGGAAAGCAGCGGGGGTGTTTGCGCTGGCGATGTTGCCCTCCGCGCGTAGGCCTTCGGCAGTGGCCCCGGACCGCTGCGACACCACGGTGTAGGCACTTCCCGCTGGCAGCACCACTTCTGCGCGAAGCGCCCCGTCTGGCCGAGCCCACAGGGGAGCTTCCAGCAGCACGCGCTCGGCGCGGCTGGCGGCGAACACGATGTTGGGAAGATTCACCTGGGCGTAGAAGGTTTGGATGAACTGTTCGCTGTCGTTGCGTGGCACGTCACCACTGGTCGGCTCGATCGTGTGGTCCGGGCCATCGGATCGCACCCCGGCATTGGCGTCGACGGTCCACGAGCGACCATCGAAATTGTTGAAGGTCTGTCCGCGCCAGAAATCGGCGAACGGTGCGCGTACCCGAAGCACCACGTCGTTCCCGAGTGCACCGCGCAACGACGTGTCCATTGTCGGGCTGAACCCCGGGTACCCACCCGCGCCGCTACCGGACCGAGCGGTCACCACGGTCCCGCCGAGCAGAGGCGAGCCGTCGGCCGCCACCAACGCTCCATCGCTGGGCGTCGGCCGGTAGTCCTCCAACCAACTGGGGAGCGTCAGCTGCGCGGGTCCATCTGGAATCGGAACTGCGGCGAGCACGGCCAACACCGAGAGCGCGGCGACAATCGCGAATCCAGTGCGACTTCCGACCCGTCGGACGGTCCGCCCCCCCGGTGAACGGTCTGCACGAGTGATGGCGTTCGAGCCGCACGCCAGACCAAGCAGTGCGACCGCAAGCCACGCCGCCAGGCGATCATCCACGCGAATGCCCGCCGCGTAGGCCGTCAACATCGCTGCGGAGGCAAGCGTGACGCGGGCCGATCGTCGGTCGACGCATTCGAAGCCCTGCACCACCACCAGCGTGACCAACATCTGCGGCAACAAGAAGCGCAGCGAGGTGATGACGCTGTCGATGACACTCAGGTCGATGAGGGTCGCGCCGACGGCGATACCGGCCAGCAACCCACCGGCCTGGCGAAGGTTCTTGCGGTGCGTCGGGCCGCGCATCGACAGCAGCGCGCTCAGTGCGATCGCAGCGAGAACAGCGCCGAACTCGAGCGGTCCGTAGCCGAGCGGCTCGAGCAGCATCAGCGGCGGGACGGCCGCCGCGAGTGCGACGGCCCACCGTGCCCTTGGCGTCAGGTCGGCAGTCGGTTCGGGGGAGGACAGCGCGAGTGGGCGCCGCCACCATGCCAGTGCTGGCTCCTCGGGCCGGGCGCCACCCGGTTCGAAGGCTGCGCTCCATCGGATCGCCGCGTCGCGGTCAGGCACGACCGTTGGTTCGTCACCGTCGACGCGCACTGCGGCCGCCGCGCCCGCGGCCAGGCCGCGTTCCAGCGCGTCGCGTACGCGAGCGGCTTCTTCGCTCGCATCGGCAGTGCCGGTTTGCGCGTGCACTGTCCATTGCTCCGCCACATCGTTCAGTCGCTGGCGTACGACGAACTCGCCGCTGCGCAGCGTTGCCGGCCAGTGGATTGCTGTCAGTTCGTCGCCCTGTCGCCAGGTGCGTACACCGTCGATCTCGTCTCGGCCGGGGGCTGGGCTCGGTATCTGGTCGACGTGCTCGTCGCTACCAAGCTGCTCGTACGCAGCACCGGTGAGCGCTGCCGAGGGAGCGACGAACAGTCGGGCGATCGGAACTGTGCTTGTGAGGCGCCACCACACATTGCCGAGTGTGCCGGCGCTCGATCGGCGCACGTCGACCTGCTCGTACACGCCGCGCCGTGGGGCGACGCCAATGAGACGATTCGTGCCGGGCTGCATCCAGCCACTCGCGACCAACTGCTCTTCGACACGTAGCTCGACGTGGACCCGGTGGGGTGCGCTCGAATGTACCTGCCATACCAACTCGCTATCGGCGACGGCCAGTGTTGCGACGGTGACCGTTGGCGCAACTGACCTGCGGGTGGACCACCAACCGTCGAGCGCACTCGCAACGAACACCACCAAACCGACGGCCAGGATGATCACGACGGCCGCCGCGCCGGTGAGCGCCGCGATCATCGCCGCGAGCACCCACGCGACGCCGAGAGACGCCGCGCCACGCGCTGGGCCCGCAGGTCGGTTCAACGGCGTGGCGCCTGCACCGCAGCGACGCACTCCGCCACGACCGCCGTGGCTGACGTGCGGTCCTGTGCGACCAGTACCAGCCGGTGGGCCAGTGCACACTGCGCAGCGCAGGCGACGTCGTGCGGAGCGACGAAGTCGCGCCCATCCATCACCGAGAATGCCTTCGCCAACGCAATCATCGCCACTCCGCCGCGGGTAGATGCACCCAATCGAACACGTTGATGCGCACGAGTTGCATGCAGAATCCCGACCGCGTATGCCGCCACTGCGTCGGCCAGGTGGACCTGCAGCACCTGTTCGCGACATGCAGTGAGTTCCTCCATCGTGGCAACACGGCTCACGCTGCCAAGGCGGGCGCGACCGCGGCGACCGGTGAGCACCTCCACCTCTTCCTCAGCCGTTGCGCGGCCGAGGCTGATGGCGGCCATGAAGCGGTCGGTCACGCCTTCGGTCAGTGGGTAGGTGCCGGCCATCTCCACCGGGTTCTGTGTGGCGATGACCAGGAACGGGGCCGGCACCGGATGTGTGATGCCATCGACAGTGATGTGTCCCTCCTCCATCACTTCCAGCAACGCCGACTGCGTGCGTGGATTGGCACGGTTGAGTTCGTCGAACAGCACCACATTCGCGAATACGGGGCCCGGGCGAAAGTGCAGCCCGAATCCGTCGGCGTTGGGTGCTAGCGACCCCACCACGTCTGCCGGTAGCAGATCGGCCGTGCCCTGCACGCGGGCGAACGACCCGCCCAGGGAGGCGGCGACGGTCTGGGCCAGCAACGTCTTGCCAACGCCGGGGATGTCTTCGGCCAGCAGGTGACCGCCCGCCAATACACAGGCAGTGGCAACTTCGATCTGGTAGTGGCGACCGGCCAGAACCGAGCTGATGCTCGCCACAAGGGAGCGCGCCAGCGAGTTCGGCCCGGAGGGCGCGGGAGTGCGATCGGAGGCCAAGGTAGAAGTCATGCCAACGTTCATCGGCCGCTGGGAGGCTGTTCTCAAGCGCGACCGCGCCGAAGTCGAAGTTTCCTGGCGCCCCTGGTCAGCCCAACCTTCGAGGACCCTGAGCTACTGGATGCGCTGTTTGTCGGGGGCGATGCGGTAGATGATTCGTGCATCGGTGGCACCAAAGGCGTATGGCCCCCCGGTGTACTTCTGACTGACCGCATTGATGTGGTCGGCCGCTTCCTGGCCAACGGTGGTGCTTACCACCGTGCCACGCACTTCGGCATAGTGGTAGGGGTTCTCAGCGTCCCACACGGCGACCGTCACGCGCTGGTCGTTGTCCATGGCGGTTGCCTTGGCGCGGCCAAGTTCGGTGTTGATGAGGATGTGCTCGTCGTCGGCGTCGACCCACATCACGTGCGTCATCGGGTGGCCGGACTTGGGGATGACGGTGAGCGCGGCGAAGTTCTTGGCGCGAGCGAGGTCGCGGATGTCGGTGTTCAGCATGCATCCGAGGCTACGCGTAATACTTGTATTACACAACTATTGCAGCACGAATCACGTTGACCGTTTCCAGCGCAGCGAGGGCCGCATCCGCACCCTTGTTGCCGGCCTTGCTGCCCGCCCGTTCCAGCGCCTGGTCCATCGTGTCGACAGTGATGATGCCGTTGGTGACCACCACGCCAGTGTCGTGGGCAACGCGTGTGAGGCCGGCAGCGCTCTGGTTCGCGATCACCTCGAAGTGGTACGTCGCGCCGCGCATGACGGCACCGAGGGCAACGATTGCGTCGTAGCGACCACTGGCGGCCAGGGCTTGCGCTGCCATCGGAATCTCCCACGCGCCTGGCACCCACACAGTGTCGATCGCGTCGATGTCAGTGCCGTGCCGAGTGAGCGCATCGCGAGCGCCTGCCTCCAAGCGGCCGACGATGAGGTCGTTGAAGCGGCTGCACACCAATGCGACGCGCAGGCCTGCGCCATTCATCTGTCCGTGAAACGTGGTCATACGAGGGCTCCTGTGTGAATGATGAGATCGGCAATTGAGATGAGCGGTAGCCCGTGCTGGCGGGCGAAGTCCGTCAGCTGCGGCAAACGTGCCATCGACCCGTCGTCGAGCACCAGTTCGCTGAGCACCCCTGCGGGCGAGTGACCGGCGAGGCGGGCGAGATCGACGGCGGCTTCGGTGTGGCCGGGGCGTTCCATCACCCCGCCCGCGCGAGCGCGCAGCGGGAAGATGTGGCCCGGGCGGTTGAGCTGGTTCGGCGTGGTGGTCGGGTCGGCGAGAGCCCGCAGTGTGGCGGCGCGATCGGCGGCTGAAATGCCGGTCGTGGTTCCGATCGCGAGATCGACGGTGACCGTGAAGGCCGTGCGGAACTGGTCGGAATTGGCGGCCGGCGGCACCATCAGAGGCAACTCCAGTGCGTCGCATGTGTCGCCCTGCAAGGCCGCGCAGATCACACCCGAGGTGTGGCGCACGAAGAACGCAATTGCTTCCGGCGTGGCTGCATCGGCCGCCATGATGAGGTCGCCCTCGTTCTCGCGATTCTCGTCGTCGGCCACGACCACGATGCCGCCTGCGGCGAGGTGGGCGATGGCGTGCTCGATGGTGCTGAAGGCACTCATGTTGCGTCTGCTTCCACATGGCCGGCGAGTAGCCGTTCGACGTACTTGGCGAGCACGTCGACCTCGATGTTCACTCGGTCGCCCGGCCGTTTGGTGCCGAGCGTCGTCACCTCCGACGTGTGCGGAATGATCGCCACGGTGAACGTGTCGGCGGTCGGCGCCACGACGGTGAGGCTGACGCCGTCCACCGTGATCGAACCCTTCTCCACCACGTACTTCATCAACTCGGTGGGGATGCGTACCTGCAGGTCTGGTACCGGTTGCACCACCTCCCCGACGCCGTCGACGTGGCCTTGCACCAGGTGTCCGCCGAGGCGGTCGGCCAGTCGAACCGACCGCTCGAGGTTCAGCGGCGAGCCGACGGTGATGCCGTTCAGACTGGTGCGAGCCAGCGTCTCCTCGCTGACGTCGGCTTCCCACCATCCTTCTCCCTGTTCCACGAGGGTCAGGCAGCAGCCGTTGACGGCGATCGAATCGCCCAGGTGTACGTCCTCCAACACGAGTTGCGCTGCAATACGCAGGCGGATGCCCTCGAAGGCCGCAACACTTCCCATCTCTTCCACGATTCCTGTGAACATGTGCCAGTCCTGCCTCTCATTGCCGGTTCGCTGCGGAGGTGTGCAGGAGTGCGGCAACGCGAACAAGACGGCTGAGTCGCCCGTCCAAAATGGACATGGCGTCGCGACCGAATCGCATACGTCAACCTGCTTCCATCCGGACTATGACCGTCGGCCTCTGGATTACACAGAGTCGGCCACACACAAGCCACTTGCATGGCGTTCGTCGTGTGCGGTTCGCGGGCTCTCACCGCCGATAGGGAATTTCACCCAACCCCGCAGGGGGCTATTCAGTTGTCACCCGCAAACCGTACCAGCGATAGTCCCTCAGGCGCCGGTCGTGAGGTGGCGGTACAGGTCGATGTAGGCGCCGGCGGCACTGGACCAGCTGACGTCGCGTGTCATCGCTCGCTTCACCACTCGCTGCCAGGCGAGCGCGTCGGCGTACAGGTCGCAGGCGCGCTCGATGGCGGCGGCCAACTGCTCGGCGTCGACAGGGCTGAACTGGAAGCCGGTGGCGACCCCGTCATGCAACGCAGCCGCGTTGGCGTCGATGACCGTGTCGGCCAGCCCGCCGACACGAGCGACCACCGGCAGCGTGCCATAGCGCAGGCCATACAACTGCGTGAGCCCGCACGGCTCGAAACGCGAAGGCACGATGATCGCGTCAGAACCCGCCTGCAGTCGATGCGACAGCGGCTCGTCGTATCCGATCGTCACCGAGACATTGCCGTGGTGTTCCTCGGCGGCGCGGCGGAAACCGTCTTCCAGCGCGCGCTCGCCCGAACCGAGTACGGCCAACTGCGCACCGCGGCCCAACAGTCGCGGCAGTGCGTCGAGCAGGAGGTCGAGACCCTTCTGGGTGGTGAGCCGACTGACAACGCAGAACAGCGGTGCTTCGACACGAACGTGCAGTCCCAGTTCGACCTGGAGTGCAGCCTTGTTGGTGGCCTTCGCCGGCAGTCGTCGCACCGAGTAGACGCTGTCGAGCGCTGGGTCAGTGGCTGGGTTCCACACCGTGTCGTCAATGCCATTCGCAATGCCGGTGAGATGGTCGGGCCGGGCGCGCAGCAAGCCGTCGAAGCCCATGCCCTGGTCGGGCGTGCGGATCTCGCGGGCATATGTGGGGCTGACGGTGCTGAGGTGGGTGCTCCACATCACACCCGCCTTGAGGAAGCTGAGGTAGCCCCAGTACTCCATCGAGTCGGTGTCGCCGGGCGCAAGCGCGACCGGGGGCAGACGCAGGGCGGCCAGCGTGTCGGTGCCGAAGAGGCCCTGGAACGCCAGGTTGTGAATGGTGAGCAGGGTGGGCGGCGCTGTCCGTGAATCGAGGGGCTTCTTCTCGAAGTGCAGATACGCCGCCGTGAGCGCGGCCTGCCAGTCGTGCAAGTGCACCAACTCCGGTTGCCAATCGCCGAGCCGACCCATTGCGATCTCCGCGCCAACCCATGACAGTGCCCCGAAGCGCAGGTAGTTGTCCGGCCAATCGTTGCCGTCGGCATCGAGGTAAGGGCCGCCACCGGTGCGGGTGTAGAGGTGGGGCGCCTCGAGCAGCAGCACCTCGAGCCCATCGGCCGTGCGGCCCGCAGTCAACGTTCCGGTGCCACCGAAGAGCTTTGGCAGCGCCGCTACCTTGCGCATGCCGGTGAGCTGTTCGCGCACACCTGGGTAGCCAGGCAGCAACACTCGCGCCTCCACGGCAAACGGTGTCAGGGCCAACGGAAGGGCACCCGCAACGTCGGCCAAACCGCCGGTTTTCACCAACGGATAGCACTCGGGGGTGACGAACAGGACCTTCACGTCGAAAGACCGTAACTGATGAACCCGAGCGTGCGAGGGACGCGGTACATTCCGGTCATGGCCGAACCCAAGGTGCTCGTCATCGTCCTCGCTGGTGGAGAGGGGAAGCGCATGCTGCCCCTCACGGAGGACCGCGCCAAGCCAGCTGTGCCCTTCGGTGGCAGCTACCGAATCATCGACTTCGCGTTGTCGAACTTCGCCAACTCGCGCTTTCTCAAGATCGTGGTCCTGACGCAGTACAAGAGCCACAGCCTCGACCGGCACATCAGCCAGACCTGGCGGTTCAGTGGTCTGCTCGGCAACTATGTGACGCCGGTGCCTGCCCAGATGCGTCGTGGGCCGCACTGGTTCGCCGGTTCAGCCGATGCCATCTACCAGAACCTCAACCTGATCACCGATGAGATGCCAGACGTTGTGTGCGTGTTCGGTGCCGACCACATCTATCGCATGGACGTCCGCCAGATGGTCGATCAGCACTTGGAGTCCGGCGCGGGCGTCACCGTGGCCGCGATTCCTGTTGGCTACGAGGATGCGAAGTCGTTCGGAGTGATCGAGGCCGACGAGGAAGGCAAGATCGTCGCCTTTCACGAGAAGTCACCCAACCCGCCCACCATCATCGGTGACGATTCGCGGTGCCTGGCCAGCATGGGCAACTACGTGTTCACCACCAAGACGCTCATCGACATCGTGACGCCGGCAGGACAAGACGGTCAGCACACCGATCTCGGTGGTCACATCATTCCTGCGCTCACCGCCGAGGGCGTGGCCCACGTGTACGACTTCTCCACGAACATCGTGCCAGGCCAGGACGATCGCGAGAAGGGCTATTGGCGCGACGTCGGCACCATCGACTCGTACTACGACGCCAATATGGATCTGCTGTCACCGGTGCCGATCTTCAACCTGTACAACAGCCATTGGCCGGTGTTCACCAGTCATCAGCCACTGCCGCCGGCGAAGATTTCCCGAGGTGCCGGTGGCGAACCCTCGTACGTGGATGGCAGCCTGCTGTGTGCCGGGTCGATCGTGTCGGGCTCGCATGTCGAGCGCTCGATTGCCTCACCAGGCGTGCGCGTGAATCACGACGCGCACGTCACGGACAGCCTGCTGTTCCCCGGTGTCGAGGTCGGCCCGGGTGCCCGAATCAATCGCTGCATCGTCGACAAGAACGTGATCATCCCGGCCGGCGAGCGCATCGGGTTCGATGCTGCCGCCGACGCTGCCCGGTTCACCATCAGCGACCACGGCATCGTCGTCATCCCTAAAGGCTTCGTCTTCTGAGCTAAGTCGCCGTCTCAGTCGTTGAGGTCAGGTCGTTCGGGTCTGGCGCTACTCGCTGGAGGTGGTGTCGATGGCTCCGGCGATGACGATGTGGCGCAAGTCCGGTGGCGTCACGTCGTCATCGGCCATTGACGTGCTCACCCGCCCGGCCAGGTTGCGGTCGTTCATGATCGCCCTTGCGACCGTGGGGCCGAGGCGGCCGCCGACGCCGATCTGCCCCGACGCGACGGCGGCGATCAGGGCACTCGACACTTTCGCCGCCACCGGTTGCACCTTTTCCCAGTCGACTTCGGCGGCCATCGTCTTCATCGACTTGGCAGCATCCGAACTCTTTGCGCTTGTCGAGGCGCGTACCTTCGCCCAGTCGACGCCACGCATTGCATCGGCCACTTCGGCTGCTTGCACTTCGTCGGTGACGGCTGATGCTTGGCCCGCCTCGAACTGAGCGCGCAGGTTGTGGGCGAATTCAGTGGCCTTGGCCGTTGCCCTGGTCGTCGCCGGCTTGACGGCGTTCGCCAAGCGCGCCGCAGCGCGTCCGAGTCCGTGAGCCGTCATGTCGTTAAAGCTACGCAAGAGTGGACTCCACGAGCGACACTGAATGGGTGAGAGGACGTGACACCCATCCAAAACCGGTCGAGTTCCGAACGATGAGCATGTCGACCACCTCCGAGTACACGAATTGCGAGGCGCCATGGGCGTCTTGAGGGCAATGCGTGCCCGGCCGGTCGACGTGGTGGCTGATCTCAACGATCCACTTGGCGACCTGCTACGCCGTGCGGGTCGCGGCGATCAGGCCGCCTTCGGCGAGCTCTACGACGCACTCTCCCCCCTGGTGTACGGCGTAGTGCTGAAGGTGGTGCGAGATCCCTCGCAGGCCGAAGAGGTTGCCCAAGAGGTGTTCGTCGAACTGTGGCGGCTCGCCGCTCGGTTCGACGGCACCAAGGGCAACGCGAAGACGTGGGCTGCCACGCTGGCGCACCGTCGAGCGATAGACCGAGTGCGCAGCGAGCAAGCCTCACGTGTGCGGCATGACCGCGACGCCAACCAGACAATCCGCGTCGAGCGTGATGTGGTTGCCGCGGAAGTGGAGTCATCGTTGGATCAGGTGCGTGTGCGACGTGCGTTGCTGCAGCTCTCCGAGCTGCAGCGTGAAGCTGTGGAGCTGGCCTACTTCGGTGGCCATACCTATCGAGAAGTGGCTGTGTTGCTGGAAGTCGCGGAAGGCACCGTCAAGAGTCGTATTCGCGACGGGATGATCCGTCTACGAGATGAATTGGGAGGTGAGTCATGACCGATATCGACGTCCACCACCTCGCCGCGGCGTACGCACTCGACGCCCTCGACGACCGCGAGCGCTCAGCGTTCGAGGCCCACTACGGGGCGTGCGAAGTGTGCCGCACCGATGTACTGGAGTTCCGCCACACGCTGACGCAGGTGGCCGACTCCCTGGTGGCCCCGCCGCCCACGTCGCTGAAGGCGGCGGTGATGGCGGAAGTGGCAACCACCCGCCAGCTCTCCCCTTTGGTCGCACCCGTCGTCGCTCTCGACGAGCGGCGGCGCGCACGTTCCCTGATGTCGATGGCCGCCGCCGCAGCAGCGATCGTGATGATCGTCGTCGGAGTCGTCTCGTTCCGAGGCGGTGACGACTCGGACACCTTTGCAGCCGATCTTGCTCATGTGATGGAGCAGACCGACTCGCAGGTGCTCAGCCTGGACAGCCAAGGCGGTGCCCAGGGAACGTTCAGGGTGGCGTGGTCGAACTCGCTGGGCCAGGCCGTGCTGATGGGTGAGGACCTCCCGACCACTCCCGACGACAAGGCCTACGAACTGTGGCTCATCACGCCCAACTCTTCGACGGCGATGTACGTGTTGGATCCGGCCAAGGACGGCAATGTGCACCACACGTTGAAAGCACCCGCAGAACCTTCCGCCTGGGCCATCACCGTCGAGCCGGCCACCGGCTCGCCGACGGCCACGGGTGACATCATCTTCGTCGCCGACGTCTGATCCGGGTTTGTGTCAAAGCTCTGGGCTCACACCCCAGGCCAGAGCCCGCCAGTCTTTACGTAACGCGCCAGACTGGCTCGGCGCTGCGGTTCGCTAGCGTCGACGTCATGGCCAACGAGTTGGATGAGTCGCTTCGCGAGCAACTGAACGCGCACGCGGGTCTTCCCCTCGAGCAAGCAACGGTGCTACCGCCGGCTGCGTACACCGACCCGGCGGTGTTGCGATTGGAACGCGAGCGCATCTTCGCGAACGAGTGGCTGTGTGTCGGGCGGACCGCCGACGTACCTAGGAACGGCCATTACGCGACTCGTGAAGTTCCGTCACCGCACGACGATTCGCTGCTGTCGGTCATCGTCGTGCGCGGTGACGACGGAGTGGTGCGTGCCTTCACCAACACGTGTGCGCACCGCTGCGCGACGCTGCTGGATGGACAAGGCAGTACCGCCCGTATCACCTGCCCGTATCACGCATGGGTCTATCGGCTGGATGGCCAGTGCATTGCTGCGCCATACATGCAGCAAACCACCGAGGCCGACGGGACACCGTTCAACCCCGACAGCCATCGGCTGATGGAGTTGGCGACGGAGGTGTGGGAAGGCTTCGTCTACGTCAACCAGTCGCCTCGACCGACGCCGCTCGCACCCCGAGTCGCCGGTCTCACCGATGTCGTCAGCCGCTATCGGATGGAGGGCTACGTGCCCGTCGCCGGCGGCACAGACGAGTGGGACACGAACTGGAAGTGCCTGGCCGAGAACTTCCTCGACGCCTACCACGTGTTCAAAGTGCACAAGAACACGTTTGCCAAGGACAGCGACAGCACGGGCAGCACGACGGTGTACCCCGGCGGTGAGGGCTACACGTACCACGTCGCCGTCGACGACCCGGCCAGTACGTACGGCGTGGCGCACGCCGCCAACGAGGTGCTGGATGGCCCGTGGCGGCACAGCACGATGCTGACTGTGACATATCCCACGCACGTGATTCAGCTGCAGCCCGACTGGCTGTGGTATTTGGTGCTCAGTCCGGTGGGCGTCGGCCAGGTGCACATCCGCTGGTCGCTCGCGATCGCGCCAGAGGTGTGGAACGACCCCGAACTCGACCGCGAGCCGTACCTCGCGCGCATCCTCGAGTTGCTGGTGGCGGTCAACGGTGAGGACCGGCCGATCATCGAGGGGGTATGGCGCGGCCTGCACCACCAAGACGCTGCGCGCGGTCCTTTCAGCTACCTCGAGCGCAACGTCTACGACGTCGACCACTACATCGCCGGGCGCCTCACCGGCGACAGCATGTGACGAGTATCCCCTCCGATTGAACGCGTCGACGCATTTGCGGCGTATCCTCCAACCCGTCGCTGACAGTCACGTTGCGCCGCGGAAACCTGCGGCCCGGGCTTCAGACGGTTACGCATACGGAGTGCAATGGCTGAGGTACGACAACTCGAAGCGGCTATCTGGTCCATCGCTGACGGTCGCTGCGCGCCCGACGATCTGGCGTTGTTCGAGAGCGACGAGACCATGTCGTTGGCGGTGCTCGACCGCCTCATCGGCGATGCCGAGGAGGACCTGGCCAATGTGCGTGGTATCTCCGGTGACGAGCGAGACCAGGTAGTTGCTGACTTTGCGGAGACACTGAAGAGCTTGCACCGCACGGCCGCCCGCCTCAAGCCGCTGCCGCCGTCGCCGATTCTGGCGGAACTCGATGACGACGACTCCATCTCGTGGGAGTATCTCGAGCCGGGTGAAGTGCAGTTGCAGGCGTCGTGGGCCGATGGTCGCGTCATCGTGTGGGCCGCCGGTCGAGGTACCGAACCTGCCGACAACGACGCACTCGCCGATTGCTTGCAGGCGGTCGACGGCCCGCCGCACGGCTGGGAAGTGCACCCCGGTGTCGCACTGCCCAACGGCATGAAAGCTGAAGCGCTTTCCATCCCAATGCGCGGCGCGCTCGGTTGGCTCGTCTCGGTCGGTGGCAACGCCGCGCCAGAGGGTGTCGGCCCCAGCCTGCTGTGGTTGGGCAGGGTCGCCGTCGAGGGTGTGCGTCTTGCTGTACGGGGCGCCATCGTTCCCAGCGTACGTGTCAGTGCTCGCCGCGATGGTCACGGCACCGACGCTGCGGTTCGTTGGATTCCTGCGTACATCAGCCGCGCCTCGCTGGATGAATTGGCGGCGGTCATGCCGGCGACCGTCACCGCTGTGGAGTTGGGCGCGGGGCACACCGTGACGGTCTCGATCATCGGTGCCGTCATCGACGCGATCATGAGCGAATCGGCCGAGCGCATGGAGCTGAAGGCCCAGCCGCCGGCCGCGAAGACCATCACCGATTTGGGCGACTCACTGCTCGCTCGTATCGATGGCGCGCCGTTCCCCGCCGATGCCTCGCTGGCTCGCGACATGTCTCGCCGCTTCGACCAGTGGACCCGTTCAGTCACCGACACGGGTCACGTTCGCTTGGTCGTGCAGCTCGACCCGCCGGGCGTTGGCGGCGTGTGGTTGATGGCTGTGCACGTGAAGCAGGCCAAGGGCAAGACGATCCCCATCGACGAAGCGCTGCGAGCGCCAGATGGTGGTCGTGCGGCGCTGGCGGAATGGACCCGACTCGGCCGCATCTTCCCTGCGCTCGGCCGCGCCGGCGTGAAGGCACGAGGACAGTTGGCGCTCAGTCAGGACGAAGCATGGGACTTCCTCACCATGGTCGGCCCCACATTGGTCACCACCGGTTTCGATGTTCGTGCCCCATTGATCTCGCGTCGCAAGGCAACACCGTCGCTGCGGCTGTTCGCAGAAGAATCGGCCGGTTCTGTCGTCGGTGCGCAGCAGCTGTCCAATGTTGCGTGGTCGGTGCTCTTCGACGATGTCGAGCTGTCCGCAGGCGAAGTTGCGCGGCTCGCCAAGCAGGCTCGCCCGCTCGTTCACTCGCGCGGGAAGTGGGTCGAGCTGGATCGCGTCGATCTGGAGAAGGCCGCCGCTGCGTTGGCCGAGCGCGAATCCACCACCAAGATGACAGGCGCGGAGATCCTGCGCCACAGCATGGGTCTCGACACCTCTGGTCTCGCCGGCGGCATCGTGGTGCAGGGTCAGAGCTGGGCCAACGATGTGCTGCAACGCGCCAGTGAAGCGTCGGCTGCGCCGGTCACCCCGCCGGAGGGTTTCGTCGGCGCGTTGCGGTCGTACCAGACCGAGGCGCTGTCGTGGATCGGCTTCCTCGATGCCGCCGAGCTTGGCGGTTGCTTGGCACTCGACATGGGGTTGGGTAAGACGCCCACCGTGCTCGCCCATCTCGCTCGCACTGCCGGCAATGGCACCACGCTGGTCATCGCACCGGCGGCCGTTGTCGGTAACTGGGCCGCCGAGGCTGCTCGCTTTTCACCAGGTCTGCGCGTCCTCGTGCACCACGGAAACTCGCGTTCCGAGGCCGATGAGTTCGCCGCGCAACTGGCGAAGGCCGACATCGTGATCACGACGTACGCGACCGCTGTGCGGGATGTCGACATGTTGGCCGCGACCGACTGGCGCACGATGGTGCTCGACGAGGCGCAGGCCATCAAGAACCCGGCCAGCGACACCGCCCAGCAGCTCCGTCGCATCGCCGCCCATACGCGGCTGGCGCTCACCGGTACGCCGATCGAAAACGGCGTTGCCGACCTGTGGGCCATTCTCGATTTCACCAACCCCGGCCTGGTCGGGCCACGACCGGCGTTCGTCTCGCAGATGTCGGGCGACAGCGAGTCCGCGCTGAAGGCGCTCAACGGCATCCTGCTGTTCCGCCGCACGAAGACCGAGCCGGAAGTGGCTGCTCAGCTGCCGGACAAGATCGACGAGCTCGACCACTGCACGATGACGCCCGAGCAAATTGGTCTGTACCAAGCGGTGCTCGACGATCTGGTGCTCAACGTCACCAACGAGTTGGGGGAGAAGAAGGAAGGCGCAATCCTCGCCGCCATCACCGCCCTCAAGCAGATCTGCAACCACCCGGCCGCCTACAACGATGACGGCCAGCCGTTGGCCGGTCGGTCTGGCAAGCTGGCTCGCCTGGAGGAGATCGTCGAGTCGGTGTTTGCATCAGGCGAGCGGGTGCTGATCTTCACCCACTTCGCAACCTGGGGTCGTCGCCTTGCCGAGCACCTCACCACGCTCACCGGCACGCCGGTCGCGTGTTACGACGGCAGCCTCAGCCGCACCGTGCGAGACAAGATGGTGGCGGACTTCCAGGCATTGGAAGGCCCAGGCGCGATGGTGCTGTCGCTGAAGGCTGGCGGTACCGGCTTGAACCTGACCAACGCCAACCACGTCGTGCTGTACGACCGTTGGTGGAACCCGGCCGTAGAAGATCAGGCGCGCGACCGCGCATGGAGAATTGGCCAGAGCAAGACCGTCATCTCGCATCGTCTGGTGTGCCCGGGCACGGTTGACGAGAAGGTCGAGGAAGTGGTCGCCGGGAAGCGCCACATCGCCCAGTTGGTATTGCCCAAGGGCAGTTCGATGGCGGACCTCGACACCGATCAATTGCGCCTCGCCTTCGGCCTGCGCCCCGATGAACTGTTGACCGAGGACGACCAATGAGCCGGCAACCGCAATCCGCATCGCAGCCATCGGCTCGTAACGGTCAGCGGCGTCGGTCCGGCTCACGGCAGAACGGCGGGCGCCAGGCGCAGAAGGCCGACATCTGGCGCGACCCAGAGCCGCTGCCCGAGCTGGAGAAGATCACGGTGTCGCGCGATGCCACGGCACTGTTGCGCTCGCTGGGCGAGCCCCCGATGAACGGCGCAATAGAGGCCGGCTACACCTTCGGCGCAGTGGTGGAACGCGCCGCCGGTATCGCAACGGCCCTGGCCTTCAGCGCCGGCCTCCTCGTCGACCAACCCGAGTAGCCGCTCGCTGCAATTCTGGGTGTGTCCCGTCCCGCTTTCCGGGGGACTGTCGACGCCCAGTCCGCTCTGGGAAGGTCCGGTCGTCACCGAAATCTGAATGAGGTGAACCTGGGCAGACCACGTTGGCCGCCCGCTCGAGCCGGCCACCATCTGTCAGGACCTTGCGTTGGCAGCCACATCGTGTCGGCCGAAACCTGAAGCCGTCACACTGCCGGCTCACCCGCAGTGGGAGGCGGCACCGCAGGAGTGGGCTACCCGAGCGAATTTGTATGGAGGCAACGACGGCTGCCCCCCACTATCTCAGTGCTGACGCTGGCACCGAATGTTGCCCAGGCGTTGAGACTCCCTGCCAGCGCGACGTGCGATGCACTCCGAATCGTGCGCACGCCGTGAAGCAGGGAAAGCTGTCGGCATGAGTGAGATTCTCGACGAGCTTGATACATGGTTGGCGGAGAACTGGGACCCTGAGCTGACTGTTGCCGAATGGTGGCAGCGGCTGGGATCGTCTGGGTGGGCCGCACCGGCGTTGCCGACGAATGCGTACGGCAAGGGTCTGGCACGCAACGACGCGATCGCGGTCGGCCACCGTATCGTCGCCCACGGCGCGGTCGCTGCACCTGGCGGGCTGGGCATGTTGCTGGCTGCACCGACCATTGCGGTGCACGGTTCGCAGGAGCAGATCGACCGCTACGTGCTGCCGATCGTCACCGGCCAGCAGGCGTGGTGTCAGCTGTTCAGCGAGCCCGGCGCAGGTAGCGACCTTGCCGGCCTTGGCTGCAAGGCGATCAAGGACGGCGACGAGTGGATCGTCAACGGCCAGAAGGTGTGGACCAGTGGTGGCCAGGTGGCCGACATGGGCATGCTCATTGCGCGCACGAACCCCGATTCACCGAAGCACCAGGGCATCACCTGGTTCGCGTGCGACATGCACCAGGGTGGCGTCGACATTCGGCCCCTGAAGGAGATGACGGGGCGGGCACTGTTCAACGAGGTCTTCCTCAGCGACGCGCGCGTGCCCGACGATGCCACCATCGGCGGTCTCAACAACGGCTGGGCAGTCGCCAACACGACGCTGATGTTCGAGCGTTCGGGCCTCGGTGCCGGCGGCCACAGCGCGGCGGCGGTGGCCGGGGCGGGCACTGTCATTGGTGACCTGCCCAAGCGCGTCGGCGATTTCGCACGGCCGGCCGGTCCCTCCGGTGGCGGCGGTGGTGGCGGCGCGATGGCCGCTGGTGCGATGACGATGTTCAAGCACATGGCCGCGGCCGCTGGTGTACAGGGCGACCCGACCGTGCGTCAGGAGATGATGAAGCTGCACACGCTGCACGAGGTCGGTCGCATGCTCGCACTGCGCCTCAAGGCGGAGAAGGCAGCCGGCCGGGACATCGCTGGCGCACCGAACATCGCCAAGCTGTCGATGAGCGAGATCATGCGCCAAAGTCGTGACCTTGGCTTACGTCTTGCGGGTGCGAGCGGCATGCTGCACGCCTACAACTCGGCAGATCGCAGAGAACTCGACGCCGCCACCGGCAACCCGATGCTCGCGTACGTCACCGAGATGGCGCTGTTCGCGCAGGGTCCGCCGATCTACGGCGGCACCGACCAAGTGCAGCGCAACATCCTCGGCGAGCGCGCCCTAGGCCTGCCCAAGGAGCCGAACAACGATCGCACCATGAGCTGGAGCGAACTGCCGAAGAATGGGTGAACCGATGGCCAAGAACGGGTGATCCGGCGTCTGTCACTCGCCAGCCGCGAGACTGTCGGGCATGGAGCAACGGTACTGGCCGCGTACACACGACGAGCTGAACGACAGCCCCATACAGGTGCGCGTGGCGACGGTCGAAGGCATCTTCAACCCGATGGACCCAACACCCCTGGAGGAGCGTTCGCTCAACCTGGAGGTTGCCGACTGGATCGAGGAGTGGGCCGAGGACTTCGACAAGGACCATGAAATCACTGTGGAGATGTACGTCGCCGATGGCCGCCTCGGTGGTCGCGAACATGCGATCGTCAACGGCCTGCACAACCACTTCGAGTACCGCGCTTGGCAGTCCAGTCGTGAACTGAGCAAGCTGCTGCGCGAGGGCCGCATCAGCCTGTTGATCGGTGTCTGCGCGATCGCCGGCTTCAACCTGTTGTCGAAGGCGATCCGGGCGAGCACGAACCCGGTGGTCGAAGTCATTCACGAGGGCTTGTCGGTGTTGGGCTGGGTGTCGATGTGGAAGCCGCTGGAGATTTTCCTCTACGAGTGGTGGCCCATCCGTCGCGAGCGACGTGCCTGCCGCCGTCTGGCCGAAGCCAACGTCACGTTCCCTGCGGTCGCTCCGCGATAGCGGGCACGCCCAGCTTGCGACGCAGCTCGACGTAGACATGCTGGCCGGAAATGCCCGCCAGCTCTTCGGCCAGTGAGTCGACCACTGGCTGCGTGCCGACGTAAGCCTCGGCCTCCTCTGTGCAACACCACGCCATCGTCTCACCCTCGTCGCCCCAGTCGGCTCGCGACCAGCGGCGCACCGTTGCGTGCTCCACACCGTCGGGCTGCATCGCCCAATCCACTCGCACGGGCAGTTGCCAGCACACCGACGGCTTCCAGTCGATCGGTGACTCGCCCGCATCATCGGCGGCGAGGTGCAACGCACACCCGGCGCCACCAGCGAACCCGGGCCGGTTGAGGAAGATGCACGCACCGTCGACGACCTTGGTGTTGCTGCGCGCCCCGTCGGAGAACACGTCGTTGGCGTCGACGTGCGACGCGTGCTGCCACAGCTCGGATGGGATCGTGGAAGCAAGTGCGGAGACGGTCATTGCCTCTTCCACGTCCGTCAGCTCGGCGCCGACGGAACAGCAACCCTGCTGCAGGTCCTCGGCCGAGTGGTCGAGAATCCCTTTGCACCCGCGACCCCAGATGCACGACCAGTTCGAGCGCATGAAGTCCGGCTCGAAACGCCACAGCGTCTCGCCGTCAGGCACCTCGATGAACCCATCGCCCATCTGCGAGTCATCCACGCCCCAAGCGTACTGCGCTCCATTCCGGAGTCGTTGAAGAGAGGTAGCCCAGCGACCCGGTATCGAAGGTCTGTGGCACACCGCAGACCTACGTTCGTCTGTTGTGTGCCACAGACGGGTGGAACGGCGAACCTACGTTGTAGTGGTCGTGATCAGGTCAGTGGTGGTCGGCGCGAACTCGGCCACGCTGATCGGGATCTGTCCACTCGAGGTCGTGGTGGTTGTGGCGGTCGTGGTCTCCATCGGCATGCCTTCGAGAGTGTTGTCCGGGGGCACCAACTCGATGGTGGACACTGTCGGGTAGCCGGACACCGGCTCGCAGTACTCGAAGTACGTGTAGCCCTGGTCGTCGGTGCCGTTGTTGCCCACGCAGCGGAACTGGCCAGAGGGTACACAGGGTGCAGCGAACGGCGGATAGCTCGCATCCGGCGCAATGGTGGAGGTGGCAGCGAGCAGCGTGTCGCCTACAGTCAACGGGACGGTGGTGTACGTCGGTTGCGGCGCGTCCGTTGGGATCGACTCGACCGGTGCCGTGAAGTCCACAGGCAGGGTCGTGGTCGTGGGCGTGCCCGTGCCCGTGCCTTGCGACGAACATGCGGGAACGCCCGACGCGGTCGCGGTCGTCGATGCACCGTCGCCGGCGATGCCTGCTTCTGGGCCGCCGCGCGAAGCCAGCACGGCGACGCCACTGACGCTCAGCACCGCAGTCGCACCCAGCGCACCACTGACGCGTCGGCGTTGATGGCGGCGGGCTCGGTGGCGCACATCGACCAGCGAGGGGCTACCGCCAACACGCGGGCGGCTCACAAAGGCTTGCCGTAGCAGGCGATCCATGTCGTTGCCGTTGTCGTTGTCGTTGCCGTTGCCGTTGTCGTTGCCGTTGCCGTTGCCGTTGTGTTCGTAGCTCATTCGATGACCTCGGTTCTTTGACGGGCCAAGGCCCGATGAAGGGTGGACTTGACGGTGCCCAGCGGCATGCCGAGTGTTTCGGCAATCTCGGCGTCGCTGAGCTGTAGCTCGTAGCGGAGCGTGATGGCGTTGCGTTGGCGTGTGGGCAGACGGCGCACGGCGTCGAGCACGTGGTTGTAGCCCAACTCGCCGGACTCGACAGCAATCGGGGGTTGGCGGCGGATGATGCGCAGACGACGCAACACCTTGCGACAGCCGTTCAGCACGCTGACGCGCACGTATGCCACCGGCTCATTGACCAGTCGATACTTCAGGGACAGCGCGGCAAACGCATCCTGCACCACTTCCTCGGCTTGCTCGGGCGAGTCGACCAGCGCCGTCGCCATGCGCACCATCGAACGGAACTCGCGGTGGTAGACGACCTCGAACGGGTCGCGAAACTCGATCTCGCTCACCATTGGAACCGTTGCGTCGCTCATGCACTACTGAAGAGTCGTGAGCGACGCATCCGGTTCCATCGAAGCAGCTTTGGCGATGGGAGGCCGCCATGGGTCACGTCACCCCCAAGCTGTGGGCAGTCAAACAGCTTTGGCGATGGCGAGTCGTCAGGGGGCGCCTCAACGCCGAAGCTCGGAGCAGCCAGAGCTAGATCGTTGACGGCACAGTGCGGCCGGCAGCGAATCGCTCGGCCACGTTGGGCCAGTTGACGATGTTCCAGAACGCCTTCACGAAGTCGGCCTTCACGTTCTTGTACTGCAGGTAGTAGGCGTGCTCCCACGAGTCGATGACCAGCAGCGGCACGGAGCCGACGCCGACGTTGCCCTGGTGGTCGTAGATCTGCTCCACGAGCAGGCGGCCGGACACGGGCTCCCATGCGAGTGCGCCCCAACCCATGCCCTGCACGCTGGTGGTCGCGGCGGTCATGTGTGCCTGCAGGGAGTCGAAGTTGCCGAAGGCTTCGTCGATAGCAGCGGCCAGTTCGCCCTCGGGCTTACCGCCCCCATCTGGGCTCATGTTGGTCCAGAAGATGCTGTGCAGCACGTGGCCACTCAGGTGAAAGGCCAAGCTCTTCGACAGTGCGTTGATGTTGGCGAAGTCGCCGGCCGCTCGGGCGGCGGCCAGCGCATCGAGGGTGTCGTTGGCGCCCTTCACATACGCGGCGTGGTGCTTGCCGTGATGCAAGTCGACGATCTCGCCGCTGTAGTGCGGCTCCAGCGCGCCGGGGGAGTAGGGCAGCTCGGGGAGTGTGTAGATAGGCATATGTGGTTCCTTCCCAATGGTGATGCGGTTCAAACCTTCGCGCAATCTGAGGCCTTGCGCACCGCAGAGCCCCGATGTGGTGGCAACCTGACCAAATGAGTTCGGAAACCACGGCAGCACAGCACTACGACCTGATCATCATCGGCGCCGGTTCCGGCAACTCGGTGATCGGGCCGGAGATGGACGGCTGGCGGATTGCGATGATCGAGCGGGGCCTGTTCGGCGGCACCTGCCTCAATCGCGGCTGCATTCCTTCGAAGATGCTGATCTACCCGGCCGACCTTGCCGAGCATGCGAAAGACAGCTCTCGCTACGGCATTCAGACCGAGTTCCTGGGCGCCGATTGGCCGGCCATCGTGCACCGCGTGTTTGGTCGCATCGATCCCATCGCCGAGGGTGGGCGGCACTATCGCCACAGCCTTCCCAACGTGGACGTGTACGAACACTCGGCGCACTTCGTCGGCGCGCGCGAGTTGGAAGTCGGTGGCAATCGGATCACCGGCGACCGCGTGGTGATCGCAGCTGGAGCGCGCTCGTTCATCCCCGACGTGCCAGGCATCGACGATGTGCCGTTTCACACCAGTGACAGCATCCTGCGCATCGCACAGCAGCCCAAGCACCTCATCATTCTCGGCGGAGGCTTCATCGCCACCGAACTCGGTCATGTCTTCCAAGCACTCGGTTCGAAGGTCACCGTCATCAACCGTGGTCACTGGTTGCTCCAGGCGGAAGATCACGATGTCTCGCACCGCTTCACCGAGATGGCTGGCGAGCGTTTCGACCTCGCGCTGGGCACGCATGTCGAGCGTGTCTATCGAACGGATACTGGGGTGGGCCTGCAGGTCACGTGCGACGGTGGCCCACGCACGATCGAAGGCGACGTGCTGCTGGTCGCTGCCGGACGCATTCCCAACAGCGACGAGCTGCGCGTGCAGATGGGTGGCATCGACGTCGACCAGTTGGGCAACGTGGTGGTCGACCAATACGGCCGCACCAGCTCGCCGGGCGTGTGGGCTCTCGGTGACATCAACGGCCGGCATCAGCTGAAGCACATGGCCAATGGCGAAGCGAAGGCCGTGCGCCACAACCTGCTGCATTCCGACGACCTGCACGAGTACGACAACCGGCCGGCACCCCACGCCGTCTTCACCAGCCCGCAGATCGGCGCTGTGGGCGTGACCGAGCAGCAGGCGCAGGCCAGCGGCCAGCCCTACGTGACGATCACGCATGCATTCGGTGACGCTGCGTACGGCTGGGCGATGGAGGACACCACCGGTTTCTGCAAGCTGATCGGCGACCCGCGCACGCGTCTGGTGATCGGTGCTCACCTGATGGGGTATCAGGCCTCGATGCTGGTGCAGTTGCTGGTGCAGGGCATGCATCTGGGCAACACGGCCGATGAAATGGCCGGCGGGCAAGTGTGGATCCACCCTGCCCTCAGCGAGGTCGTGGAACAGGCGCTGCTGAAGCTGGTCGATGCCTTCGACAGCCACATGTGGCCAGCCTGACGGTCACACCCAGCTCTTACGTTTCGTGGGTTGGCTCCTTACCTGGGGGGCGCATCATGTTCCTCGCCACCCCGCACCGAAGGAAACCTGATGAACAAGAAAATGGTAACTGCTGGTCTCGCCGCCGGTCTTCTCGCAGGCACCGGGGCCGGACTGATCCTCCAAATGTCGGGCTCGGCCGGCGCCGCTGGTGCCTCGATCACGGCATCCGCCGATCCCGTCGATACTGCCACCGACCCGGCAACCGATGCGGCCCGTGCCGCCCACCACGAGGCCAGGCTGCAGGAAGTGCTCAAGCCGCTCGTCGACGACGGCACTCTCACGCAGGCACAGGTCGGCAGCGTGGTCGTCACGCTTGCAGCAGCTGGCCCCATGGGCGGCGGCCACGAAGGTCGCCGTGGCTCCGGTGGCGGCCCCGGCCTGGATGTGGTGGCGACCACGCTGGGCATGACCGAAGCCGAAGTGCGTGACGCGATCTCCAACGGCCAGACCCTGGCCCAGTTGGCCGAGGCGAAGGGATCGTCGGCACAAGCATTGATCGACGCAATCCTCGCTGAGCACAAGGCGCACCTCGACGAGGAGGTCGCCGCCGGCAACCACACCCAAGCCGAAGCTGACGCCAAGCTGGCCGAAGCGACCACCCGGGTGACCGACTTCGTCAACAATACCGACGCCCCCAAGATGATGGGTCGTGGGGGCCATGGCCCTCGGGGCGAGGCCCCCGACGGCGACGGCCCCCACGGCCCGACTGACGACGCGGAGGCAACTGCCACGACGTGATCCGTCACCAGAACGTCGTACGATCGGCCGGAGCGGCCTCCTCCCCACTGCTCCGGCCGATCCGACGTTTTCTGCCCCACCCCTCATAAGCGCTGGACCCTTCACCAACGACATGCACGAACAGGAACTACCGCAATGAGCGCACGCATTCTGATTGCAGACGACGACAGGGCAATTCGTGAAGCCCTCTCGCGTGCGCTCACGTTGGAGGGCTATGACGTCGTGCAGGCTCCCGATGGTGCCCAGGCGCTGGCGTTGATCGAGAGCAGTAAGCCGGACGTGGCGGTGCTGGACGTGATGATGCCCAACGTCGACGGTCTCACCGTCTGCCGCGTACTGCGTGCCGAACGCAATCGAATTCCGGTGCTGATGCTCACCGCCCGCACCGAAACCCAGGACCGTGTGGCCGGCCTCGATGCCGGCGCCGACGACTATCTGGCCAAACCCTTCGACCTCGACGAGCTGCTCGCTCGTATTCGGGCACTGCTCCGCCGCGCCCGACCTGAGGAGGAAGTGGTCGGAGAGGCGCTGCAACTGGCCGACCTGCGCATCGACCCCACAGCACGACGCGTGTGGCGCGGCCAGCGCGAAGTCGAGCTGTCCAAGACCGAGTTCGACCTGCTGGAGTTGCTGCTCCGCAACCAGGGAATCGTGCTGGAGCACAGCACCATCTATGACCGTATCTGGGGTTACGACTTCGGCCCGGACTCGAAGAATCTTGCCGTGTACATCTCGTACCTGCGCCGCAAGCTGGAGGGCGAAGGCGACAGCAAGTTGATCCACACCGTGCGGGGTGTGGGCTACACGGTGCGTGCAGGGTGAGCCTTCGGCTCAAGATCGTCCTCGCGCTGACGCTCCTGGCGGCGGGCGCAACAGCTGCCATCGGCGTGGTGTCGTACACGACCACACGTCACGAATTGCAGGAGACCGTCGACCGATCGCTCGAAGACGCCGCGCGACAGTTTCAACGGCAGCCCTCCATCGGCGACGTCGATGGCGATGGCGACAATGGCACCCCACCGATCGCCGGCCCGACAGGTGGCCCGATCGGCGGCCCGGGTCGCTACCGGCCACGGAGCTTTCAGCAGGTGCTCTACCAGAAGATTGGCATCGACGGAACCGTTCAGGCATCGACCGAGTCGTACGAATTGCCGGTCGGCGACGCCGACCTCGCAGTCGCCGCCAGCACCGACCCGAACGCGACAGCACGGTTCGATTTCACGATCGACGGTGAGCCGTATCGCATGCTGACCGTGAAGGCGGAAACCGGTGCGGTGCAGTTGGCGCGATCCTTGGCGGAGAGCCAGCGATCCGTTGAACGCATTTTGCGCAGCACACTCGTTGCTGTCGTCATCGTTGCGCTGCTCTCAGCGATGCTCGGTCTGCTGATTGCCCGCCAGGTCACTCGTCGCCTTCTGCGGCTCACCAGCATTGCCGGCGAGGTTGCCCAAACTGGCCGTCTTGATGTTGCTGTCCCGGTGGACGGCGGTGACGAGACTGGTCAACTGGGCAGGGCATTCAGCGCGATGCTCGCCGCGTTGCAGGCCAGCAAACACGAACAGCACCAGTTGGTGCAGGACGCAAGCCACGAGCTACGCACGCCACTCACCAGCTTGCGCACCAACGTGTCGGTCCTCAGGCGGCGCTACGACCAACTTCCCGTCGAGTCGCGCGACCAACTGCTGGCCGACCTCGACAGTGAGACCCGCGAACTCACCGACCTCGTCAACGAGCTTGTCGAGCTGGCCACGGATGGTCGCGACGACGAGCCGATTCAGCCCGTCCGCCTCGCCGATGTGGTCGAGCGCGCGGCGGCGCGTTCTCGTCGCCGATTCGGTCGCGACGTGGTGGTGACTGCCGATCAGAGCGTGGTCGACGGCCGGCCCAACGGGTTGGAACGGGCCACGCAAAACCTGATCGACAATGCCTGCAAGTTCGCCCCCGACGGGCCGATCGAAGTGTCGATCAGGGTGGGTTCGGTCGTCGTGCGCGATCACGGGCCCGGCCTGCTCGAGTCCGACGTCCCGCACCTGTTCGATCGTTTCTACCGTTCGGTGGAAATGCGCAGTAAGCCAGGCTCGGGCCTGGGTCTGTCGATCGTCAAGTCGGTCGTCGAAAGCCACGGCGGCACCGTGTTCGCCCGCAACGCCATCGATGGCGGAGCCGAACTCGGCTTCACCCTGCCAACGTCGTGACACTTGGTGCTGTACAAGCATCAGGATGCCGTTGTAACGTCGTTATCATGACGACCACGGAGAACCCCTACCTTGTCGGCAACTACGCCCCAGTGGCTGACGAGGTCACTGCTTTCGACCTGCCGGTCATCGGCGAGATTCCCGCCGAGCTGGCCGGGCGGTACCTGCGCAATGGGCCGAACCCGATGAGCGAGGTCGACGCCAGCACGCACCACTGGTTCATCGGCGATGGCATGGTGCATGGCGTCCGCCTGCTCGACGGCAAGGCCGAGTGGTACCGCAACCGCTACGTCGGCAGCAGCAGCCTCAGCGCGCGCCGCGGTCAGCCAGACATTGCCGGACCCAACTGGAACGACAACCCAGGTGGCCCGAACACGAACGTCGGCGGCTTCGCCGGCACTACGTGGGCGCTGGTCGAAGCCGGCGGTTGCCCGGTCGAGATGACATACGAGCTCGAGACCGTTGCTCGCAACGATTTCTTCGGCTCGCTGCCCGGCGCCTTCACCGCCCACCCGAAGGTGGATGCCGATACGGGCGAGATGCATGCGGTCGTGTATGCCCTGCCACAGTGGCTGGACCATGTGCAGTACGTGGTCGTCGGCACCGACGGACGAGTTCGTCGCACCGTCGATGTGCCCGTCAGCGATGGCCCGATGGTGCACGACATGTCGCTCACCCAGAAGTACGCCATCGTTTACGACATGCCTGTCACGCTCGACATCGAGCTGGCCATCGCTGGTCGCTTCCCGTTCTCGTGGAACCCAGGCCACGGCAGCCGCCTCGGCTTTCTGCCGCGGGAGGGCGAAGCCGCCGACATCGTGTGGGTCGACGTTCCGATCAGTTACGTCTTTCACCCGATGAATGCCTACGACCAGGAAGACGGCAGCGTCGTCATCGATCTGTGCGTCTACGACACCATGTTCGATCACGACGTGCGTGGTCCGTTCGGCGACAACTTCGCCAGACTCGAGCGCTGGGTGGTGAACCCGATCACGCGCACCTGCAGCACCACCGTGATCGACAGCAACTGGGTCGAGTTCCCTCGCCATCGCGGCGCGCTCACCGGCAAGCCCTACCGCTATGGGTACTGCGCCAGCCCCAGCTTGGAGCCCGGGTGGCCAACCCTGAAGTACGACCTGCACACCGGCGAAAAGTCGGTGTTCGACCACGGCCCCGGCCGCAGTGGCGGCGAGCCCGTGTTCATCGGCCGTCAGGGCGGCACCGCCGAGGACGACGGCTGGCTGGTCACGATGGTGCACGACGTGCCCGAGGGCAAGGCCGAGCTGGTCATCCTCGACGCGCAGGACTTCAACCGACCAGCGGTCGCCCGCGTGCAGCTGCCTCAGCGTGTGCCCTACGGCTTCCACGGCAACTGGGTGAGCGACCGCAGTGTTCCTCCGCCCAGCTGAGGAGAGCCTGAGGTAGGGGCGCTACCGCACTGATTGCGCCGGCTTGCCGCGACCAAGGACCAACAGGGCCGCGCCGCTGACGAGCAACAGGCCGCCGCCGACCACGTAGCCAGGCGAGGTGCCACCGGTCGCCGGCAAGCCCTGGCCCCCGGAACCGATGTCGGTAGTTGTCGTGGCCGCAAGCGTGGCCGCTGCAGCGACGGTGGTAGTGGGAGCGATCGTCGTGCTTGTCGGCGGGAGCGTCGTCGTTGTCTCGACCGTCGTTGTCGCGCATGGGTCCAACAGCACGACGCCGATCGTTGGCAGGCACGGATCGACCTGCCCCGCGCCAGCCCCACTGGTGGCGGGAATGAACATGATGGCAGCTCCCAACGCCATCATCAGAACAGGGCCTAGCGTGCGTGCTTTCATCGAGTCCTCCCGTCGCTGCATTCCCGTGTCAGCGTCCGAGCAACAGTACTACGCTTCGGCAATGGGAGCTGACAACCAGACGCTGGTGCACCGCTCGCTCGACGGGTGGCTGCTCGGCGGGTTCGGTATTCTTGCGTGGCTCGCCGTCACCGACCTGCCATTCGTGGGTGGGCCGCTCCTCGGCCCGCTGAACAGCACCACAGTGTGGGTGCTACTGGCGATTGGCTCGGCGCACTTCGGTGCCTCGTATCACCTGGCGTACGGCGACGGCAGCGCTTCGTTGCGCCGGCATCCATTGGCATTGCTGTGGGTCCCACTGGTGCTGCTGGCAGCGGTCGTCGCAGTCGTCGTGCTCATGGAGTCCAAGTCTGTCGGCTCCGCTGACTGGCTGCTGCGGGCGCTGTTGATATTGGTGTTCTCAGCGACGGGCTGGCACTACATCAAGCAGGCCTATGGCGTGGCCATGTTGTCGCTGCGACTGAGAGGTATGCGGCCGCTGCCCAACGAGATCCGAGCCCTGCGCTATGGCTTCTATCCGATCTGGATTGTCGACCTGATGGACATCTGGGCGCAGGGGCACCGTGCCACCTATCGGCGCTACGACGTTGGCGTCGAGCTGCTCCCACGTTGGGTCGAGCAGGCAGCACGCCTGCTCGCTGGGGGGTGCGTGGTGGCCGTGATCGGTGTACTGTTCGTCGTGGCTGCTCGCGGCCGGCGACTGCCGCCGATGGGGGCGTGGGCGCCCTACGTAGCAGGCGGCATGTGGTTCGTGTTGCCGCCCTCGTACATCAGTGCTGCAGCAGTGATCGGTGCGACCCACTCAGTGCAGTACCTCTCCTGTGTCCACCGCGCGGAGGTCAACTGGGGTCGTGAGCGTGGCGAGCGGCAACTGGTTCATTGGTGGTTGTGCGTATTTGGTGGGGCAACCGCCGGTGGCCTGCTGGTGGCAACGTGGGTGCCCAACACGATCGAAAGGGCAGTACCCGACTTGCCGCTGCCGGGCGTTGTCGGCGCGCTGGCCTTCGTCGTGCTGAACCTGCATCACTACGCAATTGACGCGTCGATGTGGCGTTCGGGCGGTCAGCACGTGCGGCGAATCGTTTCTGGTGGGGCACCAAACGAGTCCGTGGTGGGCTCGCCCGTCTGGCAATCTGGCGGGCATGACGATCGACATCGACACGGTGATGGCCACCCTCACGCTGGCGCAGAAAGTCAGCCTGCTCGCGGGGCATGACAACTGGCATACCGTGGCCCTGCCGGGCGTGCCTGCGATGCGCATGAGCGATGGACCCGCAGGGGTTCGTGGCACGTCGTGGACCGGTCCTGCCTCGGCGTCCTTTCCGTGTGGCACCGCGCTCGGCGCAACCTTCGACCCGACGCTGGTGGAGGAGGTCGGTGCCGCTCTGGGTGAAGAGGCCCGCTCGAAGGGCGCGCACGTGCTGTTGGCCCCCACCGTCAACCTGCATCGGACACCCATCGGCGGTCGCAACTTTGAATGCATGAGCGAAGACCCTGTGCTCACCGCTCGCATCGCGGTCGGGTACATCCGCGGCGTTCAGCAGCATCACGTGGCGTGCTGCGTGAAGCACTTCGTCGGCAACGACACCGAGTTCGAGCGCCACACCATCTCCAGCGAGATCGACGAAGTCACGTTGCGCGAGGCATACCTGGTGCCGTTCGAGCGGGCTGTACAGCGAGTGGCCGAGGGCGGCGCCGATGTTCGTTCGTTGATGAGTTCGTACAACCGCGTCAACGGCGTGTACGCCAGCGAGCATCGCGAACTGTTGCGTGGAGTGCTGCGCGACGAGTGGGGTTTCGACGGCGCGGTGATCAGCGACTGGTTCGGTACCCACACGGCCGCCCAGTCGCTGGAGGCCAGCCTCGATCTCGAGATGCCGGGCCCGCCGCGTGAGCGCGGCGACAAGCTGCTGGCCGCCCTGCAGAACGGCGAAACGACGGAGGAGCGCGTCGACGAAGCGGTGCGTCGACTGCTGGCACTGTTCGTGTGGTCAGGTGTTGGCGAGGTCGATAGCGAGGAACGAACCGCGGACTCCGACGCCACTCGCGACGTGATTCGACGCGCCGCGATCGCGGGCACCGTCCTGTTGAAGAACGATGGCGTGCTGCCGCTGTCGGTAGAGACCCGCGTGGCGCTGGTCGGCCCGAATGCGGAGCGTGGCCAGGTGCAGGGCGGCGGCAGCGCTCGCGTGCGCACCACGAAACCCTCGATGCCGCTGGCTGCACTCCAACACCGGGGCATTGCCGTGGTGCACGAGACTGGCTGTCGTATCGAAAAGCGGCTGGCTGCAATGCGTGGCGAGTTCCGGGTGCGCTACACCGGCGCCGACGGGGCGACTGGCGACGAGATCACCGACCGTCTCAGCTTCATCTGGATGGACGACCCGGCGCCCGGCGTCGACGTGGCGGCGTTCGGTGTGTCGATCAATGGATCGTTCGTCCCCGATGTCACCGGCGGCTGGCAGGTCAGCCTCACCGTGGTCGGTTCCGCCGTCTTGCGCATCGACGGCGAGATAGTGGTCGACCTGACCGTGCCACAAACAGGTGGTGCATTTTTTGGTTTGGGCAACAACGAGATCCGTGTACCACTCGCCTGCGAAGCCGGTGTGCGCCGCGACGTGAACGTCGAGATCGTGGTGGAGGAGCGTTCGCAGCTACGGGGTTTGCTCGTCGGTGCCGAGCCACCCGCGAGCGCTGACGCAATGGACGCGGCCGTTGCTGCTGCCGCCGACGCCGAAGTGGCGGTGGTGATCATCGGCACCAACGCCGACTGGGAAACCGAAGGCGAGGACCGCACGCACATGGATCTGCCCGGCGCGCAGGACGAACTCGTTCGTAGGGTCGCTGCCGCCAATCCGCGCACAGTCGTCGTCATCAACTCCGGTTCGCCCGTATCCATGCCATGGCTTGGTGATGTAGCCGCGGTGATGCAGGTCTGGTTCCCCGGCGAGGCGTTCGGAGAAGCACTTGCCGACATGCTGTTGGGTGTCGCCGAGCCCGGAGGGCGCCTGCCGTTGACCATACCCAAGCAGCTCTCCGACACCCCCGCCTTCCCGTACCACCCTGGTCGCGATGGCAGGGCCGAGTATGGCGAAGGCCTGCTCATCGGTCACCGCTGGTACGACGCACAGAGCATCGAGCCCGCCTTTGCCTTCGGGTTCGGTCTGGGCTACACCACATGGGAGCTGGGTGACGCGACGGTCAGCGGTGAGATCGCGACGGGCGTCACGGTGGAAGTGCCCGTGCGCAACACCGGAGCACGAGCGGGCAGCACCGTCGTACAGTGCTACATCGAGCCCGCGGTCGCCGAACTCGGTCGGCCGGTTCGCACGCTGCAGGGCTTTGCCCGTGTGCAGGCTGCGGCCGGTGGTTCCGCCGTCGCCACCATCGAACTCGACCAACGTGCGTTCAGTCGTTGGGACTGTGCCAACCACGCTTGGATGGTGTTGTCCGGCGACTACCGCGTGTTGCTCGGCTGGTCGTCGCGCGACCTCATCGAGGTAGGCGTGAGTCGTGCACCCGCAACGGGGTGACGGGCACGTATCCGAGCTGACCATTCGCGGAGAAGGTTCCCATCACGTCGACCGCAATGTGCATCGAACTGGAGACATAGACGCAGAACGTCCCGTCGGCGCCGACCGGCACCATGGCCATGTTGGCGACCACTGAACCGACCATTGCGTTGAGGTTCGACTGCGACTGTGGACCTGCGACCATGTTGCTGCACGCGTCGGCCGTGACGTAACCCGCGGCCTGTGGTTCGATGGCCGTGAGATTGATGACGGCAACGCGTGCACCGGCCGGCGCCTTGATACGCATGATGCTTCCGGCAGCGTTGCGCTGGCCGCAGCGCTGCACAAGCGTGACGGGGTCCGTCCAGCAGCTGCGACTGTCCACCAGTCGGGCCGGCGTTTGCGATGTGAACCTCAGGCTGTCGGCCGTCGGAGACCCGAAGTAGCCCTGCACATCGATGATCTCGTGAAGGCCGTTCGGCGAATACGTGCAGAAGGCACCGCCGCCATCGACCGCTGCGGAGGGCACCACTGCGAGGTTGGCAACGGTGTCGTTGCCGGCGAAGTTGAGGGTGCTGCGGGTCTGGGGGCCGGGCACCAGCGTGCTACACGCGTCGGCCGTCACGTAGCCGGTGCCCGTGCCGCCGACCACGGTGATGTTGGCCGCGGTGGCGAGCGCACCGACCGGTCCTGCCGACGAGTTGCGCAGTTCGGTCCCTGCGGGAACTGGTCCGAGTCCCTCGCAGCCAGCGTCGGGACGACAGATTGGTCGGGTGCGCGTGTCGGTGCTGCGCACCGGTGCAATCGGTGTGTAGCTGGCGCCACTGTCGGCGGTGCCGGCTGGCTTGAAGTAGCCCTGAACGTCGACGATCGTCTGCATCGCGGTGGATTGGTAGAGACAGAATCGGCCCTCTGAGTCGATTGGCACGATTGCTGCGGCGGCGACTGCACGGTTGGGTCGCACGTTGCCGTTCGACCATTGGCGGGCAGCGGTAGCGACGGCGCCGCAACCTTCGGCAGTGATGTAGCCGCCGTTGCTGGCGCCGGCAGTGGTGATGTTGACCAACGCTGCCGTGGCACCGCCGGGCGGGTCAGTCGTGATCACGAGACGGGTGTTTGCCGGCGGCACTTCCGCCAATGCAAAGCACTTGGTGGTGATGTTGCCACCATCATCGGCGACGTCGAGGCAGTTGCCCGTCGGCGGTGCCGGGGTGGGAGCGGGCGTAGGTGCCGGCCTCGGCGTGATACCGCCGTTGCCGGAGCGGTAGGCCAGGATTGCCTGTGCCTGCGCGACCGTGCCGTTGAACTCGAAGTGCATCGGATCGCGACTGGCGGACGACTTCACCTGCGACGGTGACCAACAGCCGGTGCTCCAGCCGTAACCGCCCCAATAGAGCCCCCAGGTCTCGGCGACCTGCACGACCCATTGTGGGATGTCGGTGATCATCGGCGTGACGCAGGCGCTGGCTCCGCTGATGCCGTAGTACGTCTTCAGCGGGTTCTTGGCGGTGTTGATGTCCAACGCCAGGCCATAGGCGTGGTTCGACAGGCTTGTGCGACTGAGGCCGGCGCAGTCTTTGCGGGTACTGGCGGTGCAGCGAAAGACGTACATCCCGGCGTCGCCGATCGCGTAGCCCCTGGCCTGAATCTCGGCGACGAAGCCCTCGAACAGTGGCAGCGCTTGGGGCATGCTCTTCAACTGGTTGGGTTTGATAATGCCGATCTGATTGGCGTTGCCGACGATCTGCTGTTCCCACTGGTACAAGGCTTGGCTGCTGTTGTAGCCCCAACCCAACCACGTCCATCCGAATGGCGGGAAGCTGCCGGTACCGGTGTTCTGCACGCCCAAGGCGTTGGCGGTTGCCTCATTGACGATACCCGTCGCAGCCAAGCCCTTCGAGGTCTGATACGTGGTGACCGCGCCAGCGGTGAGTGGCCCGAATTGTCCGTCGGCGGCGATGGTGGCACCGTTGGTGACAAGGGCCTGCTGCACCTTCACGACGATGGGTCCGCTGGAGCCGACGGCGAGGTCCACCCATGGTAAGACGGCACCAATGGTGGGGTCCGGGTAGGGCGGTGCGGGCCAACCGCGGCTCTCTGGAAGCCCGGCGCCGAGCTGAATCGTGCAGCCCGCGACGGCACCCGCATCGATCTGCGCGGTCGTGCACTTCGCCGGCACTGAGGGCGTGACCCACGGCGCGTCGACGGCAGCGACCGTCTCGACCGGCGAGACCGAAGCAAGCGTGCTGACGGCCAAGACGGCGGCCGCACACAGCGCAGAGAGTCGGTGAGTGATCAAGGGCATCGATGAGGTATCGGCCCGTCCGGGCCAAATCTTGACACATCGGGAATGATGGCGACACCCGAACGGTTAGCGTCGGCATGCCCGAGACCTCCGATTCGTCCCGCAATGTCGCCACCGTCGAGCGTCTGATCAATGCTCCGGCCAGCGCAATCTTCGACATCCTGGCCGACCCCTCACGCCATCAGGAGATCGACGGTTCGGGAACCGTGAAGGGCGTTCCTGGTGATGCTGCTGACAAGGGCTCCCAGCGTCTGGCGCTCGGTTCCAAGTTCGGCATGTCGATGAAGATGGGCATCGGCTACACCATGGAAAACACGGTGGTCGAGTTCGAGGAGAATGCCCGTATTGCATGGCAGCCGAGGCCGACACAAACCGTCATGGCGTGGTTCATCGGCGGTCGAATCTGGCGCTACCAGCTCATCGCTCAAGACGGCGGCACCCTGGTTCGCGAGAGCTGGGACATCAGCCAGGAGAAGCAGCCGTGGACAGTTCGCAGTCTGCGCTCGAAGACGGTGGACTCGATGACCAAGACGCTGGAGAGGCTTGCACAGGTAGTCGAGGCTTGACTAGTCGCGGTGGCGGCGCATCGGAAGTGCCCGGTTGAGCTCCGCGCCCAACAGCGCCACCGTCGAGTGCAACGACATCCAGGCGATCAAGCCGATGACCAGGGCGAACGTGCCGTACACCGGCGTCGCCCGTGAGATCGCACGCCCGACGAACGCGGTCCCCACCAACTGCAATGTGGCGAACACGAAGCCGGCAAGTACTGCTCCCGGGGCAATGGCGCGCCACGACTGCAGGCGAACGGTGAGCCAGCGGTAGCTGCCGGCCAGCACGGCAGTGTTGACGGCGATTGCACCCAGGATCAAGCCCACCCGGTGGAGCAGTGCAACACCGGTGACCCCGACGAAGCCGGTGAGGACTGCAGCGGCGACCTGCCCGCCACCGACCAGTGCGATACCCAACAGCGAGCGAACCCGTGACCGAACGATGTTCGGTCGCTCGTCGAGGTGAACCTCGGCGATGTCGTCGAGCGCAAACTGCAACATGTTGAACGCCTTCATGCCCGCCCACAGGGTCACGACAAGACCGATGACGAGCACGAAGGCGTCGCCCTGCAACTGAGTGGGATCCCTCGCGAGTTCAGGGCCGATGATGGGGACACGGCTGAACGCTGAGTCGATGATCTCGTTGCGCAGCTTCGGGTGGCTCTCCAACACGAAACCGAGAATGGTCGTGAACACGAGCAGCAATGGGAACAGCGAGAGAAAGGCGAAGTGCGCCACCAGGCTGGCGTTGCGACCCGTGCGATGTAGCCGATAGTTGATGGCGCTGCGCACCAGCAGATCGACGAACGCACTCCGCCGACGCAGGCGGAGCAGTGTGGGGTGTTCGGTCCAGGTCGCCTTTGCCATTGCTCCGAAGGCTAGGCGCGCTTCAGGCGCCCATGTCGGCCAGCCGTTTGCCGGCCAAGTCGTGGCCCAACATCACCAGCACTGTCGCATCTCCGAGGCCGGCGGTACCCCCTTTGATCCACGCTGGTGTTGGCATGCGCGACACTGGAATTCCACCCATCAGCCTGCTGACGGAATTGGCGACTGCCTCACTGCCGGCGATGACGTAGATCTTGCTCTCCACCAAGTCCTCATCGATGCCCGCAGCGTTGGTGGGCCCAGCCGTGGTGAAACCGAGCGCGACAAGTTCGTCGGTGATCTGACCGGCAGCGCCATCGACCCCCGACGCGTTGGCGACTTTGACAATGCCGCCCTCGACCACGAGCGGCTCGGTGGTCGTGGTCGGTGGCAGTGTGGTCGAGGTGGTCGAGGTGGTCGATGTCGTCGATGTGGTCGAGGTGGAGGTTGAAGTAGTCGTGGTGCTGACCGCGGTGGTGGTTGTTGCCGGTGTTCGGCTGCTCTTGCACGCGACGGGCACGAACACGAGCAGCCCGATCAGCGCGCAGCGCCTGACGAGGTTGGTTTGGCTCACGATGCCTACAGCCTGGCGACTGATGCGTCGCGAGACAAGTCACCCCGGATATCCCTTGAGTTCGTCGTGACGTGTCCCTGACGTTGTACGGTCCAGCCGGTGCGACGCTTGGGGGCTCAGCGCAGTGTTGCCACCTTGGTGGCGGTACTCACGATCACTGGCCTTGTCGCGATCCAACTCATCTTCTTCGGGATGCCACTCGGGCTCTGGACTCGTGGTCTTGTGCTCGGTGTGCTCGCATCGATGCTCGCCGTCGGCATGGCGCTGATCTATCGCGCCAACCGAGTCGTCAACTTCGCCCAGGCGGATCTGGGCACCGTGCCCACCAGCTTTGCTGCCGCTCTCATCCTCTTCTGGCAGTGGCCGTACTTGGTGGGGCTTGGTGCCGGTCTGTTGATCGCACTCTTGCTGGGTCTCGTTGTGGAGATGGCAATCATTCGGCGATTCCGCGACGCGCCGCGCATGGTGATGACGGTTGCGACGCTTGGCGTGACGCAGCTCTTGATCGTGCTCGGCATTCTGGTGCCACGTTGGTGGGGGAAGAACCTGGCCAGTCAGCGCCTTTCGCCGCCAGTGGATTGGAAGCTGACGCTCTCCGCGACGATGCCTCCGTGGAAGCCGGACTCCAGCAAGTTCATTCTCGGTGGCAACGACATCATCGCGATGATTGTTGCACCGCTCGCCCTTGTTGGTGTGGCGTGGTTCCTCAACCGCAGCCGACTCGGTATAGCCATTCGTGCAGCCGCTGAGCGCAGTGACCGGGCGGCAATGCTGGGTATCCCGGTTGCCCGGCTCAACACCGTCGTGTGGATGCTGGCAGCAAGCCTGTCGTTCGTCGCGTTGTTCCTGCGCAGCGGTATCACCGGTGTGCCATTGGGCTTTGCCGAGGGTTTGCCCACGTTGCTCATTGCGCTCGCCGCCCTCGTCATCGGGCGGCTGGAGAATCTGGGTGTCATCGCGGCCGCGGCGATCGCGCTGAAGCTGCTCGAGTTCGGTGTGCAGAGCAATGCGGACACCCCGTATCTCGCCTACCCGATCATGGCAGGAGCCATGTTCGTAGCGCTCTTGGCGCAGCGTGTCACCACCTCACGGCGCGACAACGATGCCACCAGCAGTTGGCGTGGCGCCGACGAGGTTCGCCCGCTGCCGTCGCACCTGGCCGACAATCCGTGGGTCATGACACTGCGGTACACCCTGCTGGCCGCGGCCGTGATGGGCGTGCTGCTGCTGCCGAAGTTGTTGGAAGTAGGCAACGTCATCAAGGCAACGGCCCTGCTGTCGTTCGCCATCATCGGGCTGTCGTTGGTGGTGCTCACCGGTTGGGCAGGGCAGGTCTCGCTCGGCCAAATGGCAATTGTTGGTATTGGTGCGGCGGTGAGCGCCACGATCACTTCCCGCTGGAACGTGGATCTCACCCTGGCGCTGATCATTGGTGGTATCGCGGGCGGTGCCGCCGCGTTCATGGTGGGTGTGCCAGCGCTGCGATTGCGTGGCCTCTACCTTGCGGTCACCACCTTCGCGCTCGGTCTGGCAACCGAGTTCTGGTTGCTCAACGACCGGTTCTTCGGCTGGTTCCCGAAGGCGGAAACCCGCTTCGACCGGCCGCCCCTATTCGGCCGTATCAACGTTGATTCGCCGACCCGCTACTACTTCTACTCGCTGGTCATCCTTGGGCTGCTCTACTTCGCCCTGCGCGGAATTCGACAGTCGCGAACCGGACGCGTGATCATCGCCATTCGTGAAAACGAGCGAGCTGCGCAGAGCTTTTCAATCGGCGTCGTGCAGGCCAAGCTGACGGCCTTCGTCATCTCCGGGTTCGTTGCCGGCGTCGGCGGTGCGCTGTTCGTGCACCAACAGCGAGCGTTCTCGATCGACAGCTTCTCCACCGGGGAGAGCTTCAACGTGTTCACCAGCGCAGTCATCGGCGGCGTGGGCTCGCTCGGCGGCGCGCTGCTGGGTGCGCTATATCTGCGTGGCACACGCTGGTTCATCACCGATCAGGCATGGCAGTTGCTTTCCACCGGCTTCGGTGTCCTGCTGGTCCTGTTGGTCCTGCCGGGTGGGCTCGGCGGCCTCTGGGTGAAGCTGCGCGACCTCGTGGTCCGGTTGATCACCGGCCAGCGCATTGACGAACCAGTCGTCGCGGCACCCGCCGTGGCGGAACCATCCGCTGTTGACGAAGACCCACTTGTCGAGGAGAACGTATGAACGCGTTTGCTCGCTTCCGAGGGCACGTCGCCCATCCCATGCTGTGGCTGCGCGGGATCTGCGGTGGGCAGTCAGCTTTCCCGCTTGTCGTGCTGTTCGGTCTCAACGCCGTCGACGAACTGGACCGTACGGCCTTTGGCATCTTGCTGCCCAACATCCGCGACGAATTCGGGCTCGACAACACCAAGGTGCTCGGCATCGTGGCGTTGTCATCGGTGGCTGCACTGGCGTTGCAGGTACCGATTGCGCAGTACGCAGACCGATCGAAGCGGGTGCCGTTGGCGGTCGTCGGCGCACTCATCTGGGGTGCGTTCAGCGGCATGACCGGTCTGGCCACCGGCGTCGTGCTGCTGACCGTTGCTCGCAGTGGCAGCAGCTTGGGCAAGGCGGTCATCGACCCAACGCACAACTCCTTGCTGGCCGATTACTACCCCATCGAGGCCCGCAGCAAGGTCTTCAGTACCCATCGAGCGGCTAACGCGGTCGGTGCATTTGTCGGGCCGCTCAGCGCCGGATTGCTGGCGTACGCCTTCGGATGGCGTGTGCCGTTCATCGTCTTCGTGGTGCCGACTGTCGTCTTTGCCCTCCTCGCTCTGAAGCTGCACGAGCCCGTTCGTGGCAAGTGGGAACGCGAGGCGATGGGTGCCAGCGACGAAGTCGCCAACACCGAGGAGACGGTGCCGTCGTTCGCCGAGAGCTGGCGGACGGTGCAAAAGATTCACACGTTGCAGCGGCTGTGGTGGAGCCTGCCATTCCTGGCGACAGCACTCATTGGGTTCGTGGTGCTCGCATCACTGATGTACGAGCAGCGGTTCGGCCTCGATGAGCGCGGTCGTGGAATCGCCGCCGCCGTCTCGGAGCCATTCCAGCTGGTCGGTCTGGTCATCGGGACGCGCTACATCACCAAACGATTCATGGCCGACATGCGTGGTCTGATTCGCTTCATCTCCCGCGTTGCCATCTTGACGTCGGTGGCGTCCGTGGCCTTCGCACTGTCGCCGAATGTCGTTGTCGCTGTCGCCGTCAACTGTGTGATCTCGGCAACTCTTGCTGTCGTCGGCCCGGGCATCCTCGTGGCGCTCTCCCTCGCCATTCCCGCTCGCGCCCGTGCTACCGGCTTCTCGGTGGCGTCGCTGTGGGTCATTCCGGGCCTGCTGATCCTGCCACTCATCGGCTGGATCAGTACCCAGGTCGGCATTCGGTGGGGCATGCTTACTCTGGTACCGCTGTTCATCATCGGAAGCCTCATTCTCGGCACCGCGCAGAACACGATCGACGCCGACATCGCGCAGGTGTGGCAGGCGTCGGCGGCTCGCAGCGAAGCGCTGTATCAGCGCCGTCGCGGCGAAGCCGACCTGTTGCTGATTCGCAACCTCGACGCCGGCTACGGCGGCCGTCAGGTGCTGTTCGGCGTCAACTTCGACGTCAAGGAAGGCGAGATCGTCGCGCTGTTGGGGACCAACGGCGCCGGCAAGAGCACCCTTCTGAAGTCGATCAGCGGTGTGGTGGAGGCCGACCGGGGCGCCGTTATTCTCGACGGCCGCGACGTCACCCACGCGCCGCCCAACGAGATCGCCACGCTGGGAATCAGCCAGATGCCCGGTGGCCAGGGTGTCTTTGGTGGCCTCACCGTCAACGAGAACCTGCAGCTTGCTGGCTGGACGCGCCGACACGATCCCAAGGGTCGCGCCGAGGCAGTGGAGGAAGTGCTGACGATCTTCCCGCTCCTGCGCGAACGGCTCCACCGCGACGCGGGCGACCTGAGTGGCGGCCAGCAGCAGATGCTTGCCTTGGGCATGGCGTTCGTCGCCAAGCCGAGGGTACTGCTGATCGACGAGTTGTCGCTCGGCCTCGCGCCGGTGATCGTCGGCCAGTTGCTGCCCATCGTGCAGCGTGTTGCCGACCAGGGCACCGCTGTGATCTTGGTGGAGCAGAGCGTCAATGTCGCGCTCACCGTTGCACAGCGGGCCTACTTCATGGAGCGTGGAACCATCCGCTTCAGCGGCCCGACAGCCGAACTGCTGGACCGCAAGGATCTCTTGCGATCCGTGTTCCTGTCGGGCGCTGCCGTGTCGGACACGCCCGATGGAACAGTCACAGCACCGCGCAACCACGACGATGACACGGATGCAATGCCGCTACTCGAGGTCACCGAGATCTCGGTGGCATTCGGCGGCAACCGCGCAGTCAACGGCACCACCTTCACAGTGCGTCCGCACGAGATCGTGGGCATGATCGGCCCCAACGGCGCCGGCAAGACCACCATCTTCGACCTGATCAGTGGCTTCGTGCCCGTCGACAGCGGCCGAATCGAGTTGCAGGGTCGCGACATCACCAATCTTGGCGCCGGCGACCGCGCCGCCGCCGGCCTAGGGCGCAGCTTTCAGGACGCACGTCTGTTCCCCGACATGACGGTTCGCGAGACGCTCGCTGTGTCATTGGAGCGGTGGGTGAACAGCCGGAGCGCACTGTCTGCCGCGCTGCGCCTACCCGCGGTGTACGACGACGAGGAGCGCACCGCACTGCGAGTGCACGAACTCATCGAGTTGATGAACCTTGGCGACTACCAGAACTCGTTCGTGCGCGAACTCAGCACCGGCACGCGGCGCGTGGTCGACCTTGCGTGCATCGCCGCCCATCGTCCGGTGATGGTGTTGCTGGACGAACCCAGTAGCGGCATTGCGCAGCGTGAGGTGGAGGCGTTGGCCCCCGTTCTGCGCCGTCTGCGCGACGAGATGGGCGCCAGCCTGCTGGTCATCGAACACGACATTCCACTGATCTCATCGATCAGCGATCGCCTGGTTGCTCTGGACCAAGGGGCCGTCCTCACCGAAGGATCGCCTGCTGATGTTCTGAGTCATCCGGACGTGATAGAGAGCTATCTGGGGAACAACGCAGCAGCGCGCGAGCGCTCTGGCACAAGGGGGTAGCCATGCAACCGGCCAGCACTTCTGGAGCATCGGGGGGCAACAACCGACAGCTGAAACGATGGGGTCCGATCGCGGGTGTGCTCGCGGTGGTCGCCATCGGCGGTGGCGTGTTGTTGGCAACAAAAGACGACGGCTCGAAGTCCGTCGACGCGGGCACCACCACGATCGCCGCTGCGGACACCACGGCACCCAACGAGACGACAGCACCAACCGATACTGGGGCTGCGCCAGAGACCACGTTGGCGGGCCCAGCAGAGATCACCTTCCCGCTGTCGTTTCCGCAGGCGGTCGAGCAGGGCATCGAGGGAGATGTCAACTGGGGGGACCGCTGCGATACCAGCACCGGTCGGCTGGCAGTGCCCGACTACTTCGCACCGGAGTGCATGGCGCCGTTCACCGGAGACAACGGTGGCGCCACGGCGACGGGTGTGACGGCTGACGAGATCACGCTGGTCAACTACGTCGGACAACAGGGCGATCCGATCATCGCCTACATCACTGATGCGATCAACAACGACGACACGACGCAGGACTACTTCGACACGATGAAGGGGCTGGTCGACTACTACTCCGCGTTCTACGAGTTATATGGCCGCAAGATCAATCTGGTCACCTTCGAGGGCACCGGTGGCGCGACTGACGAAGTTGCGGCACGTGCCGATGCTGCGACCATCGCCGAGCAGTATTCGCCGTTCGCTGTATTGGGTGGCCCTGCGCTGACCAGTGCCTTCGCCGACGAATTGTCCGCACGCAAGGTGCTCTGCATCGGGTGCACACCCGGCCAGCCGGCCGACTTCTACTCTCAACGTGACCCGTACGTGTGGGGCCTCGACGGCAGCGCGTTGCAGAAGCAGTCGCACGTGTTGGAGTTCGTACAGAAGCAGATGATCGGCAAGAACGCCACCCACGGCGGCGACGCCGTCAAAGAGCAGCCACGGCTGTTCGGTCTCGTGTACCTGGAGAGCAGCGGGGCGTCGAAGGACCTCGCTGATCGCTTCGCCGGCGAGATGGAGAAGGCCGGTGCGCCGTTCGCAGCAGTCGCCGCCTATCAGCTGGACCCCGGCACGATTCAACAGACTGCGTCGCAGGTGATCACCAAGATGAAGTCAGCTGGCGTCACCACCATCATCTTCAGCGGCGACCCTGTAGCCCCGCGCGACTTCACCAACGAGGCCACCGCGCAGGAGTACTTCCCTGAGTGGGTCATCGCCGCCAGCACGCTGGTCGACGTGACGGCCTTTGCCCGAACTTACGACCAGCAGCAGTGGTCGCATGCGTTCGGCGTCACCCAGTTGGCCGCTCGCACAGACCCGACGAAGGCTGGCGCCTTCGCCAACTACGAGTGGTTCACGGGCGTCGAGCCGCCGGCCAACGACAGCATCGGGGTCATTTCGCCCAACCCGGCGCTGTTCTTCGCGGTCATTCAGGCCGTCGGCCCGAACCTGACAGCCGAAACCTTCCGCGACACTCTGTTTGCACGTGACGGAACAACAGCGGCCATCAGCCAGCCGTACCTGTCATACGGCGACAAGGGCTACTGGGGTGGCGTGCCGGACTACCAAGGCGTCGATGACGCGACGGCAATCTGGTGGGACGCCGCAGCTAATGGACCCGATGAGATTCGTCGCGAGGGCACCGGCATGTACCAGTACGTCGATGGTGGCAAGCGCTATCTGCCCGGCAAATGGCCAACTGAGGACACGTTGTTCAACCCGGACGGAGCGGTGGACATCTACCTGACACCACCGCCCGGCGAAGAACCCGGCGACTACCCCAGCCCGGCGGGCTGAACCTTCGGCCGTTGATCGGCTGGCTACTCGACCTGTTCGGGGAGTAGCCAGTCGATCGGGGTCAGGCCGGCTTCGACCAGCGCTGAGTTCGTGCGACTGAACGGCCGACTGCCGAAGAAGCCGTTGTGCGCGCTCATCGGCGACGGGTGCGCCGACTCGAGTACGACGTGACGGGTGAGGTCGATGAGTGACTTCTTCTTGCGCGCTGCCGCGCCCCACAGCAGAAACACGACACGCTGTTGCTTGTCGTTGACGGCGCGCAGTACCTGGTCAGTGAAGATCTCCCAGCCATGCCCCTGGTGCGAGGCGGCTTGGCCAGCCCGCACGGTGAGCGTGGTATTGAGCAGCAGGACGCCCTGCCGAGCCCACGCCTCCAGATTGCCGTGGCCTGGTGGAACGATGTCGAGATCGGTGCGTAGCTCCTTGTACACGTTGGCCAGCGAGGGCGGAATCGCGACGCCGGGGCGCACAGAGAAGCACAGTCCGTGCGCCTGATTGGGGCCGTGGTACGGATCTTGCCCGAGAATCACGACGCGGGTGTCGGCGTAGGTTGTCAGGTGGAGGGCTGCGAAGACGTCGGCGGCGGCCGGGAAGACCGTGAACTGCTGTCGCTGGTCGGCAACGAACTGCTGCAGTTTCGGCCAGTACGGCTTGGCGAACTCGTCGCGCAGCACCGGGTTCCAATCCGTCACGACAGGGGACCCGGCTGCGCTCCTCGCCGTCATCCGCCGCTGGGGGCGGCGGTGGTCGGTGGTGGTGGTGGTGGTGGTGGTGGTGGTGGTGGTGGCGGTGGCGGCGTCGTGACGACAACAGGAGGAGCTGTCGGGGCAGGCGCTGGTGGAGTCGTGGGCGCAGGTGCAGCAGGGGCCACGGGTGCTGGCGCTGCGGGTGCAGGGGCAGGGGCTGCGGGTGCGGGTGCGGGTGCTGCGGGTGCTGCGGGTGCTGGAGCTGCGGCCACGGGTGCTGGCGCTGCGGGTGCTGGAGTTGCGGGGGTACCGGGTGCGGCGGGTGCCGGCTTTACCGGCGTCGCCGGCGCGGGTGCTGGCGTTGGGTTCGCCGGCGTTGCGCCAGGCTGTCCACCGACCGGCGGCGTGACGGCAGCTGGAACCGGAGCGGCAGGGTCGGCGGGAGCGGCAGGGTCGGCTGGTGGAGCCGAAGGATCGAGGGGATGTAGCAGCGCGCCCGCAAGCTTTGACGACGGTAGGAGCCCCAGGGGCGACAGCGCCTCAGGGGCGACCGTGTCAGCAGCTGCTATGAGCAGTGGTGTGGCTTGCACGAGCGAAGCGCTGGTGGCATCCTCGGGTCGGTGGGCGACGGCGATTGCAGTGGTGAGTCCGAGGACGGATGAGGCAGTCAGGCCGGTCACGATGATTCGTGCGCCGGTCGCGACATGCGGTCGCCGCCCACGAGGGGCGGTGGCGGGTGTCGGCGCCGCTGGGCGTGGCGATGGGGCGCTGACGGCAATCTCGACGGGCTGTTGGCCGCGACGTGACCGAATGGCTGCAAGTCGGTCCGCCTGGTCGGAATCAGTCATCGTTTCGTCACCCCTTCGGTAGTGCCCCTGGATCGCTTGGACGAAGGTGACACGCCATGAGGGCGGTGATGGTTTGGTCACCGGGCAACAATTGAGCGACCACCCTCAGCTGTTGGACTCCTCGAACTTCTTCTGCATCTGTCCAGACTCGAGGTCGACTCGCGCCTTGGTGACGTGCGGGTCGGACTTGAAGTGAACCTCGACGTGATTGCCCGATGGATGCACGATCTCGGCGGTGAAGCCAGCCTCAGGTTGGAAGCTGACGAGAACGAGAGAGCCATCGACGAGCCCCACTGTGATGCGCCCCCCGCTACCGACAAAGGTCTGCCTGTCTGAGGGGGCGGTGGTGGCGGTGGTGGCAGGCACCTCGCTGCCGGCAGGCACTGCAGGTGTGGTCGAGGTGGCCGCTGGCGTGTGCATTTCGGGTATGGATGTGTGGTCGGGCGTCGCGGCACTTGGGAACGGGGGCGTCGCGATGTTGGTGGCGGCCCCAGCAGTGGTGGAGGTGACGTCATCGAGCGTCGTTGTGACAACGACAGTTGAGCTTGTGCTCTCAGGAGTCGTGGAGGTCGTGGTCGTGATGCTCGGCCGTAGCTGGCGAGTGTTGGCCGGCGACGAGCCGTCGCCGGTTTGCATGTGTTCTGCATTCGGACGAGCCAACGTCAGCGCCGCAACACCAACAAGGGTGACGCAGGTAGCGCAGCCGATGGTGGCCGCTCGTCGGCGACGCAGGACGCGAACGCGATGCTGCACTTGCCGGTAGGCGAGGCTCACATCGGGGGAACGACCGATATCTGCGCCAAGCAAGTTCTCGATCTCTGGGTCGCGGAGGCCACTCATTGGTCCTCGCTCGCACTGCCGTCGGTCAGACCGCGGAGTTTGCCGCGACCTTGATGGAGGTGAAACTTGACGGCGCCCTCACTGAGCTTGAGGGTCGAGGCAACCTCGGCGACAGACAGGTTGTCGACATAGAAGAGCGCCATCACCAGTCGTTGCTGGCGTGGAAGCTCAGCCAGCAGGTCGGTCACGTCAAAACCGTTCGACCACTCGACGATCGGCGCACGCTCGTGGGTCTGCAGCTGCTGGAGCGCTCGATCTTTGCGGCCGCTGCGCCGGTAGTCATCGCGCAGCTTGTTGATGGCGACACGCCGAATCCAGCCAACAGGGTCGTCGTAGCGTTGAATCCGTCGCCAGTGCAGATGCGCTTTGACAAAGGCCTCCTGCACTGCGTCGGCCGCAGTCTCCTGGCTGCCCGACACCAGAGTGAGTGCTTTCACCAGCCGTGAATAGTGCGCGCGAAAAAGTGCCTCGAGGTCGGCGACAACGCTGATCTCTGACGTGGTGCTGGCCTCATCGGTCATCGCGACGCTCGTTTCAACCGCTGGGACACTACTCACCCTAGAGCCCCTTCAGCCTCCGTGGAACTCGTCGCCCCCATTGTCCCGTCCGCCACCGGAGTTTTCTGCGGCCCCACCGCTGCGGCCGCGACCTTCGGCCTGACCTTCACCGCCACTGCCGTCATGGCCACTGTCCTGGCCACTGTCGTGGTCATCGCTGTGGTCATTGCTGTGGTCGGCGCTGTCGTGGTCATCGCTGTCGTCGGCGCCGCTGTCGTCGGCGCTGTGGCCGTCGTCAGTGGTATCTGGCCCTTCATGACCGCTCTGCCCGTCGTCGTCGGTCGTGCTCGGCGCGCTGCTGTCTGAGGCAGTGCCAGGCGCCGCACCGGAGGACCCGCCGACTGGTGCGGCGCTGTTCTCTGGAACATCGTCATCGGCGACCGCCGCCGTCGCAATCGGTTCCGTGGGCGTTACCGCGGGCGGCTCGACCATCGCAGTGGCTGGAAGGAGCGTGGAGGTTGTCACGGACCCGGAGTCGGGGGTCAGATCTCCGCGCTGGTCGGTGGCCGGGCCACCAGGCCGCACACCGTCGGGCGTGCCGATGCGAATTCCGGCGAAGACAACTCCACCGAGGAGTGCGACGCATGCAGCCCCGCCGGCCAGCGCCACCCGGCGCCGTTTCACGTGTTGCACGCGCCGGGTCACGCCGGCATATGCGCTGTCCACGTCGAGGTCGACCGAAGAGAGGTCGCGAAAGAGCGAGCTGATGATGAACTCGTCTGACCGTCCGCTCACATTTTCCACAACCACGGACACGCACGGAGCGTGGCAATGGTTTGGCTCTCTCTTGGATTTCTTGACAAAATCACACCGATGACCGAATCCCAGCACTGGGGCTACGGTGTTGGACATGAGCGAAATTCTGGAAGTCGACCTTCTTGCGTTCGAGAATGGCAGCGCGCAGCAACGGCGCGCGGTGGTTGATGGAGTGCGCCGCAGCCTGACCACCGGATTCGTCTACACGCTGCACGACCTCTCCGAGGACATGTTGGATACCGCCTACGGGATGCTCAAGGAGTTCTTCGAGCACCCACAGGAGACCAAGCTGGCCTTCGTTGTGCCTGACTCTCACGGCCAAACCGGATACACCGGGTTGCTGGTGGAAACCGCCGCCAGCAGCGATGTGCCCGACTGGAAGGAGATGCTCAACTGGGGGCTCACCCTCCCCGAAGGACACCCGTTGCGCACTCGCTACCCGCACCGCTACGGCCCGCAGGTGTTGCCCGAAGCCGCTGTGCCCGGCATCACCGAAGTGCTCAACATGTTCCACCGCAAGGTCGAAGATATCCAGCGTCGGTTTCTGCGCATCATCGCCGAGGGCATCGGCTGCCACGAGTCGTATTTCGATGAGATGACCACCAATGGGGCAACCCTCACCCGTGCCATCCGTTACCCCGCCATGCAGCAGGCGCCCGACGGTGGCGGCGCTGGGCACGTGTGGGCAGGTGCACATGGTGACATCAACCTCATCACCGCGCTGCCCCGTTCCACTGCCCCTGGTTTGCAGGTTTTGGTTGACGGCGAATGGGTCGATGCGGTGGCTCCGGGCGGGCAGGTGATCATCAACACCGGCATGATGCTGGAGCGGTTGACCAATGGAGTCATCCGCACCGGCATCCATCGTGTGGTCGCTGCCCCCGGCTACACCGGCGAGCGTTACAGCGTGGTGCAGTTCGCGCACCCCACGCCATGGACGTTGCTCAACCCGCTGGCGGCATGCATCACGCCCGACAACCCACAGCGCTTTTCGGGCATGGTCAGCGCTGACGCGCTCGACCTGGTGCTGTACGAGATCAATCTGGTGGAGTCGGCGCGCCGCGTCGGCTGACGTATGTCCGAGCCCTCTGCAATCGATTCGGCGGCAGTCGTTGACGCAAAGGATGTCGCCGACGCGCCCAAGCCACGGATGCCTGATGTTGTGCTGGCAATCGACATCGGCGGCACGAAGATGGGCGTTGGCCTCGTCACCATGCAGGGCGAGCTGATTGACCGCGACAAGGTCGAGGTCAACCACGATCTGAATGCGGACGCACTGTTCGCCACGCTCAACGCGGTCCTGGAGACACAGATGGCGCGTGCACGCGAGCACCACCGCATGCGCGTGGTCGCGGTTGGTGTCGGCAGCGCTGGCCCCACCACCCCCGACGTGGAGACGATCTCGCCGCTGAACATTCACTCGTGGCGCAACTTCCCGATGCGCGAGCGGTTGGTCGCGGCCACCCGCCTGCCGGTTTTCGGCGACCTCGATGCGAAGGCGCTGGCGCTCGCCGAGGGTTGGCTCGGGGCCGCGCAGGGCAAGCAGAGCTTTCTCGCAATGGTGGTCAGTACCGGTGTCGGTGGCGGCATCGTGCTGAATGGTCAGTTACTCGATGGTGGCACCGGAAACGCTGGCCACGTCGGGCACATCATCGTCGAGCCCAACGGCCGCCGCTGCCCCTGCGGCTCACGCGGTTGCCTGGAGGCGGAGGCGTCAGGTGCTGCGATCGAATCGATCACCGGCCGTCCACCCAGCGAACCAACCTACGAAATCATGCAGCGCACCGGCCGGCTGGTCGGTCGCGCATGTGCCTCGGTGTGCAATGTTCTCGACCTCGATCTGGTGGTCGTCGGCGGGTCGGTCGCGCTCGGTTTCGGTGCCACCTTCTTCAACTCTGCACAGGAAGCACTCGACGAGCACACCAAGCTTTCCTTCTCCCGCGGGGCTCGAATCACACCCGTGCGTCTTGGCGATCGCGGCCCGCTCATCGGTGCTGGCGCGGTAGCGGTGCGGGGCATCCACCGCTCGCGTCGGGCGCGGGCAACCGCCTGACACCGGCGTTTGGTCGGCCGCAATTTCGGGTAGAACGGCCCTCATGACAAAGATCCGCAGTACAGATTCGTCACACATCGATGACCGGCGGGGTCAGGGCGGCGGGGGTGGCGGCGGTGGCTTTCCTTTCCAGATTCCGGGCATGGGTGGCGGCGGCGGTGGTATGCCCGGTCTTCCGGGCGGCCTCAAGGCCGGTGGTGGTCTGATCGGCATTCTCGTGCTGCTGGCAGCCGTCTTCCTGCCCAAGTTGTTGGGCGCCGGCGGATCGACGCAAGCAGCCACGCTGCCCGCGCAATCCACGGGTTCCAGCACAGCGGGTTGTGTCACCGAACTGGAGCAGATCGTTTGCGGTGTCACCAACGACGTGCAGGACTATTGGTCCCGGGCGCTGCCACAGTTCTTCAACACGAACTACGAGGTCACCGAGACCGTGTGGTTCACCGGTGGGGTCAGCACCGAATGCGGCCAGGCCAGCAGCGAGACCGGGCCGTTCTACTGCCCGGCCGATCACCTGGTGTATATCGATCTGGAGTTCCTGCAGCAGCTGGAGAACCAGCTGATCGGCACCACCAGCGACTTGGCCGAGCAGTACATCCTCGCTCACGAGTACGGCCACCACGTTCAGAACCTGCTGGGTACCAACGCGCAGGCGCAGCAGGCGTCACAGAACGACCCCGGTCGCGCCAATCAGTATTCAGTGGCATTGGAGCTGCAGGCGGATTGCTTTGCCGGAGCCTGGGTCGGCGACGCGAATACTCGCGGCCTGCTGGACAACGCACAGGAGATCCAAGAAGCCATCATCGCTGCCGAGGGTGTGGGTGACGACCGCATCCAGCAACGCACTCAGGGCCGCATCGACCCCGAGAGCTGGACGCATGGCTCAGCCGAGCAGCGCAAGACCTGGTTCATGACCGGCTTCAACACCCAGGACCCAACCACGTGCGACACGTTCAAGGACGTGCTGTAGTCCTCGCTTGTCGTAGTCCTCGCTTGTCGTAGTCGTCGCTGTCGTAGTCCTCGCTATGGCTGGGTGCTGCTGAACTTTCGGTAGACCCATTCGAGCGGCCCGATGCCGACCCGTCGTTGGATCATCGTGGCCACCGCGACAGCACACAGCCAGTAGATGGTGGCGAAGAGCAGCGCGGTGCCGAGCGCTCCCGGCCGCACCCACTCCAGCCAGTGAACCAGCAGGTTGTAGACCAGCACATGGCCGACGTACAACGTCAGCGTCGTGCGCCCGGTGTCGGCCAGCACCCTGGTCACGCCAGAGTGGGCAGTCTCGTCGGCCACCCAGCCGACAAGACTGACAGCTAAAAGCGACCAACCAACCGCGGTGAGTGAAAAAAGTACGCCGCGATCGAACGGATCAGTTGACGACAGGAGCGGGTGCCACGCAACCGAGTCGTGGGCCAGGTAGCCGATTGCGATGCACGCCGAACCGGCCGTGGCGAGTGCGGTCCGCCGCCGCTCGCTGAACGGCATGAGTCGGCCCAGCACCATGCCCATGCACAAGAACACCAGCCATGGCAGTAGCGGATGGGTGCCGCGCACGAAGGTATCCAGCAGCAGGTCGCGCGGAGAACGATTGGTCGCGCCGTCGGCATTGAGCAGCCACCATGTGTGATGCCCATTGCTTCGCTGGTTGAGTGCCCACCACTGGATGCTGGCGGCGACGGCCACAGCGCCGGTGCCGATGGACAGCAACCATCGACTGCGTAAGTGGAACAGCATCGCACCGGCGATGAAGAAGGCGCCGTAGAAGAACAGGATGGTGCCGTTCCACACCCAGTTCAGGACGAAGCCGAATGCGTACAGCAGCACACCGCGGCGAATGAGTGTCCAGCGGTCGGCGCTGATCGCACGCGGGTCACCGCTGGTCCGGCTGCGCCGGGTCAGCAACGTGACGCCCATTCCGGCGACGGTGACGAATGTTGCTGCAAAGCGAGTGGAGAGCGGCCCGTTCCACGGGTCGAAGATCCGCTCGACGAAGTTGGTCGGCGGATACTTGGCGCCGTCGAGGATGAGGTAGCCGTGGTAGTTCATGACGCACACTCCGATGAGCGCCACGGCACGGATGACGTCGAGCTCGATGTAGCGCTTCGTCGCCGCGGGTGCGATTGCAGTCGGCGTCGTGGGTCTCAGGTCCACAGCAATTCGTCCACCGCGGTGTTGATCAGTGGGCGTTGCACATCGACCCAGACGCCGACTTTCGGGCACGGCTGGCCCACTGGGACGACTGCCAACGAGGTGTGCATGTGCAGTCGTTCCAACAACGCCAACCGCTGGCGCTGAAAGTGAAACGGGCTCAGATCCCCTATTGGCGAGATGCCGTGAGTGGAGCCGGCGCCGATTGCAACGAGCGTGCCGTCGACGGGCACCGGTGTGAGGTGATAGCCGGCCGTCTCGCCGGCGTGTACCTGCCAGGTCTGCAGCACGTCGGCGGTGAGGCGCAGGAAGCCGGCGCGGGGGATGCCGTGCCAGAGTGCGGTGCCGACGCGGATGCGGAACTGGCGAGCCGGGTGCGCGGCGCAGAGCCGGTGGAACGAACTTGCGCTGAGGTGGCTGACCCACAACGGTGACCCTGATGGCACCGCCGGCAGCCACTGCTCGATCTCGGCACGGCGAGCTTCGTCGTCGCCCTGCAGCGGCAGATGCAACCCAAAGCCGGTGACCTGCAACCCGTTGGCATCGATTGCGGCCAGCAGTCCAGCCAGCTCCGAGGGGGCGGCGCCGTAGCGACGCATGCTGCTGGCCAGCTTGACCATCACGCTGCCTGCCCATCCGTCCAGCGCACGCACGTGGTCGACACTGCCCACCGTCAGAACTGCTCGTGCGTCGGGTGGCGAAGTCAGCGTCGGCGTCAGCACCACAGCGGTGAGCTCCGCAGGAACGTCAGCAAGCTCGTGGACGGTGCCCACGCAGACGAAGCGGGCGTCGTTGGCCGCCGCGATGCTGTGGAGCACCGGCCTGGTGAAGCCGTATCCGTTTCCTTTGACCACGGCGATGAGCCCTTCGCCATAGGTGTCGGCAACGGTCTGTACGTGCGAAGCCCAGGCGGCGCGATCAACGGTCAGGCGAACAGTCATGCGCCCGCCACGGTAGCCCCGGGCCCCTCGCAACGTGGGTAGCCCAGCCGACGCGGCCGCCGAGGCCGCCGAGACCCAACGGTTGGGCGCGAAACACAGCCACCTTTGTCGCCCTCCAGCCCCACGGGCGCGCCGAGCAGACAACCTTGTCCGTGTTTCGCGCCCAGTGTTTGGGGTAGGGCTAATCCTGAGTTGTCTGATCAGATTTGTCGGTCTAACATCGCGGTGTGCGTTCGCGTCTGTTCGAGTTCCCCAACCCGGTCAACGAAACCTCGGCACGTCTGGTCGCTGCCGGGGTCGTCGCGCAGGGAGTGGCGTACCTCGTGTTCCGCCAATGGTGGCTGCTGTTGCCGCTCGCCTACGGCTTTCTGGCTCGGGTGCTCAGTGGCCCACGGTTCAGCCCGCTCGGCCAGTTCGTCACTCGCGTGGTCACCCCGCGGCTCCATGTCGAGCACCAGTTGGTCGCCGGCCCGCCGAAGCGTTTCGCGCAGGGCGTCGGGTTGGCCTTCAGTGGCGGTGCATTGCTGGCCACCGCATTCGGCTCCGCAATGGTCAGCGCCGGGCTCATCACGGCGTTGGTGTTGGCTGCCACGCTCGAGTCGGCGTTTGCGTTCTGCCTCGGCTGCATGGTGTTCAACCGGCTGATGCGGTGGGGCCTGATCCCCGCCGACATCTGCGAGGACTGCAACGACCTCAGCCGCCGCTTCGCGGCGGCCAGTTCGTGAGCTCGGGCCACAACGGCCTGAATTCGCGCTCCGCCAGCACACCTGCCCACACGCCGGCGCCGTAGGCCATCTGGTCCACCGTTGCGAAGGGTGCGTCGGTCAGCGGTCGTGGCGACTTCGCACGAACGGCATCGATCAGTGCCGGGCCGACGAGTGCCGCGACAACTACCGCCCTTGCGCGGCGATTCACGACGGCCGCCGCGATCGCAAGTGGCCACCACACGCGGGTGATCGCCTTCGCGAACTGGCGCCCGGCAGCCAGGTGGCCAAGGCCGGCGAGACGCGCCGATTCCCGCGGCGGTACGTCGGTGAGTTTGCGCTGCAGCGCGATGGTGGTGCCGCCGGCTACCCCGATGGCCAGCAGCGGACGACGTGCGGCGAGCAGTAGCCAGGAGAGCGCGCTCCAGCCGCTCATCCGCACTGGTGCCAACGCCTTGGGATGGCGGCGAGCCAGTGTTGCCGCCGAGCGGCCATAGCCGAATCGTTGACGCAACAGCGCCTTCGCCGTCGAGCGCGCTTGGTGGTACACCACCGACGTCGGCTCGTAGCGGCTGCGGTGGCCGCCTGCCGCGCAGCGCCATACGAGGTCGACGTCCTCGCCCAGTCGCATCGCTTCGTCGAAGCCACCAAGCTCGCGCAGCACGTGGGTGCGCCAGACCATGGCGGCGGCCGGCACGTAGCTGACTCGCGTGCCGGCCGCGATGCGCGCCGGCTCGGGCCCCAGGTCCAGTGGGCTGTTCCGTTGCTCGTACCCGGCCAGCCAAGTGTCGCCGGGCGCCCCGGCGACGCGTGGGGCTACGAGTGCCACTCGCTCGTCGGCGAATTGAGAGAGCAATGGCTCCAGCCAGCCGTCGGGCAGTTGTACGTCGGTGTCCACGAATGCGACCAGCGGAGTGGTCACCTCCGCAAGGCCGGTGTTCCGAGCGGCGGCCGGCCCCTGGTTCACGTCATGCCGAAGCACGGTTTGCCGCAGTCCAGGCATGACATGGTGAGCGTCGTCGGAGTGCGCGTCGAGCGTGAGCGGAACGGGCGACGCGTCGTCGACCACGATGACCTGCACGCCAGCGGGCAGGTTGCACGGCAGTTGACCATACGCAGGAATGACGACGGTGACGTGTGCGGCGGTGAACGGGCTGCGGTCGTGCAGCGGATGCAGTGCCCCGGCGTCGACGAAGCGATCGAGCAGTTGGTGTACCGGCGCGGTGTCGGGCTCTTCGCCAACCTCCGCCATCGCCACCACCTGCGCGCCGCCGGTGGAGAGTCGGAAAAGCCGGAGTGGAGAGCCGGCGATCAACACCCGTCCGTCGCCTGGCCGACGCCACGACGAATCAACGCGGTAGCGGATCCCCGGCACCTAGTCCCACCACTCGTCGACGGCCGCGACGAGGTCGATGTTGAGGCGGGTCATCAGGTTTCGGCCATGGGAAGCGGATGCGTGGCGCGGGTCGCCCAAGACGCCGTTCTCGCTGACGGCCCGTACGCCCCCTTCCAACATCTCCTCGAGCAGGTCGGCCAGTGGCTCGGTGTTGCCCACCTCGGCGCGGTGCATCCGCACAAGGTCGGGTGCGAGCGCGAGCATGATGGAGGTTTCGGTGTCGCCAGCGTGCGCATCGCCACCGGCGATCTTCGGCCACCAGGGGAACACTCGACGCTGTTCCTCGAGGAGCGTGCGCACGGCGCGTTCGACAGGCAGCCTGTTGCCACCGTGGCCATTGACCAACACGACGCCTGCGCTCCAATCGGCGCTGCGCACCAACTCGACGATCACCTGTTCCATGACCTCGGCGCCGATGGACAGCGTGCCGGGGAACGACGCGTGCTCGCCGCTGGACGTGATCGTGAGCGACGGCGCCACCAGCAGGTCGCCCTCGTCGAACTTGTCGGCCAGACTTTCCGCGAGGGCGACTGCGATCCGTGTGTCGGTGTCCAACGGGAGGTGCGGACCGTGCTGCTCACAGGCGCCGATCGGCACCACCAGCAGCGGGCGCCGAGTGGGCTTCCAGTGGTCGCTCCAGGTTGTGCGTCCGAGGTACTTGGTCATCGGTCGCCGCAGCTCACAGGGCCAGCCCCAGGACGACTGCGGCGGTGGCGTCTCGGTACACCTGATGCCAATCGACGTACGTGAACTGCTGATGCTTCAGCTGCAGGCTGATCACGCCGTGGCACGTACTCCACACGATCGCCGATGCCTGAGTCGCATCCATGGGTCGCAGGATGCCGGCATCCATGGTGCGCTGCAGTCGAGCAGCCAGCAGATGCAACGTGCCCAGCGCCGCGGCCTGAGCCTCGGGTGTGGGCACGTAGTCGGCCACCACTCGGTCGAACATGACTGCGTAGAGGGTGGCGTGATCGAGTGCGAATCGCCGATATGCCTCACCACAGATGCTGAGGTCGAGCATCGGGTCGTCGGTCTCGGGCACCTCGTTCATCGCCTCGGCGAGCAGCGCGAAGCCATGCGAAAAAAGGTGCTCCACCACCCCGTCCTTGCCGCCGAAACGTGAGTACACGTTCATCGTGCTCATGCCGGCGACATTGGCAATCCGGCGCACGGTCAGTGCCGAGGCGCCTTCGCTGGCCAACAGCGTGTCGGCGGCTTTGAGCAGCGCGTTGCCCACGTCGTCGAGGCGATCCACCGGGGTGTAGTTCATTCTAGGTAGCCCCATTTGCGCAGCGCAGTGACGATGCGCTCGGCGGCCTCGGCCGGTTCCAGTACGACTGACTCGCCGTGTTCGGGGGCTGCGCCGCCGGCGTCGGTGAGCGCCCGCAAGCGGTCGAGCGGGTTGGCGCCGCGTGGGGCGGCGAGCGCTCGGGCGCGAGGGCGATAGGGGTGGATGATCGCGTCTTCAACGTGAACTGTCGAAGCTGGTTGGCGCACCTCGACCCGAACCTGGGTGGCTGCGCGTAACGCGCCCAACCCGGCGCGGCGCAGGTGAGCGGTGGCGCCCTCGACGCTGATGACTGCCGGCGGGCTGACGGCGAGCACTTCGCGACGTCCTCCATCCAGGCGCCTCATGGCGGTGACGTGACCATCGCCGGACGACTCGATGGCGATGACGCCCAATGCCTGTTGCGCACCGAGGCTGGCAGCGAGAAATGCGGGCACGCTGCCGGTGCCGCGGTCGAGCGAGTAGTCACCGCACCAGACCCACTGCGCCGAAGGCACGGCGGTGGAGATGGCCTCGGCCACCTGTGCACTGGTGAGCGCTGCCGGCGCGTCGATACGAATCGCGTGGTGCGCGCCGCAGGCGATTGCATCGCGGAGCACCGACTCCGCTGCCGGCGGCCCGACCGTCACCACCGTGACCTCGGCGCTCGTGACGGCCGCCTGGGTCAGAGCGAACTCCAACGCCGATTGATCGGCGGGGCTCATGCCGGCGAACCGGGCGTCGTGTGGCTCCCCGGGGTGGGTGACCCACTTCAGGCAGGCGACGATCATGTGCGACGGAAGACGACGCCGTGGCCGCCCTCCGGGTAGTTCCAACTGATGGCGCCCTCTTTGTTGCACACGAGGTAGCAGGTGCCGCACTCGAAGCACTGTTCGTGGTTGAACACGATGCCGCCATCACTGGTGGGAATGAACAGGTTGGCCGGGCAGGCAACGATGCACTCGCGTGTGCTGCAGCCTTCACACACCGAGCCATCGACCACGATGTGCGCCTGATGGTGAATGCGGAACTCGGCTGTTGCCATCCGTTCTTGAAACGACATGCCGCCCCACTCGTTGGGGGCGAGAATCTGTGCGGGGTGCGACCTGGTGTCGCCGGAATGGTCGGTCATCCGAAGCTCCTGAAACCTGTCCACCCATCGCGCAGCAGGTCGCGGCGGCGAACACCGGCACGCTTGCGCTCCTGGTTGAGAATGCGTCGCACACCCGGCTTGGGCGTGGGGTTGTCGACACGGAACATACGCTCGACCACGTTGGCAACCATGCCTGGGTAGAGGTGTTGCACGCGATCGCTGAGCACCAACTCGGGTGCCCGGCGCAGCTTGCGATGGTCGCGCAGAACGAAGGTGTCGCTGAGGCGCCGCTGGTAGCCGGCCAGGCCACCGGCGCTGGTGTCGCCCGCTCGAACCGCCTCGACTGCGGTTTCGCCGGCGTACATGCCGCTGGCCATGGCGAAGTTGACGCCCTCCAACCAGATGCCGGCGGCCAGGCACAGCGCGGCGGCATCGCCGGCCACGAGCATGCCGTCGGTGGTCATATTCGGCATCAGCTTCAACCCTGCCGCGTGGATGTGAGGCGCGCTGTACTCCTTCAGCTCACCGTCTTGCACCAGTGGCGCGATCGCCGAATGCTGCTTGAGCGAGGCGATGATCTGCTCCGGCCGTTGCTGTTGCGAGCCAAGCTTGTTGAGCTTGAGCACCACGCCAACGGCTATTGTGTCGAGGTTGGTGTAGAGGAAGCCGCCGCCGTTGACCCCGCCCGTGGCGCCGATGATCTCGATGTCAACACCCTCGCGACCGCGTACGCCGAAGCGCTCGTCGATCACGTCCTTGGGCAGCGCCAACGTCTCCTTCACGCCGAGCGTGAAGTGCTTTGCATCGGTGTGCTCGTAGAGGCCGGCCTCCTTGGAGAGGAAGCTGTTGACGCCGTCGCAGGCGATTACCACATGTGCGTGCAGGTCGCCATCGGGCCGGTCGGTGCGTACACCCACGACCTTGCCGGTGTTGTCGCGCAGCAGCCCGGTGGCGGTGGTGCTGGTGATCAATTGCGCGCCAGCAGCCTGTGCGTGACCGGCCAGCCAGTTGTCGAAGTCGGGGCGGAAGGCGGTGGCCCCGTTGTACGGCGGCTTGCCCCAGGCCTCCGCGCGGAAGTCGACCGTCAGCGCTTGCGTGTCGGTGAGCAACATCGTGCTGCGTCGCGTGACCCACCGCTGGATTGGGGCCTCCTCCCACCAGTTGGGGATCAACTCGTCGAGAATGCGCGGGTAGACCACGCCGCCGTACATGTTCTTGCTGCCGGGGAACGGCCCACGTTCCAACAGCACCACCGAAAGGCCGGCGCGGGCGGCGACCAGCGCCGCGCACGAACCGGCCGGCCCGCCCCCGACGACGATGACATCGACGTCCGTTGCCGTGGTTTCGTCGGTCATGCGGTGCCACCGGTGAGCAGCGCATCCAGTGCTGCCAGTGTCTCGTTGGCGTCCGCAACGATCGCCAGGTCGGCCAGTTGCATCATCGGGCAGTGCTGGTCGGTGTTGACCGAGATGATGTGCGCCGGGTTGCCCAGGCCGCTGGTGTGCTGCACCGCGCCGCTGACACCAAAGGCCAGGTACAGGTCAGGGTCGACGACCACGCCGGTGGTACCAATCTGGCGTTCGTGGGGCACCCAGCCGCGGTCGGTGACCACGCGTGTCGCGCCCATGCTGGCGCCCAGTGTGGCCCCGACGTGGGCGAGCTGCTCGATTCGCTCCGGTCCGTCCAACCCGGCGCCGCCGCCAACGATTCGTGGCGCCTCGGCCAGATCGACAGTTGCGGGGTCGGGCGGGTGCACGGCGAGCACGCTGGCATCGTGTTCATCCTCGGTGAGCGTGAGGTTCACGGCCGTCACGGTTGGCGTGGCCAGGTCGGGGTTTGCCTCCACGCCGCGCACGCCTGGCTGCAGTGTGGCGACGAATTCAGGGCCCGGTGAGCTGGAGTGAAGCTCGCGACCGCCGTTGCGCGCCATCTCGATGCGCTGGGGACTGATGGAGGTGGCGCCGGCGAACAGAGGACGCTGCAGCAGGGAGGCCAGCCGGGGTGCCAGGTCGCGGCCGTCGGGCGAGCCGGGCAACACCAGCGCCGGCTCGTCGGCGAACAACGGCGCCAGGGCGTGGGCCCAGGCGCCTGGCAGGAAATCGGCCAGCTCGACGGTGGTCACTTCGGTCGCAATGCCGGTCAGGTCGGCGAGGGCGGCGGCCAGTTCGCTGCCGACGAGCACTGCTCGGCCGGCGCATTCGGCAATGGCTTCCGCCCCGCCTGCAGGGAGCTGTCCCGCGCGAACCACCACCACTGCGATCATCGCTGCAGAGTAGCTCTGATCGGTCATGAGAACCCTGGTGGGAACGATCAGAGCTAGATGCAGCAGACGCTGAATTGCGAGCGGTTCGCGAACGCGTCGCGATAGCGGGACATGTGTTCGGCGGAGGGTTGCACCAACTCGCGCCCGTTGGGCCGCACGCCATGTGAACGGAAACCGATGAGTTTCAACCGCATCAGTGGGTCGACGTCGGCCAGCCAGTCAGCGGTGCGGCGCAGCAGATCCGGGTCGTCGTTCACGCCGGGGATGAGCAGCAGACGCACTTCGTGGAGCTTGCCGAGGGCGTCGAGATAGCGGATGGATTCGAGTACCTGGTCGTTCGGCTGCCCTGTCATCACGTGGTGGATCTGCGGGTCGATGCACTTCAGGTCGATCATCGCCCCGTCCATCACCGGAGCGAGACGCGACCACACCTCGCGCGCTGCCGAGCCGTTCGAGTCGATGAAGCACGTAAGGTGGTGCAGTGCCGGGTCGGCCTTGACAGCGGAGAACAGCGCGTGGACGAACTCCACCTGCTGGGTCGCCTCACCGCCCGACACGGTGATGCCCGACAGGAAGGGTGCGGCCCGGCGGATGTCGGCCAGCAGTTCGTCGACCTGACGAGACCGGGCCTTCGGTGTGGCATCCCATGAGCAGGTTGCAAGGCAGGTGTCGGTTCCCTCGCACACGGCCTCGTTCCAGGCCACGTGCCCGTCGTTGCCGAACGTGAGTGCGCCCGTCGAGCAGGTGGCCAGGCAGTCGCCGCAGTCGTTGCACACGTTGATCGTGTACGGGTTGTGGCAGGCAATGCAGTCGAAGTTGCAGCCCTGCAGGAACACGACGAACCGGTTGCCTGGGCCGTCGACGCTCGAGAACGCGATGGTGTCAGTGATCAGGCCGCGGGCTGAGTTCATAGCAGCCGATCCTCTTCACAGCTCGTTGGGTCAAGTGGTACGAGCTCTCCGAACCGGCGGCCAGGTAGTCGCTGCTGTGCAATGCGCCCTTGGTGTCGATGTCGATCAGGTCGCTCTTGCGCACGAGATAGCCGGTGATGCGAATGAACTCGTTCGAGTCGAGATTGAACGTGAAGTCGCGCATGCCGGAACGGAAGGCACCGCGGATGATGTCGACCACGGCCTGCGGGTTGGCGAGAGCGGTGTCGTCCACGTGGAAAACATCGCTGATGCCCGCTGAGAACAGTCGGTGGTGCGGGGCGCACGTCAGGATGTGGTCGAGCATGCCCGGCTCTTCGCCGACGGGGACGCGGGTGCCTGCGGTGACGTCTCGGTCGAGGTCGATGCCACTCTGGGAGTGCAGGTAGCAGCGCCCTCCACCGCCCTCGCAATACGGCATCGGCCGCTTCGCGACCAGTTCGGCCACGCGCTCGACGATGCGATAACTCACCGCATCGGCCGCGGCGTCGTGGCCGTACCGGCCCGGTTCCCCCTCATGGGCCATCAACAGGTTCACGGCCTCTGCCAGCCCGAACACGCCGAACATCGCCGAGAAGCGGTCGATGGAGATCAGACCTTCGGCGGCCAGCCAATGCGTGTCGAAGAAGCGCTGCTGTTCGACCAGCGAGCGAATGCGTGCTTCAGCCAGTTCGGCGGTGAGCTCGACGAAGCGGGGTAGCGTGTCGGCGAGGAACGCATCGACGCCGCCGGTGTGACGCAACACCACCTCCTTCAGATTCATGCGGACGAGTGTGTGGGCACCGCCACCGATCTTGAGCGAGTTGTAGCAACTCACAGCGGCGTATGCCTCGCCGTGATCGGCGACCATCATCGGGTGGTTCACGAAGTGCGGCTTGCCGGTCTGGAACACCGTGGCGACCGCGTCGTACACGAGGTCGTCGGGTGTGAGCGTGGGGTCGACCCGCAATGTGATGTTCGGCACCACCTGGCGCAGTGAGCGCTCGACACGCAGGATCGATCGCACCACCCGGCCGTCGGTGGGGCCAAGGTCTGTGTGCGCGAACGCGTCGGGCACCATGCGGTCGAGACCGATCCAGAACCGTCGTAGCTTCTCGTCGAGGTCGCGATCGCTGATACCGTCCACGAACGGTTCGAGCAGCCGGTCGAGATCGCCGAGGTAAACGGGGTACGTGGTCACCGACGGCACGTGGGCGTACATCACCTGCAGGAACGTGAGCGCTTCGTCGAGGGTGGTCGGCGGTTCCAGTTCGAGGTGCGCAGAGCCCTGCGCCATCGCCTTCGCGTAGTCGGGAAGGATGTATCGCGCCGTGTACGGCGCGTTGCCCTCGTACATGTCGCAGATCACCCGTTTGTCGAGCGCCTCTCGGCACGCGTCGGACAGAAATGGGTACTCGATCGCCTCGGTGGCGAGCGCGGCGAGACGGCGCAGCTTCTGGTCGTAGCCAAGCGCACTGTCGCGCACGATGGCCTCGGCGCGAGAGCGGAACTCTTGCATTTCCATGACTCAACGGTACGTATCACGGCGCATCGCGGGTTAGGGGCAAAGGTCACTTGCCTGGTGTTGCTTGCCACGTCGCAGCCGTTCGGCTAGACCCGCGTCATGACCGACACGAGCCGTTCCAACATCAGCGTCATCCACACGGCCTGCACCCTCGATTGTCCCGACGCCTGCTCGCTGGCAGTCACCGTGACCAACGGGCGCATCACCAATGTCGATGCGTCGCCCGACAACCCGTTCACCGATGGCTGGATCTGCGCGAAGGTGAAGCGTCACGCACAGCGGGTGTACGCGCCCGAACGAGTGATGACCCCGCTCGTGCGCACCGGGCCAAAGGGTGCCGGCGAGTTTCGCGAGGCCACATGGGAGGAAGCGACCGCTTTGATCGTCGGTCGCATGCGTCGAGCAATCGACAGCAAGGGCGCCGATGCAGTGGTGGCGTTCACCTACAACTCGTCGGCTGCCGTTCTCGAGCGGGCGAGCCTGTCGGAAGCGTTCTTCGCGGCGATCGGGGCCACCATCATCGATCACACCATTTGCGCCGAGACGATGGGCGCGGCATGGGTCAGCGTGTTCGGCGAAATGGCCTCCGCCGATCCGCGGGATGTGGTGCACAGCAAGTTGGTGGTCATTTGGGGAGCGAACCCGACGATCAGCAATACCCATTTCCCGCCCCTCGTGCAGCACGCGGTGGCTGCCGGTGCCAAGGTCGTCGTCATCGATCCGCGTCGCACCGCGATGGCAAAGCGCGCCGACCTCCATCTGGCTGTCCGGCCGGGTACCGACACCGTGCTCGCCTTTGCGATCGCCAATCACTGGGCCCGCAACGGCCATCTGGATCGCGAGTTCTCCGAGGCACATGCGACCGGGGCCGATGAGTTCCTGGCGGCGGCAGCCGAGTGGACGGTGGAGCGCGCCGCAGAAGTCACCGGTCTGGAGGAGTCGGACATCGTCACGCTCGCGGACTGGTGGGGCACCACCCGGCCGAGCATGCTGCGCATCGGCTGGGGGCAGGAACGCAACGCCAACGGTGGCGCCGCTTGTCGCGCAATTCTGTCGCTACCCGTGCTGGGCGGTCACTTCGGGCAGCAGGGCAGCGGCGTCATCGGTTCCACCTCTGCCGGCGCGGCAAAGCCGCGTAGGCGTTGGCCGCAGGATGCCTTCAACGACCTACCACGCCGATCGCTGCCGCTGCATCAAGTGGGCCAGTGGATGGCACCCGATTCGGGCGATCCATGCGAGGTGCTGTTCGTGCAGGGCTCCAACCCGCTGGTGATGTGCCCCGATCAGCAGGCTGTTGTGGCCGCCTTCAGTCGCGACGATGTGTTCACAGTCGTGCACGAGCAGGTGCTGACCGACACCACCCGGTTTGCCGATGTAGTACTGCCCGCGACCACCAGTTTCGAGATCAGCGATGTCGCGTCCAGCTACGGCTCGCTGATGGTGATGCCCGTGACACAAGTCATCGCCCCGGTGGGAGAGAGCCGTTCGAATGACGATACCGGTCTTGCGCTGGCCCGCGCCTTCGGTTTCGACTGGACCACCGCACACATGTCGGATGCGGTTGCCGACGCAGGGCCGCGTGAGGCGGTGGTGCCGTCACGGCAGTTCGTCGATACGGAGCCGGTAGGCGGCCGCGCGCAGTTGATGGACCCCGTGCAAGGCGTTCCCCACCACGTCGATCTGCCGGTCGCGCGCGGGGCGCTCATCCTGATCTCGCCGGCGTCCTCGAAGCTGGTGAACTCGATGTTCGGCGAGTTCCAAAGTCCGTCGCTCGCAATCCTGTTGCATCCAGTCGACGCGGCTGCGTGTGGCGTCGTTGCGGGCCAGACCGTGCGCGTATGGAACGAGGCCGGTTCCATCACCGTTCCCGTCGAGGTCAACGCCGACACCCGCCCGGGTGTGGCCGTGATGAGCAAGGGTGTCTGGTTGCGTCATCACGCGGATGGCTGTGGCGTCAACACGCTGACACCTGCAACCGGTGATGCACTGATCAACGGCGCCTGCTTCAACGACACCGTCGTGCACGTTGCCCCAGTCAGCTGACGCCGAGGCTTCGGCGCTGGCGCGCCGCCTGAGGGCCGCCCAACGCCAAAGCTCGGGAAGGGTCAATCAAGTCGGCGCTGGCGTACCGTCGGAGGGCCGCCCAACGCCAAAGCTCGGTCAGCGCAATCAGCTGACGTCCGCGGCGGCGCCGGCGAACTGGGCGTTGTACAACGTGAAGTAGGCGCCCTGGCGTTGCAACAGGTCATGGTGCGAGCCCTGCTCGACGATGCGGCCGGCATCCATCACCAGAATGACGTCGGCGTCACGAATGGTCGACAGACGGTGCGCAATCACGAAGCTGGTGCGCCCGCCGCGCAGCTTTGCCATCGCCCTCTGAATCAAAACTTCTGTGCGCGTGTCCACCGAGCTGGTGGCCTCGTCGAGGATCAGGATCGTGGGGTTGGCCAGGAACGCTCGGGCGATGGTGAGCAACTGCTTCTCGCCGGCGCTCACCGAGCTGCCCTCGTCATCGAGCACGGTGTCGTAGCCCTGGGGTAGTGAGTGGGCGAAACGGTCGACGTAGCACGCCTTGGCGGCGGCCATGATCTGTTCTTCAGTGGCCTCGGTGTTGCCGTATGCGATGTTTTCGCGGATGGTGCCGCCGAACAGCCAGGTGTCCTGCAGCACCATGCCCATCTCACTGCGCAGCTCGGCACGGGGCATCTGCGAGATGTCGCGACCGTCGAGTGTGATGATGCCGCTGTTGAGTTCGTAGAAGCGCATGATCAGGTTGACAAGCGTTGTCTTGCCGGCGCCCGTGGGCCCAACGATGGCCACGGTCTGGCCGGGTTCGGCAACCAGCGACAGGTGGTCGATGAGTGGAGTGTCGTCCCGGTACCGGAATGAGACGTCGACGAACTCGACACGGCCCTTTGCCGCCGACGGGTTGATGGTGGCAGGTACGTCGGGGCTCTGCTCGGGTGCATCGAGCAGCTCGAACACGCGCTCGGCGGAGGCAATGCCTGACTGCAGCACGTTGACCATCGAGGCCGTCTGTGTCAGCGGCTGGGCGAACTGGCGCGAGTACTGGATGAAGGCCTGCACATCGCCAAGGCCCAGTGAGCCGTTGGCCACCTTGAGGCCGCCGAAGACAGCGATGGCGACGTAGTTCAGGTTGCCGATCATCACCATCGCGGGCTGCACGCAACCGCTGATGAACTGTGCGGCGAAGCCGGCTTCGTAGAGCTTGTCGTTGGTGGCGTCGAAGCGAGCTTGGGCTTCGCGCTGGCGGCCGAAGGCCTTCACGATCGGATGCCCGGTGAAGGTCTCCTCGACCTGCGCGTTGAGTGCACCCGTGTGTTTCCACTGTGCGATGAACTTGCCCTTGGAATGACCGGCGATCCACTTCATCAGCATCAGTGACACAGGCACGGTGACGATTGCGACGAGGGCCAGCTGCCACGAGATCCACAGCATCATGGCGATGGTGCCGGCAATGGTGAGAATGCCCTGCAACAGCTGGCTCAGCGACTGCTGCATGCTTTGCGCGACGTTGTCGATGTCGTTGGTGACGCGGCTGAGCAGATCGCCGCGAGCCTGGCGGTCGAGGTACGACAACGGCATTGCATGCAGCTTCGTCTCCACGTCGGCACGCAGGCGATACATCGTGCGTTGGACAACACCGGCCAACACGAATGCCTGCAGGTACGCCAACGCGTACCCGGCGAGGTAGAGGCCGACAGCGACCCACAGCGTCGTGTGCAGTGCACCGAAGTCGATTCCCGCGCCGCCCTTCGACGAGCGAACGAGACCCTCGAAGATGAGGTTGGTGGCGTGACCCAAGATCTTTGGACCGGACACGACTAGGGACACGCTCAGGATGGCGAGCACCAGTACGAGGTAGGCCTTCGGGCGTTCGGGGCCGAGGCGGCGGAACAGGCGCTTGCTGGATGCGGAGAAGTCCTTCGACTTCTCGGTCGGTACACCGACCGTGTTCATCCGGCCACCGCGCATCTCTGCGGCGCTCGTCGGCGGCGCCGGTGGTTGCTGGGTGGGTTGGTCGTCGTGGCTGCCGTTGG